>NZ_JBLNNF010000014.1:0-207966 GCF_047784845.1 Pseudomonas sp. NFX98 | reverse complement strand
CCCAAGCAGATCATTTGTGCGGCGATGCGAAAGCTGCTGCACTTCGTTTACGGCGTACTCAAGTCGGGCCAGCCCTACGACCCGAAACTTGCGCTTGCCCGGTGAGGTTCAAGACGGTATCTACAGGTGTACACAAACCTTGTAGGAGCTGCCGAAGGCTGCGATCTTTTGCTTTTAGCGGTTACGCAAACCTTCCAGCAACTTGTGCGTCGGATAACCATCCGCCGGCCAGCCAAACGACTGCTGTGCACTACGGATCGCCTTGCGCGTATTTGCACCGATGATGCCGTCCGCAGTGCCCGCGTCGTAGTTCTGGGCGCTCAGCAGGTTTTGCAGTTCGATCCGCTCGGTGCGGCTCAGCGGCAGGTCATCTTTTGGCCACGTGCCACTGATCAGCCCCGCGCCATTGAAGCGCTCGGACAACAGGCTCACTCCCAAGGCATAGGACGACGAGTTGTTGTACTTGAGAATCGCACGGAAGTTATCGAGGACCAGGAAGGCCGGGCCTCGATAGCCTGCCGGCAACAGCAGCGCCGCGGACAATTGCTCTGAGCCTGCCGGAACCTGGCCACCGTTTGGCAGCGTAACTCCCAGTTGCCGCCACTCGGCGACACTCTTGCGAATCGTGCCATCGGCCAGCACGTAATTGAAGCCGCTCGGAAGCTGGACTTCAAAGCCCCATGGTTGACCTCTCTGCCAGCCAGAGCTCTGCAGGTAATGCGCGGTCGAGGCCAGCGCGTCAGCCGAACTGCCCCAGATATCGCGACGGCCGTCGCCATCGAAATCCACGGCGTGGGTGTTGTAGGTGGTCGGTATGAACTGGGTCTGGCCCATGGCGCCGGCCCACGAACCGAGCATTTTCTCGGGTTCGATATCCCCCTGTTGCAGGATTTGCAGTGCGGCGATCAATTGCGCGTGGGCAAATCCTGGGCGGCGGCCTTCGTAGGCCAGGGTTGCCAGAGAATTGATCACCGACTTGCTGCCCTGGAACTGACCGAAGTTACTCTCCATGCCCCACACGGCAACCAGCGCCTGACGATCGACGCCATAACGCTGTTCGATGCTTTGCAGAACGCCGGCATATTGCTCGACCAGTGCCTGGCCTTTGCGAACCCGCAGCGGTGACAGGGCGCCATCGAGGTATTCCCACACCGGTTTTGCGAATTCCGGCTGGCTGCGATCGGCACGAATCACACTGGGGTCGAAGCTGACATTGGCGAAAGCGCGATCGAACAGATCGGCGCGGATACCAGCGGCAAGGGCATCCTTGCGGAAACCCGCCTGCCATTCGGCGAAGGTCTGGGTTGGCTGGATATCGAGATTTTCACCGTTTGGAACCACAGGCGGAATGACCGCTGGGGCGGTGGCGACGGGGAAGGATTGAAGCGGCTGGGCGTCGGCGGCGGTGGGTTTTTCCGCGCAGGCGACTAGCAAAACGAGGCTGGAGGCAGCAATCAATTGGCGCAGGTGCCAACGACGGGAAAGACAAAAGGGCATGCACGGGTCCAGGAAATACGGATCAGGTACAGACCTTAACATGTTGAGCGGATGCTTGCCTTTCAGGCCGCCAGAAAGTAAGAAGCCTCCCAGCTATCAGACTGGAAGGCTTCGCGGCGGTAGCTGCCTTTGCCCTTGCCGGCTCGTTCCTGACGGCTGCGGAACAGTGGCTGGGCGATGATGGATTTGGCCTTGTTGGGGCCGTGTTTGGACGGCTTTTTGCTCATGGTGATATCTCTCGATTGAGTGGGTTTTGCGGGGGCAATAATCTGCCGAAGTCGGGGTTCTGTCTATAGGGCGGATGGATGCGGGTTTTGTAGGAAGGAAGATCAAAAGATCGCAGCCTGCGGCAACTCCTACATAAGAAAGCGATCTCTTGTAGGAGCTGCCGCAGGCTGCGATCTTTGATTTATTCGGCAGGCAACGACAATCTCTGGCCAGCCATCAACAACGTCAATCGACTCAAGCTCATCCACGGCGAACCGGCAGACTGGCCTTTGATCTGCGCGTCGATACGTTGTGCTTCGAGCAGCAACTGCGCCCAGCGTTGCGCCGAGTAGCGTTGCAGGGCCTTGCTCATCAGTGGTTTGCGCTTGTCCCAAACCGGTGGTTTGGCCTGGCTGAAGGCCTTGTCCAGCGGCGTGCCCTGACTGTATTGCAGGGAAATATTGGCCAACAGACGCAGCTCCCGGGCCAACGCCCAGAGTATCACCGGTGGCTCGACGCCTTCACCGCGCAGCCCTTCGAGCATGCGTAGTGCGTGGGCGGCTTCGCCGTTGAGAATTGCATCGGTCAACCCGAAGACATCGAAGCGCGCACTGTCGGCCACCGCAGCCTGCACGGTTTCGACGGTGATCTGACCGCCCTCGGCCATCAGTTTGAGCTTTTCGATTTCCTGGGCGGCGGCCAGCAGGTTGCCTTCGACTCGCGCAGCGATCAGCTCGACGGCGTCCTGACTTGCAGAAAGCCCGGCCTGGGACAGACGCTGGCGGATCCAGCTCGGCAGTTGGTTGGCATCCACCGGCCAGATCTGCACGAACTGAGTCTGTTGGCCTTCGACCAGCGCCTTGCCCCATTTGGTTTTCTGCGCACTGCCATCGAGCTTCGGCAGGCTGATCAGCAATAGGGTGTCTTCGGCCGGTCGCGAGCAGTATTCGATGAGGGCTGCAGCACCTTTGTCACCCGGCTTGCCGGAGGGCAGGCGCAGTTCCAGAAGACGCTTTTCGGCGAACAGCGACATGCTGGCACCGGCTTGCAGCAACGTGCCCCAGTCGAAACTGGCATCGGCGGCGAAGACCTGGCGTTCGTCGAAACCCTGCTGACGAGCGGCGGTGCGGATTGCGTCAGCGGCTTCCTGACACAGCAAAGGGTCATCGCCGCTGATCACATAGACCGGCGCGAGGGCACCTTGCAGGTGTTTGGCGAGTTGGGCGGGAGCGAGCTTCATAGGAGAGGGCGAACGGGGCGCCTGAGCGCCCCGTAAGTCTTACTGCTGCGGCAGTTCGATAGGCGACTGACGCGGGGTTTCCGCTTCAGCCTTCTGTGCAGCTTCAAGAGCTGCTGCCTCTGCCTTGGCCTTCGCTTCGGCAGTCTGTTGCAGCTGGGCAAGCTGGGTCGGCGTGAGTTGCTGCAGGCGCAGCATCATGCGTTGCACCAGTTCGCGACGCATGTCCTTGCGTGCATCGTTGGCTTCCTGGTCGGAGCCCGCGAGGTTGTTGCCATCGTGGATGAAGACTTTTTGTACTTCGAGCTTGTCGTCGATCAGCGACAGGTTGCCCTGGCTGAGGATGTTGTAGCTGAGCACTGTGTTCAACTGATACTCACCGGTCCGACCCGCGCCCGCGTAGCTGAGGATGCGCTGGCTTTCCTGCTCATCGGTCAGCACCAGTTTGTAGGGTGCACCGGTGTAGATCTTGACGCCGCTGCTATCGAGCACCTGACGCAGTTGGGTCACGGTTTCGCCATAGGCGTTGCGTGCACTGAGGTCCAGTTCCTTGATCGCCAGTTCATTGGTGCCGGTGCCGCGCAGCTGGAAACCGCAGGCGCTCAGTAGAACCGCGAGGCCCATTACCAGCAAATTGCGTTTGATCATTGTGTTGCTCCCCTTGAAACCATGTGGGCCGATCATGCGGCCCGAAAGGTTTTACTTGGCGCCAGGCGAACCTGACGCCCGATCCAATTAGCTGGCGACGATGTTGACCAGTTTCCCAGGCACCACGATCACTTTACGAATAGTCAGGCCATCGACGAAGCGCAACACGTTTTCGTTGGCACGTGCGGCGGCTTCGACTTCTTCGCGTGTCGCGCTGGCCGGCATTTCGATCTGGCCGCGCAGCTTGCCGTTGACCTGGATGACCAGCGTCAGGCTGTCCTGCACCAGCGCGCTGTCGTCTTGCACCGGCCAACCGGCGTCGATCACCGCATCAGCGTGGCCCAGTTGGTTCCACAGCTCATGGCTGATGTGCGGCGTGATCGGAGCCAGCAGCAGGGTCACGGTTTCCAGACCTTCGTGAATCAGTGCGCGATCCTGTTCGGTGGCTTGCGCGGCTTTTTCCAGCACGTTCATCAGCGTCATCACCTGGGCGATGGCGGTGTTGAATTTGTGGTTCTGGCCGACGTCCTGGCTGGCCTGCTTGATGGCCAGGTGGATCGAGCGACGAACAGCTTTTTGTTCGTCATTCAGGCTGGCGACGTCCAGTTTGCCCGGCAGGCCTTGAGTGACATGGGCCTGAGCCAGGCGCCAGACTCGCTTGAGGAAGCGGTGCGAACCTTCAACGCCGGAGTCGGACCATTCCGCGCTCATGTCAGGTGGCGAGGCGAACATCATGAACAGGCGGCAGGTGTCTGCGCCGAACTGGTCAATCATCGACTGTGGGTCGACGCCGTTATTCTTGGACTTGGCCATCTTCTCGGTGCCGCCGATTTCCACCGGCAAACCGTCGGATTTCAGTTTGGCGCTGATGACCTTGGCTTTGCTGTCACGCTCAAGCTCGACGTCCGCCGGGTTGAACCAGGTGTAGGCGCCATTGGCTTCGCGACGATAGTAAGTTTCGGCGATCACCATGCCTTGGGTCAGCAGGTTCTTGAACGGCTCGTTGGAACTCACCAGGCCTTCGTCGCGCATCAGCTTGTGGAAGAAGCGCGCGTAGAGCAGGTGAAGAATCGCGTGTTCGATACCGCCGATGTACTGATCCACCGGCAACCAGTGGTCGGCCGCCGATTTTTCCACCAGGCCGCCTTCATACTGAGGGGAGGCGTAACGGGCGTAATACCAGGAAGACTCGACGAAGGTGTCCATGGTGTCGGTTTCACGCTTGGCAGGCTGGCCGCATTTCGGGCAGCTGCACTCGTAGAACTCGGGCATGCGCGCCAGTGGCGAACCGGCGCCGTCCGGCACCACGTCTTCCGGCAGCACGACCGGCAGTTGATCTTCCGGCACCGGCACGTCACCGCAGGTGGTGCAGTGGATGATCGGGATCGGGCAGCCCCAGTAACGCTGGCGGCTGATGCCCCAGTCACGCAGACGGAACTGGGTACGCGAGGCGCCCAGTTCTTTCTTGATCAGTGCGACTTCGATGGCGTCGAAGGCGCCGGCAAAGTCGAGACCGTCGAACTCGCCGGAATTGATCAGCGTGCCGTGCTCGCCGTAGGCGTCTTGCCATGGCGACGGGTTAGTGTCACCGGAGCTGGTGCGCACCACGGATTTGATCGGCAGGTTGTACTTGTGGGCGAATTCGAAATCGCGCTCGTCGTGAGCCGGCACCGCCATCACCGCGCCGTCGCCGTAGTGCATCAGCACATAGTTGGCGACCCAGACCGGCAGTTTTTCGCCCGTCAGCGGGTGCTCGACGAACAGGCCGGTCGGCACACCTTTTTTCTCTTGAGTGGCGACGTCGGCTTCAGCCACGCTGCCACCTTTGCATTCAGCGATGAACGCTTGCAGCTCAGGGTTGTTCTGCGCGGCCAGGGTAGCCAGATGGTGTTCAGCGGCTACGGCGACGTAAGTCGCGCCCATCAGGGTGTCCGGACGGGTGGTGAAGACTTTCAGTGTGCCGGTTTCGCCGATGGAGTCGACGTTGTACGGGAACTGCACTTCCATGCCGCGGGATTTGCCGATCCAGTTGCGCTGCATGGTCTTGACCTGTTCAGGCCAGCCCGGCAATTCGTCGAGACTCTCCAGCAGCTCATCCGCGTAGGCGGTGATCTTGAAGTAGTACATCGGGATTTCGCGCTTTTCGATCAGCGCGCCGGAACGCCAGCCGCGACCGTCGATCACCTGTTCGTTGGCCAGAACGGTCTGGTCGATCGGGTCCCAGTTCACGGTGCCGCTTTTCTTGTAGATCACACCTTTTTCGAACAGGCGAGTGAACAGCCATTGTTCCCAGCGGTAGTAATCAGGCTTGCAGGTGGTCACTTCGCGCGACCAGTCCACCGCCAGGCCCAGGCTGCGCAGCTGGGTTTTCATGTAGGCGATGTTTTCGTAGGTCCATTTGGCGGGCGCTACGTTGTTCTTCATCGCGGCATTTTCCGCCGGCATGCCGAAGGCGTCCCAACCCATGGGTTGCAGGACGTTCTTGCCTTGCATGCGCTGGTAGCGGGAGATCACGTCGCCGATGGTGTAGTTGCGCACGTGCCCCATGTGTAGCTTGCCGCTGGGGTAAGGGAACATCGACAGGCAGTAGTAAGTCTCCTTGCCTGGCTGTTCACTGACTTCAAAGGACTTTTGCTCGTCCCAGAACGACTGGGCGGCGGCTTCGATTTCACGGGGCTGATATTGTTCGTGCATGGCTACTTTTGAACTGAATAGGGGTGGCCTAATCCTCTTCAATGCAACGCTGGACGATGAATGCGCCAATTCGGCGTTTCGGTGCCCAGTCGAGCTGGAAGTGGAGTTACAGGAAGCGCCGTAGCATACATGACCGCACTCTACCGAGGGAAACCCTGATTACTGCCGCGCGTCTCGCGAAAACCGCTGCGAGGGCCGTTGGTCGCGGCGTCCAGCCGGTTTGTTCATGGAAGCTAAGCTCTAACTGGGGAGTAGGTCTTATCTTCCAATGAGGTGAGGGATGGTTGATTCACAGCAAAAAGCTACAAAACCGGAGCTGTACGAAAGACTGATCGATCGTCTGGGCATGGCCCTGGAAGCGGCAAAAACCGCTGGCCGGCTGCGCGATGAACGTCCGCTGGAGCTGGAATTGCGTGGCCTGAGCCCCGCAGAGTTTGCCCTGGTCAAGGCGTATCTGGATCGCAGTGAACGTGAGACACACGGATGCTTGTCCGAAGCAGTGAAGCAACTCGACGCACCACGTTCAGCCAAGATTATCTGGCTCAAGGACAAGGTCCCCGGCAGAGACGCGGTAAAGGTCCGGTCTATGCAGTTCAAGTAAGGGCACAGAGCCATGCTCCATGATTTTTTGAAGCATAGTCCTTCCGTATTTATTGTCGCACTGCGTCAAACCACTTAGGCTTCGGGCATCTCAGGGAGATGCTCGATGCCTTTTCGTTATTTCGTAAAACACCTTTTGATGCCGCCTGGCATTCTTATCCTGTTGCTGATACTTGCGTGGTGGTGGCGCCGCTCAAGACCGCGGCTTGCCGGTCTGTGCTTTGCCTTGGGGCTGGGCGGATTGTGGCTGATGAGCCTGCCGGTCGTGGTGCAATGGAGCGCCGGTTTGGTCGAGCGTGAACCGCCGCTGGCCCGCGAGGAATGGTCAACCCTGGGGCAGCGTGCCGATGCAATCGTGGTGCTGGGATCGGGGCGTGAGCAGGGTGATGTGGCCTGGAATGTCGACCAGCCCACGGGTGTCGGATTGGAGCGCCAACGCTACGCGGCGCGCCTGGCCAAGGCTTCCGGCTTGCCGGTGCTGACCAGCGGCGGGCTGCATTACGGCGCCCCACCAAGTGAAGCGCAGATCATGGCGGATTCCTTGCGCGACGATTTCGGCGTGACAGTGCGTTGGCAGGAGGATCAGAGTCGTACGACCTGGGAAAACGCGCAATTGACGGCCAAGGTATTGCTGCCCGAAGGCATCAAGCGTGTTGTGGTCGTCACGCAAGCCGCGAACATGCCGCGAGCGGTCTGGAGTTTCAGAAAGGCCGGATTTGAGGTGGTGTCGGCACCGGTGGGCTTCCTGGGTGTTGCCAATGCCGAGCCACTGGGCGGATGGATGCCGGAGTTCAAGGCGATCTGGCGCAGCGGGCAGCTGATGAACGAGGTGGTGGGGCAGATCGGGTATTCGCTTTTCTACCGCTGAAATCGACAAGATCGCAGCCTCGTTTCACTCGACAGCTCCTACAGAGCACGTAATTCCCTGTAGGAGCTGTCGAGTGAAACGAGGCTGCGATCTTTTATGCAATCACCGCGATGTTCAAACGGTTTTCGCCATCCGGCTCGCAACCAGCGCCCAGCCAAACAACAGCACGCAAACAATGATCAGCGGCCACGAGCGCCATTGCAGATACGGCGTCAGGTTGTGCATCGGCACGACTTCGCCGTACAGGATGCCCCGCTCGAATTGCGGAATCTGTTCGGTGATCTGGCCAAACGGGTTGATCAGGCCGGTCACGCCATTGTTGGTGGCACGGATCATCCAGCGACCCGCTTCCAATGCGCGCATCTGTGCCATCTGCAAATGTTGCAGCGGACCGATTGAAGTACCGAACCAGGTGTCATTGCTGATGGTCAGCAACAGATCGCTTTGCGCGGCCAGGCCGGCGGCGAACTCCGGATACACCACTTCGTAGCAGATGAACGGCGCGATCTGGTAACCCTTCGCCTGCAACATGGCCTGGTCGGCCGGGCCGCGGGCGAAGTCCGACATCGGCAAGTCAAAGAATGCGATCAGCCCGCGCAGCACATCCTGCAGCGGCACGTATTCACCGAACGGCACGAGTTTCTGCTTGAGATAGGTGCCATCGCCTTCGCCGACCACGGTAATGCCGTTGAAGAAGCGTTTCTCATGACGGACGACTTCGCGAATCGGCACGCCGGTAATCAGTGCCGAGCCCCGTTCAGCGGCGAATTTGCCCATCATGTCCAGGTAGCCCTGTGCGGACTCCTTTAGCACCGGTACCGCGGTTTCCGGCCAGATCAGCAGGTCGGCGCGCCTGGAGCTGAGACTCATGTCGCGATACAGCGCCAGTTGGGCGTTGAGCTGCGCCGGGTCCCATTTCATGCTTTGTTCGATATTGCCCTGAATCGCCGCGACACTCAGTGGCGCACCCGACGGGCTGGTCCAGGCGTGATGCTTGAGTGCCATACCGGATACCCACGGGCCGACCAGCAGCAGGGCGCCGACCGCGATGAAAGCTTTACGGCCGGTACGAACCAGGCGCATGCCGTTGTAGATCAACGCTGCGGTCAGGGCCAGGGTAAAGGAAATCAGCCACATGCCACCGACGGGGGCAAGCCCGGTCAATGGGCCGTCGAGTTGGCTGTAGCCGGAATAAAGCCACGGGAAACCGGTGAGAAACCAGCCCCGGAACGCTTCCTGGCCAACCCACAACGCGGCGAATGCCAAGGCATCGGCCAGCGGTGCTTCGTTGCGCCGTAGCCAGCGCGCCCAGATCCAGGCGGGTAGGGCGAAGAACCAGGCAATCGCTGCCGTGAAAATCAGCATCAGGAAACCGGCCAGCAACACCGATGCGCCACCGAAGTGGTGAATGCTGTAGTAGATCCAGCTGGTGCCGGCGCCAAACAGGCCGAAACCGAAGCACCAGCCACGGCCCAGCGCCTGGCGAGGATTCAGCTCACGCAGCCCGGCATAAAACAGCCCGACCGCCAGCAAGGCCAGCGGCCAGATATCGAACGGCGCCAGGGCCAGTGTGGTGATTGCACCGGCCGCCACGGCCAGCAGGTTACCGGGCCAGCCGGGGCGGGTTGTCCAGCGCATTTCAATCCTTAAATTTTTACCGGGCGATAGGCGTCAAACGTAGCAAATGAATGCGACGGCTGTCGGCATTCAGGATGCGGAAGCGATAGGCGCCGATTTCAGTGATTTCGTTGCGTTTTGGCAAGTGCCCGAATGCGCTCATCACCAGACCGCCGACGGTGTCGAACTCGTCGTCGGAGAATTCGCTGTCGAAGAACTCGTTGAAGTTCTCGATCGGCGTCAGGGCCTTGATCAGGAAGTCACCGCTGGGCAGCGGCTTGATATAGCTGTCTTCTTCGACGTCGTGCTCGTCTTCGATGTCGCCGACGATTTGCTCCAGCACGTCTTCAATGGTCACCAGGCCCGCCACGCCGCCGTACTCGTCAATGACGATGGCCATGTGGTTGTGGTTGGCGCGGAACTCGCGCAGCAACACATTCAGGCGCTTGGATTCCGGCACGAAGGTGGCCGGACGCAGCAAATCCTTGATGTTGAAGTTGTCGCCGTTCTCCTTGAGGATCAACGGCAGCAAGTCCTTGGCCAGCAACACGCCCATCACGTCATCGTGGCTTTCGCCGATCACCGGGTAGCGGGAGTGGGCCGAGTCGACCACGGCGGGCAGGAACTCGCGAGGTGTCTGGGTCGCCTTGATGCTGATCATCTGCGAACGCGGGACCATGATGTCCCGCACTTGCAGGTCAGCCACCTGGATGGCGCCTTCGACGATGGCCAGCGCTTCGCTGTCCAGCAGTTTGTTCTGATGTGCATCGCGCAGCAGCTCCAGCAGCTCCTGGCGGTTTTTCGGCTCGTGGGCAAAAGCCTGGGTGAGCTTACCCAGCCATGACTTTTGCCCGTTGCTCGATCGATCTTCGCTCATAGCGATTACTCTGAATCCTTTGTTGTTTCGGTAAGGGATGTTTCGGTTTCGTCGTCCGCGTACGGATCGGGATAGCCCAGCTCTGCAAGCAACGTTCGTTCCAGCGCTTCCATCTCTTCGGCTTCGTCGTCATCTATATGGTCGTAACCCAGCAGATGCAAGCAGCCATGAATCACCAGATGCGCCCAATGGGCCTTGAGTTCCTTGCCTTGTTCGGCGGCCTCGCGCTCGACCACGGCCACGCAGATCACCAGATCGCCCAGCAGCGGGATGTCGAGAAATTCGTCCGGCACATCGGCGGGGAACGACAAGACGTTAGTGGCGTAATCCTTTTGCCGCCAGGTGTGATTGAGCTCGCGGCCTTCGGCTTCGTCGACCAGGCGAATGGTCATTTCGGAGTCGGCGGTGCGCTGGCGCAGGGCCAGTTCGCACCATTGGCGGAACTCGGCTTCGCTGGGGGCGGGCGCTTCGGTCGCGATTTGCAGGTCAAGCTCAAGCATCGCGGCGGGTGTCCTTGGGTGCTTCATCAGCCACACGATTCTCGAAGCGCTCATAGGCCTCGACAATGCGCTGCACCAACGGATGACGCACAACGTCCTTGGGCGCGAAATGGGTAAAGCTGATTCCCGGTACGTCTTTCAGTACTTCGATCACGTGGTGCAACCCGGACTTGGTACCTTTGGGTAGGTCGACCTGGGTGATGTCACCGGTGATGACCGCTGTGGAGCCGAAGCCGATCCGGGTCAGGAACATTTTCATTTGCTCGACGGTGGTGTTCTGGCTTTCGTCGAGAATGATGAAGCTGTTGTTCAGCGTACGGCCGCGCATGTAGGCCAGTGGCGCAACTTCAATGACCTGGCGTTCGATCAGCTTGGCGACGTATTCGAAGCCGAGCATTTCGTACAGGGCGTCGTAGAGCGGGCGCAGGTACGGGTCGATTTTCTGCGACAGGTCGCCGGGCAGGAAGCCGAGTTTTTCACCCGCTTCGACCGCCGGACGCACCAGCAGGATGCGGCGGATTTGCTCGCGTTCCAGCGCGTCTACCGCGCACGCAACGGCCAGATAGGTCTTGCCGGTACCGGCCGGGCCGATGCCGAAATTGATGTCGTTACCGAGGATTTCCTTCACGTAGCGCAGCTGATTCAAGCCGCGAGGGCGAATCATGCCTTTCTTGGTGCGCAGGGCGACGGAGGCTTCGGCGGGCGAGTGGTTGTCCAGCTCTTCGACAGCGGATTCCTGCAGGAACAGGTGAACCGTGTCCGGCGACAGCTCGGTACCCTTGGTTTCCCGGTACAGGCGGCGCAGGAGATTTTCCGCGGAGGTGGTGTGTTTGGGCTCGCCGATCAGTTCGAACTGGTTTCCGCGGTTGCGGATCTCGATGGTCAGGCGCTGTTCGATCAAGCGCAGATGCTCGTCGAATTGCCCGCACAGATTGGCGAAGCGGCGAGCCTCAAAAGGCTCGAGGATGAAACGATGTGGTTCGATGGGTGCGTTCAAGGTCGTATTTAGCCGCCCTGGGGCAATAGTGATGAATCAAGGATAGCGCCAGTGGGCTGGGTGCGAAAGCTCTTAAATGGATCAATCCATTCTCAAGAACAATGCAGTTCACTGTGGGAGCTGGCTTGCCAGCGATGGCGACGTAACTGACGACATCTTTGTCGGACTTGCTGGCCCTATCGCTGGCAAGCCAGCTCCCACAGGGATCTTCGTTGTTATGGGATCAACGAGCCCCGCAGCGAGTGCGGTTGAGCCGCATCGATGTGCACGTCGGCGAACTGCCCGATCAAGGTCGGATTGTCGCAGCGGAAGTTGACGATACGGTTATTCTCGGTCCGGCCTTGCAGCTCGCCGGGGTCCTTTTTCGAATAATCGGTTACCAAAATCCGCTGGATCGAGCCGACCATTTGTCGGCTGATCTCGAAACCTTGCTGGTTCAGGCGATGTTGCAGGGCATTCAGGCGTTCTTTTTTCAGCGCTTCCGGCGTTTCGTCGGCCAGATCGGCGGCTGGTGTGCCCGGACGCTGGCTGTAGACGAACGAATAGGAGAAGTCGAAGCCTACATCCTCGATCAGCTTCATGGTCTGCTCGAAGTCTTTCTCGGTCTCGCCGGGGAAGCCGACGATGAAATCCGAACTGATGCAGATGCCCGGCACGGCGGCCCGCAACTTGCGCAGTTTGGATTTGTATTCCAGCGCCGTGTGGTTGCGCTTCATCGCGGCGAGGATGCGGTCCGAACCCGATTGCACCGGCAAGTGCAGGTGCTTCACCAGCTCAGGCACGTCGGCATGGGCCTGGATCAGGCTGTCGGAGAATTCCAGTGGGTGCGAAGTGGTGTAGCGGATGCGGTCGATGCCGTCGACCGCGGCGACCACGCGGATCAACTCGGCCAGATCGGCCAGGCGTCCGTCATGGGTCGTGCCGCGATAACCGTTGACGTTCTGCCCCAGCAGCGTCACTTCGCGCACGCCGTTTTCGGCCAGATGAATGATCTCGGCAATCACGTCGTCGAACGGGCGGCTGACTTCTTCACCACGGGTGTAGGGCACCACGCAGAACGTGCAGTACTTGCTGCAACCCTCCATCACCGACACATAGGCGCTCGGCCCGTCGATGCGTGGCTCGGGCAGGTGATCGAATTTTTCGATTTCCGGGAACGAGACGTCGACTTGCGGCAACTTGGTGATACGTGCGGCGTCGATCATTTCCGGGAGACGGTGCAAAGTCTGCGGACCGAACACCACGTCGACGTACGGCGCGCGGTCGCGGATGGCCGCGCCTTCCTGGCTGGCCACGCAACCGCCGACGGCGATTACCATGTCCGGGTTGGCCAGTTTCAGTTCGCGCCAGCGGCCGAGCTGCGAATAGACACGGTCCTGGGCACGTTCGCGGATCGAGCAGGTGTTGAGCAGGATCACGTCCGCGTCTTCAGCGCGTGCGGTGACTTCCAGGGCCTGGTGTTCGCCCAGCAGATCGACCATGCGCGAGCTGTCGTACTCGTTCATCTGGCAACCGTGGGTTTCGATGTAAAGCTTCTTGGCCATGGAATAGAGTCATCACGTGA
This sequence comes from Pseudomonas sp. NFX98, assembly GCF_047784845.1. Classification (NCBI taxonomy): domain Bacteria; kingdom Pseudomonadati; phylum Pseudomonadota; class Gammaproteobacteria; order Pseudomonadales; family Pseudomonadaceae; genus Pseudomonas; species Pseudomonas sp. NFX98. Next base: position 194,660 of record NZ_JBLNNF010000014.1, on the reverse strand, counting down.
TTCAAAGAACCGCGCATTATAGGGAACATGTACCCAGGTTCCTACCGCTGCGCGTCCGATGGCTATGCTATAGTTCGCGCCCTCATTTTTATCCCCCGATGTGTTGCTCGCCCACCATGACCAAACGTGAAGCTCCAATCTACAAGGTGATTTTCCTCAACCAGGGCCAGGTGTTCGAAATGTACGCCAAGCAGATCTATCAAAGTGATCTGTGGGGCTTTCTGGAAGTGGAAGAGTTCGTCTTTGGCGAGCGCACGCAAGTGGTCGTCGACCCGAGCGAAGAGAAGCTCAAGGCTCAGTTCGAAGGCGTTGTGCGCAGTTTCGTGCCGATGCATTCGATCGTGCGCATCGATGAAGTCGAGCGCCTGGGCACGCCGAAAATCAGCGAAGCCCGCGGCGCGGTCGGCAATGTGATGCCGTTTCCGGTGCCGATGCCTGAGAAGTAAGGCTCAAGACCAAGTTGTCCCAATCGCGAGCAAGCTCGCTCCCACATTGGATCTTCCAAATACTGGAGCTCAACTGTGGGAGCGAGCTTGCTCGCGATGGGGACAGTCAATTCAGAGCAGAAATCAGGGAAGCGGCGAGAACGGCGTACGCCCATCGGCGCTCTGCAATTCCATCAGATACTTGCGAAAGATCTGCCCGAGCACCTGAGTGGCGACTTCCAGCTCCTGGCGGGGCATTTTCTCGGTGACTTCGTCGGCGGTATCCAGTGCATCTTCAGCGCCGTTGACCGCCGCCATCTTCAGCAGAATGTAAGCCTGAACGTTATTGGCCGGAACGCCTTCGCCGTGGAAGAACATGGTGCCGAGTTTGAATTGCGCCTGGGCGTGGCCTTGCAACGAGGCTTTTTCGAAGTAGCTCAGGGCTTGATTGAGATCGCGCGGCGCATTTTTGCCTTCGTAGTAGAACTCACCCAACTCGTATTGCGCTTGGGCATCCCCTTCATCCGACGCTTTCTGGCAGGCGGCGAGTGCCTGTGCCAGGTCTTGCGGCTGGGTATTGAGGGTGCAGCGACCCATCGCTGGGATTAACAACGAGTTACCGCCTGCTTGTGCGAGCGCGAGCAGGGGCTGAAGGAGCAACAGGCAGCCCAGTGAAAGGGCGCGGCCGGTGCGGTTCATGGGAATCGACTTACCTCTGAAGGGCGCGCGGACCCATCGAGGGGATCCAATAAGCGCGCATTATGAAATAAGCAGGGCCAACCTTACAAAGTCTTTACTCGTTTTTCTGCTGCGCGGGAAATATATCGCTCACTTTGCGGGCAATTGTTGGCAGGTGAGTCGGAAAAAACGCGGGAGTGTAGGTGAAAGCTGACGCTGGCAATGGCCAACGTCAGCGGTACAGCGTTATTTCAATGCAGCGAATGCGCGCTCGGCGGCATTCAGGGTCAGTTTCAGCTCGGCTTCGCCATGGGCGATCGAGGTGAATCCGGCTTCGAACGCGCTCGGTGCCAGGTACACACCGCCTTCCAGCATCAAGTGGAAGAAGCGGCCGAACAGAGCGGCGTCGCTGGCCATGACATCTTCGAAAGTCACGATGTCATCGGCACCGCTGAAGTACAGACCGAACATACCACCTGCCTGAGTCGTTACAAACGGGATGCCCGCCGCATCGGCGCGCACTTGCAGGCCATCGAGCAGGCGCGTGGTGTAGTCGGTCAGTTCGGCGTGGAAGCCCGGACGGCTGATCAGGCGCAGGGTGGTCAGGCCGGCCGCCATCGCCAGCGGGTTACCCGACAGCGTACCGGCCTGGTAGACCGGGCCCAGCGGTGCGATGCGCTGCATGATGTCGCGTTTGCCGCCGAAGCAGCCGACCGGCATGCCGCCGCCGATGATCTTGCCGAAAGTGGTCAGGTCCGGCGTCACGCCGTAGTGAGCCTGGGCACCACCGAGGGCGACGCGGAAACCGGTCATCACTTCGTCGAAAATCAACACCACGCCGTGCTTGTCGCACAGGGTGCGCAGGCCTTCGAGGAAACCCGGTGCCGGAGGCACGCAGTTCATGTTGCCGGCGACCGGCTCGACGATGATGCAGGCCACGTCCTGGCCGACTTCGGCGAGCATCACTTCAACGGCATCGATGTCGTTGAACGGCAAAGTCAAAGTGTGTTTGGCAAACGCCGCCGGCACACCGGCCGAGCTCGGCACGCCTTGGGTCAGGGCGCCGGAACCGGCCTTGACCAGCAGGCTGTCGGAGTGGCCGTGGTAGCAGCCTTCGAACTTGATGATGCTGTCGCGACCGGTGAAACCACGGGCCAGACGGATCGCGCTCATGGTCGCTTCGGTGCCGGAGCTGACCATGCGCACCATTTCCATCGACGGCACGAGCGAGCAGACCAGATCAGCCATCTGGGTTTCCATCTCGGTCGGCGCGCCGTAGGACAGGCCGTGTTCCAGTTGCTTACGCACTGCGTCCAAGACGTCCGGATGGCTGTGGCCGAGAATCATCGGGCCCCAGGAACCGACGTAATCCACATAACGCTTGTCGTCTTCGTCAGTGACGTAGGCGCCTTCGGCGTGCTTGAAGAACAACGGCGTGCCGCCCACGCTCTTGAACGCGCGGACTGGGGAGTTCACACCACCGGGGATGTGTTTCTGGGCATTGGCAAACAGGGTTTCGGAACGAGACATGATCGGGTTCTCAGATTTTATGCAGCTTAAATGGAAAGCAATTCGTTAAAGGCGCGGGCGCGGCGGGTCACTTCGGCCGTGCTCTCTGCGCCAAACAGGCCATGCACCACGGCCAGCAGATCGACCCCATGGGCCACCAGCGGGGCGGCGTTCTCCAGGGTGATGCCGCCAATCGCGCAGATCGGCAGATGCAATTGCCGGCGGGCCTGGTCGAGCAGTTCGAGGGTGCAGGTCGGCGCGCCGGGCTTGGTGCTGGAATTGAAGAAGCGGCCGAAGGCGACGTAACTGGCGCCTTCTTTTGTGGCTTGTTCAGCCAGTTCGATTTGCGCGTGGCAGGTCGAGCCGATAATCGCTTTGGAACCGAGCAGGGCGCGGGTCGGCGACAGCGGGCCATCGGTCTGACCCAGGTGCACGCCGACGTTCAGGCGTGCCGCCAGCTCGGCGTCGTCATTGATGATCAGCTGGGTCTTGTAGCGTTCGCACAAATCGCGCAGGGCTTCGGCCTCGCGCAGACGACGGGCCTCGTCGCTGCTCTTGTCGCGGTATTGCAGCAGGGTGACGCCGCCTTCCAGCGCCGCCTCCACGTACGAAAGAAATCTACCGGCCAGTAGCTGGCTGTCGGTAATGGCGTACAGGCCACGTAGTTTCATCAGGCAAGCCTCACCGCGTCACGAATTGAAAGTTACGAACAGAAGTCCAGTGGCAGGCGGCGCGGCACGAACTGACCTTTGCCCAATTGCTCGGCATCACGCAGGGTGCGCCACGTGTAGTTAAGTGCAGTCTGTACGGCGCTGGCGAGGTTTTCGCCCTGAGCCAGACGACCGGCCAGCGCGCTGGCCAGGGTGCAGCCGGAACCGTGGTAGCTACCTGGAAGACGCTGGCAGGTGTAGGTTTCGCGCAGGCCATCGCGGCTGTACAGGCGATTGTGGATTTCGGTTTCACTGCCATGGCCGCCGGTGATCAGCAGGTGTTTGACGAACGGCAGGAGTTTTTCAGCGCACTCGTCCGCGGTGCCTTCAGGCAGTTCGGCGAGGATCCGGGCTTCGGGAAGGTTAGGGGTCGCAATGATCGACAGGGGCAGCAGGCGTTCGCGCATGGCGTAGCCGACTTCGTCCTTGCCTAATCGTCCGCCACCGCCGGCGCGCAGCACCGGGTCGCAGACCACTGGCAAATGCGGGTGCGCCGAGAGCAGTTCGACTACAGTGTCGACCATTTCCAGGGAACCGAGCATGCCCAGTTTGACGGCAGCGACTTCGGAGTCGTTGAGCACGGCATTGGCCTGGGCCAACACCCACTCACGGTCGAGGACGCGAAAGTCAGTGACATTGACGGTGTCTTGCACGGTCAGGGCGGTGACGGCCGGAGCCGCATGGCAACCCTGAGCGAGCAGGGCTTCGATATCTGCCTGCAAGCCGGCGCCACCACTTGGGTCGTGGCCGGAGAGACAGAGGACAACGGGGCGAGAGCTGTAGATATTCATGGTGCGCGAGCTTACCACCAAACATCTTTTTTCGGGGGGCGACCCATAAACTCGGAACAGGAAAACAGCCGCGTTTTTTCGGAGTTTTCGCGATCTGACCGACTCAACAGCTCTATCTCAAATATCTTCGCTGGAACGCCCGTTCTAGAGCCTTTGTAAGAAAAATTTCTGTAGTGCTCAATGGCCATCAACGGCTATGCTAGAGTGGATCCAAACCAATAACAGGTAACACCGGTTTTACGTCTACTCAAAAGGAATGGGGGGCTTCCTGACAGGACCGGACAGGCCATGCTGGGGCATAAATGCGCTATTTGCTGATGTTGCTATTGTGTTTGCCCTTGTTGGCGAGCGCCGTCGAATTCGATGAGTTCACTCAAAGCCTCCCCTTGGGCCGATCCCTGCAAGTGTTCGAAGACGCCGGTGGCCAGGCGACCATCGCGGATGTGCGTGCGCAAGCAGCAACCGGTAACTTCAAGCGTCACGATAAAGCCACCCTCAATGCCGGTTACTCGCGTTCAGTGTTCTGGCTGAAGATCGACCTGCAATACCGCCCGACCAACCCGGCTGCGCAACGGACCTGGTTGCTGGAACTGGCCTATCCGCCCCTGGATCACCTCGACCTGTACTTGCCTGATTCGGCCGGCAACTATCAATCGGTTCGCCAGACCGGCGATGCCTTGCCGTTCGCCACTCGCGAGATCCGCCAGAACAACTATCTGTTCAGCCTCGATTTCACCCCCGGCCAAGCGCAAACCGTGTACCTGCGCCTGCAAAGCCAAGGCTCGATCCAGGCGCCGGTGACGTTATGGTCGAGCACCGCGTACCTCGAAGAACAACCCATTCGGCTGTATGTACTGGGCCTGATCTACGGTGTGTTGCTGGGGATGCTGGTCTACAACCTGTTCATTTATCTGAGCGTGCGCGACACCAGTTACCTCTATTACATCTTCTACATCGCCTCGTTCGGTCTGTATCAGTTGTCGGTGAACGGCGCGGCCGTGCAGTACTTCTGGCCGAACAATCCCTGGTGGGCCAATGCGGCGACGCCGTTTTTCATCGGCTGTGCCGGGCTGTTCGGCAGCCAGTTCGCCCGCAGCTTTTTGCAGACGGCTACCCACAGCCGCTGGCTTGATCGCTTGTTGCTGGCGTTGGTGGCGTTCAGTGCATTGGTGGTCGGCCTGTCGCTGATGACCAGCTATGCCTTGGCCTTGCGTCTGGCAACGGCCCTGGCGCTGACCTTCACCGTGGTGATTTTTGCCGCGGGGATATTCGCCTGGCTGCGCGGGCTGCGGGTTGCGCGTTATTTCATCATTGCCTGGTCGGCGTTCTTGCTTGGCGGCATCGTCAATACCCTGATGGTGCTGGGTTATCTGCCGAACGTGTTCCTGACCATGTACTCCAGCCAGATCGGCTCGGCCATCGAAGTGGCGCTGCTGTCGCTGGCGCTGGCCGACCGCATCAACGCCATGCGCGAGCAGCAGGCGCAAACCCTGCTCGACGCCGGGCAAAAACTCGAAGTCCTCAACCAGCAACTGGCGCGCAGTAACCAGCTCAAGGACGAATTCCTCGCGACCCTGACCCATGAATTGCGCACGCCGATGAACGGCGTGATCGGTTCGCTGGAGCTGATGCAAACCGTTGAAATGGACCCGGAGCTTGAGCAGTACCAGCAAACGGCCGCCGGCTCGGCGCGGGACATGATGCGTATGGTTAACGGCATTCTCACGCTGACCGAGTTGCAGGCAGGCAAACTCAAGGCTTCGCCGTCTACTTTCAGTCTGCGCGGCGTGGTCGAGGCGTTGCGCGTGCAGTTCGACGGCAATGCGTCGAGCAAGTCGCTGGACTTCAAGGTCGACGTGGCGCCGGGCGTGCCGGATCGCCTGCACGGCGACAGCGCCAAGTTGGCGCAGTGTCTGGAATGCCTGTTGGATAACGCCATCAAGTTCACCCGGGTCGGTGGCTTGGCGCTGCGGGTGACGGGCAAAACGGTCAATCCCGATCGCCTGGCGTTGTCCTTTGCGGTGATCGACACCGGAATCGGTTTTACCGATCTGGGCGAGGCGACGATGTATCAGCGGTTTTTCCAGCTCGACAGTTCAATGACCCGCGAATACGGCGGACTGGGTGTCGGCCTGGCGATCTGCCGGCAACTGGTGGAATTGCTCGGTGGCCGCCTAACGCACCGCTCCGAGCCTGGGCGTGGCAGTCGCTTCCAGCTCGACGTCGAGTTCGAAGTCCCGGCCGTCGAGGTTCCGTCAGCGCCTTTCATGACCCGGGACTTTCCGCGCCTGCGACTGCCGCAGGATTGCACCGTGCTGCTGGTGGATGACAACAACATCAATCAACTGGTGATGCGCGGCATGTTGCTCAAGCTCGGGTTCCGGGTGCGTACCGCTGACACCGGCAGCGCCGCGCTGGGTTTCCTGCAGCATGAAAGCTTTGACGCGGTATTGCTCGATTGCGATCTGCAGCCGTTGGACGGCGTGTCGGTTTGCTGCCAGATCCGCGCCTTGCCGGGCTGCGCCGAATTGCCGGTGTTCGTGATCGCGTTGGGCGTGGATCGGGAGCGTTGCCCGACCGGCGCGCTGATCGATCATCTGAGTAAACCAGTGAAATTCGAAGACTTGCAGGCGGCACTCTATCGCCGAGTGCTCTGCCCAAAGCAGGGCGAAAGCGCCGACATTTAGGCGTGTATGACACTTTGATCGGTCATGGGGCGGTGCTTAACTGAACTCCCTTGGCTGACCAAAGGAGCCCTGTCATGAACCTGCATCAGTTCGCCGAAACCCACGAAGTCACCAACCAGCCGCCGTCACTGGACGGCGCCAACCTGTATCGCATCGACTTGCCTTTGCAGGAGTGGTCGCGGCGCTTCGGGGCGGGGTGGGCCGAATCGCGGATCGACGCGTACGGCGCACTGGCCGGCGGGCCGTTGATGGAAGCGGGGTTCCTGGCCAACCAGAACAAACCGGTGTTCAGCAGCCATGACCGCTACGGCCATCGCATCGACCTGGTGGAATTTCATCCGGCTTATCACGAACTGATGCGTACGGCGGTCGAGCATGGCCTGACTTCATTGCCATGGGCTCATCCGCAGGACGGCGCCCACGTCGCCCGCGCCTCCATGACTTACCTGCACAGCCAGGCTGAAGCCGGCAGCGGTTGCCCGCTGACCATGACCTTTGCCAGTGTCCCTGCGATGCGCCTGCAACCGGACCTGGCGGAAAAATGGCTGCCGAAAATCCTCGCCACTGAATACGACCCGCGCAATGTCGGCATGGCCCACAAGGCCGGGGTCACCATTGGCATGGCCATGACCGAGAAACAGGGCGGCACCGATGTTCGCGCCAACACCACCAAGGCGTATCCGGTGGGCGCCAGCGGTCCGGGTCAGGCTTACGAACTGATCGGGCACAAGTGGTTCTGTTCGGCGCCGATGTGCGATGCCTTCCTGACCCTGGCGCAGACCGACAAGGGTCTGACTTGTTTCCTGCTGCCGCGCCATCGCCCGGATGACACGCGCAATCAGTTCTACATCCAGCGTTTGAAGAACAAACTCGGCAACTGCTCCAACGCGTCCAGCGAAGTGGAGTTCCGGGGCGCGCTGGCGTGGATGGTCGGCGAGGAGGGGCGTGGCGTTCCGACCATCATCGAAATGGTCGCCATGACTCGCTTCGATTGTATGGTCGGTTCCAGTTCCCTGATGCGTCAGGCGCTGACCCAGGCCAGCCATCACTGCGCTCACCGCTCGGTCGGCGGCAAGTTGCTCAGTGAACAGCCATTGATGCAAAACGTGCTGGCGGATCTGGCGCTGGAAAGCGAAGCCGCGCTGGCGTTGAGCCTGCGCATGGGCCGGGCGCTGGATCATCTGGACGATTCGCAGGAAGCGAAATTCGCCCGGCTGGTGACGGCGGTGGGCAAATACTGGATCTGCAAACGCGCGCCGGCCATGATCAACGAAGCCGCCGAATGCATGGGCGGCGCGGGTTATGTCGAGGACAGCATCCTGCCGCGTCTGTACCGCGAAGCGCCGGTCAATTCGACGTGGGAAGGTTCCGGCAACGTGCAATGCCTCGACGTACTGCGGGCCTTGTCGAAAGAGCCGGGTGTGCTGGATGCGTTGTTCAGCGAGTTGGGTGATGGGCATGGTGACAAGCGCCTGGCTGCGCATATCCATCAATTGCAGGCGGCGTTCAAGGACACCAGCGACATTCAGTATCGCGCGCGGCAATTGACTGAAGACATTGCGCTTGGATTGCAGGCCAAGCTGTTGCTGGAGGCGGGGAATTCGGTGGTCAGTGATGCGTTTATCGCCAGCCGTCTGAATGGCGGTGGTCGGGTTTACGGTGCTTTGCCGCGAGGGTTGGATGTGGAAGCCATTGTCGCTCGTTCTACCCCGTTGCTGTGAGCGACACAACACCCTGTGGGAGCGGGCTTGCCCGCGATTGCGATCTAACATTCAACATCAATGTTGCCTGACACACCGCTATCGCGGGCAAGCCCGCTCCCACAGGGTTTCCAGTATTCCGGAAATGAAGCGTAACCAACACACCACTGTTCCCGTGAAGCTTTGATGCAGGCAAGATGAAGGTCTGCAAGTCAGAACACAGGATGCTGATCGTGACCGAAGCTTTTATTGTCGTTCAAACCGCCGAGCAAGCCGTGGATCGGCTTGCGCTCTTGCACAATCGTGCAACCACCGCGCTGAATCAGGCGCTCAAGCGTTACCTCAAGGATCGCGTCGAGCCGGATGCCGAGCAGCGGGCATTGTTCCGTTATCCCGAATTGCGCCTGACCTACCATTGCCAGGGCGAAGTCCCGCAGACCACCCGCGCCTACGCCAAAGTGCAGTTGCCGGGCACCTACAGCGTCACCGTCACCCATCCGTCGGCTTTCCGTAAATACTTGCTGGAACAGCTGGTTCCGTTGATGCACGACTTCACCGTGACCGTCGAAGTCGGTGTCAGCGTGCAGAACATTCCTTATCCATACGTGGTCGAGCAGGGCGATGAGCTGGCTGGCTCCGGCGTCACCGCTGCCGTGCTGGCGCGGGTGTTCCCGAGTACCGACCTGTCGGCTGCCACCGACGGCATCGCTGACGGTTTGTACGATTGGGAAAACACCGATCCGCTGCCGCTGGCCTTGTTCGACGCGGCGCGGGTGGATTTCTCCCTGCGCCGACTGGTCCATTACACCGGCAGCGACTGGCGCCATGTGCAGCCGTGGATCTTGCTGACCAACTACCACCGTTACGTCGATCAGTTCATCGTCCATGGCCTGGAGCAACTGCGCAGTGATCCGCGTTTCGTGCGCATGGTGTTGCCGGGCAACGTGATCATCGAAAAGAGCATGGATCACGGCGAAGCCTCGGCCATCGCGGCTGGCGTGGTCTGGCACCGTTACCAGATGCCGGCCTATCACTTGATCGCCACCGACGGCCATGGCGTGACGCTGGTGAACATCGGCGTTGGCCCGTCCAATGCCAAGAACATCACTGACCACCTTGCCGTGCTGCGCCCACATTGCTGGCTGATGATTGGCCACTGCGGCGGCTTGCGCCAGTCGCAGACGATTGGCGATTACGTGCTGGCCCACGCTTACATGCGTCGCGACGGTATTCTTGATCGCGTGGTGCCGCCAAACATTCCGATCCCGGCGCTGGCCGAAGTGCAGATGGCTCTGCAGCAAGCGGCCGCGAACATCACCGGCGAGAAGGGTGATGAACTGAAGAAACGCCTGCGTACCGGCACCGTGCTGACCTACGACGACCGTAACTGGGAGTTGCGCTGGGCCCAGGAACGACCGTTGATCAACCTGTCCCGCGCCGTGGCGGTGGACATGGAAAGCGGCACCATCGCCGCTCAGGGTTATCGCTTGCGGGTGCCGTATGGCACGTTGCTCTGCGTCTCGGACAAACCGTTGCACAGTGAAATCAAGTTGCCGGGCTCGGCCAACGCGTTCTATGAGCGTGCGGTCAGCCAGCACTTGAAGATCGGTATCGAAGCGGTGGATCTGCTGCGCACCGAGCTCAACTCGCTGCACTCGCGCAAACTGCGCAGCTTCGACGAGCCGCCGTTCCGCTAACGGTTGTCATGGTCATTTGGCGGTTGGGGCACTAGCATTAGCAGCCCTGACCGCTAGATGTTCCTTTCGCCATGTCCCGTCCCCAGCGTCCCGTTTTCCGCCGTCCTGGCGCGAAGCCTTCTCCTTCAGCCACGCGTCGTGTCGCCAAGGCGCCGCCAGCAGAGCCGAAGCTGATCCTGTTCAACAAACCGTTCGATGTGCTGACGCAATTCAGCGACGGCGAAGGGCGCGCGACACTCAAGGATTACATCGAGATTCCGGGGATCTATCCGGCCGGGCGATTGGACCGCGATAGCGAAGGTTTGCTGCTGTTGACCAACGACGGTCAGCTTCAGGCACGCATTGCCGACCCCAAGCACAAACTGGCCAAGACTTATTGGGTGCAGGTGGAAGGCGAGCCGAGCGCCGAGCAGCTTCAGCGTTTGCGTGATGGCGTGGAGTTGAACGACGGCATGACCCTGCCCGCCGAGGCGCGGCAACTGGATGAGCCTGAACTGTGGCCACGCAACCCGCCGGTACGCTTTCGCAAAAGCGTGCCGACCAGTTGGCTGGAATTGATCATTCGCGAAGGGCGCAACCGTCAGGTGCGGCGCATGACAGCGGCGGTTGGCTTGCCAACGTTGCGACTGGTGCGGGTGCGGATCGGTGACTGGACGATCGAAGGGCTCGATCAGGGCCAGTGGAAAGAAGTGCCCGCGCGCTTATAAAGAGCCTGATTCGATCAGGCCGATCACCACGCTCTTGATCACGAACGCCGCCACGCCAAGGCCCAGCACGAAAAACAGAATGAACGAGCCGAAGCGCCCGGCCTTGGACTTCTTCGCCAGATCCCAGACGATGAAACCCATGAAAATGATCAGGATGCTGACCAGTCCGGTCATCATCCACTCTTCGAATACTGCAGGATCCATCGAACTTCTCCAGCGCGGGCGAGGCTAAAAGGGCGCGGCGATTATACGCCCGGCAGGCTGCGTGCAGTATTGACCTGCGGCGGTGTGTCGCAGCTATTCGTCGCCCGGTCTGACAACCCACCTGCTCTTGTCGGAGCTGTTGTAGGAGCTGTCGAGTGAAACGAGGCTGCGATCTTTTGATCTTGTTCTTAAAAGCAAAATCAAAAGATCGCAGCCTCGTTTCACTCGACAGCTCCTACAGAAGCATCAGCAGTTCAGCTGCGCAGATGAGTCAACGGCAGCTCAGTGCTGTTCAAAACCTGATTCAGCACAAAACTCGACCGCACACTGGTCACGCCTTCAATCCGGGTCAAATGCCCCAGCAGCAGTTTCTGGTAGTGGTCCATGTCCGGCACCACGACCTTGAGCTGATAGTCGGCGTCCATCCCGGTCACCAGGCTGCATTCGAGCACCTGCGGCAAGGTACGGATGGCCTGTTCGAAATTCTCGAAACGCTCCGGGGTGTGCCGGTCCATGCCGATCAGCACATACGCCGTCAGGCTCAGGCCGAGCATCTTGCGGTCGAGCAGGGCGACCTGGCGGGAGATGTAGCCGTCGTCTTCCAGTTGCTTGACCCGACGGGAGCAGGGCGAGGGTGACAGGCCGATGCGTTCGGCCAGCTCCTGATTGGAGATCCGCGCATCGCGCTGCAATTCAGCCAAAATACTCAGGTCGTAACGGTCGAGTTTGCTCATCAAACGGTCCCTTGTCATATCTATTGCGGCAGATTATCTATCCAGGGTTAAAAATTGCGCAAGTGATGTTTATTTCAGCAATCTTCGCAATCCTCTGCCGGCGCGTCGAGCCTATTCTTATCACCAGAATCACTGCTCGGACAAACAGTCCAGTGCGGCTCGCCCAATCAGGCCAGCCGCGGCCGCCACTCCCCACCGGGGATGCGCAGGCCCCCGAGCTGCACACTGTCCAGAAGACGGCGTGAGGTGAGCCGATGCCACAAGCATCGAGCACGGACGAAGTTCTCAAGGGGAGGCCGACGGGTCTCCCCTTTTTCTTGCCTGTAATTTACTGCCGCCCCTCAATAAATAAGTTTCGCGACTGATAACCTGTGGCAGAACCGGCCTGTGCATTTCCAGTCTTACGTACAGGCCCTAACCCGCAGTGAGGAAAAGCATGAAGTCGCGCATCTGGCGTTTAGCCGGTGTTGGTTTGCTGTGTGTCAGTGTCACTGCGCAATCGCTGGCCGATGAGCCGCAGAACCGTGGCCCCGATGGTGGGCAGCACGGGGACGGTGGTCATCAGGGCAATAATCAGGGGCATGGCGGTAACAATCAGCCGCGCCCGCAGAACGGCCAGCAACAGAATCAGCCGCGCCCACAGAACAACGACGTCATTCGTGGCGACAACAGCCGCCAGTTCGAGCACAACGGCCAGAACCAAAACCAGAACAACGGCCAATCGCAGAACCGTCCACCGCCAGACTACAACAGCCGGGTGCGTTCACCCCCTCCGCCACCGCAACTGCCGGCCAATGACCTGCCGATTCAACCTCGGCCCGACGCTGTGCAGCAAACTCAGGAGCCGCGGCGTGGTTACTATCAGGACCAACCGCGGCGCAACGACCCCAATCAGCACTGGAATGGCTACATCGGCGCACCGTCGTCCAATGGCAACAACCAGTGGCAAGGTCGCCCGAGTGGCCACGGCAACGGCTGGGGGCCAGGCCCGCAATATCGGCCGGGGCATGTGATTGACCGCTTCCCGGATCGTGAGTACCGCGTGCCTTACCGTGGCATGGATTATTTCTATTCCGGCGGTTACTGGTATCGCCCGTTGGGCCCGCGTTATGTGGTGGTCGAACCACCGCGCGGGATTCGGGTTCGCTACTTGCCGGATTACGCCGAGCAAGTCTTGATCGGCGGGTCGGTGTTGTTCCTGGCGGCGGGCTCGTATTACGCCTATCAGGAAAACACTCAGGATTACGTCGTGGTCGAGCCGCCGGTAGGCAACCTGCAACCGCAACAGCCGCCGCAATCCGCCAGCGGCGGTTATGACGTGGAGGCGTACCCCGCCAACGGCCAGTCTCAGGAACAGGTCAATCAGGACGGTTACGAGTGCTATCAATACGCGGTGCAGCAAAGTGGTTTCGACCCGCGAACCGCGACCTATCAACCGGACCCTTCGGTGGTGCAAAACTATCGGCAGGCCCAGGGCAACTGCCTGAGCAGTCGCGGTTATCAGGTCAGTTTCTGAGCCCTGGCAGCTTTCACCACTTCCTGCGGGTCGGCGTGCACCAGCACTTCGGCTCGCGGGTAGGCGGCGTGAATGGCATCGGCGGCTTGATCGCTAATGCCATGGGCGACTGACAGGGTTAGCTCCCCCGGCAATTCCAGATGCAGTTGCACAAACCACTGGTTACCGGAAATCCGCGTGCGCAGGTCATGTGCGCCCAAAACCCCCGGCACGCTGCAAGCCAGTTCCAGCATGTGCTGGCTGACATCCGGCGGCAGTTCTTCGTCCATCAACACCGCAAAACTTTCCCGGGCGATCGTTACTGCGCTCCAGAGGATGTACGCGGCAATTCCCAAACCGAACCACGCATCGACCTGATGCCAGCCAAATCCGGCCAGGACCAGCGCCACCAGAATGCTTCCGTTGAGCAACATGTCCGAGCGGTAGTGCAGCGAGTCGGCGCGCACGGCGTTGGAGCCGGTGGCCTTGACCACCCGATGCTGCAACATCAGCAGGGCCAAGGTCAGGGCTAGCGAGAAGACAATCACGCCAATGCTGATCCACGGCGCGCCCACCGGTTCCGGATGCTTCAGCCGGTCGAACGCCTGCAACGCAATCAGCACCGCACTGCCACCAATGAACAACGCCTGCGCCATGCCGGCCAGCGACTCGGCCTTGCCATGTCCGTAGCGATGATCGTCATCAGCCGGGCGCAAGGCGTAGTGCACCGCCAGCAAATTGAGCAACGAAGTGACGCCGTCGAGCGCCGAGTCAGTCAACCCGGCGAGCATGCTCACCGAACCGCTCAACCACCAGGCGATGGCTTTGGCGACGATCAGCGTGCAGGCCACCGCCACCGAGGCACGGGTCGCCATCCGCAGCAGGCGGGCGTGTTCGGAGCTGGAAATCATGAGTGCGGCTATTCCTTTATGTGCACCAATTACGCGGCAGGTTGCAGGCCGAGCAGGGCCAATTGCTGAGTGCTGCCCTTGTGCTGGATCAAGCGTGGATCGTCCAGCGGCAGGCTGCGGCCTGTTTCACGTTCCAGAATAGTCTGCAACTTGAGGTTATCGACCTTGCCGTCGGCACCGATGGCTTCCTGCAGTTTTTCCGGGGCGACCTGGGCTGTCTCGCCCGGTGCGAAGTAAATCGCGCCCGTGGCGAAGTCCACGGCAAACGCAATCAGGCCGGGAACGATGTAGAACAGCAGGCCCACGGCATCGAGCACGGCAATCGCCGGGTCGATCTTGCCGTCGATCTGGCCACGACGGTCCGGATAGAAAATCGAGCCGCACGCGGTCACTTGAGTCAGCAAGGTTGCAACCAGAACACCGCCAATCAGGCGAAAGGGAACACGCATATGAAATCTCCTGGATCATCTGGAAACGAAACGTCGTCGGTACTAATTAAGACCCTGACGAACGCCCGGCAGTTCGCCGTTATACTCGGCCCTCTGTTTTGGAGCCAGCATGATTTCTTTGCCGATCGATGAAGTTTTACCCGCCCTGCGTGAAGCCCTTGCGAACGAAGCCGTGCTCATGCGCGATCGGGCAAACTGTTTTGAGTTGTAACATGATTATTGTACGGTAACATTTGTGATGTTACTGTGCGTAAAACGTGTTACGTGGTGCTGAGATGAAAACCAGCCGGCAAGAGATTCAAAACTATTTCGAGTTGATTTTCGGGGCAAAACCGGAGATCAAACGGTGGACGAAATCCAAGGGTTTGCCTTTTTATCTCCTGGATGAATACGCCTTCGACGTCGTGACACTGCATGGGTGTCAATGCTTGGTGTTACTCGCTCATGAGCCCTTCGAAAATGCAGCGAAGATTCGCAAGCACATCAACGTCCTGAAAAAAATCGTCGATAACCCGATTCTCTACGCGACCGGTGCACTCCAATCATTTGAGCGCAAACGTCTCATCGAGTCCGGCGTTCAGTTCGTTGTTCCTGGCAACCAATTGTTCGCACCGCAGCTTGGGCTTGATCTGCGTGAGTTCTATCGCAGCAGGCCGGCAGAAAAAACCGTTTTGAGCCCGGCTAGCCAGGCTGTGCTCATCGCAACCATCAATCGGGGCTGGGAGGAGAATGAAACCTTCCGGGGGACCGATCTGGTAGACGCAGACCTCTACTCCAAAATGACGATATCCAGGGCGATGAAAGAGCTTCAGTCGTTCGGATTGATAGAGCCAGTATCCAGTGGCAAATCAATACTCTGGCGTTTCGTTGCAGCTCCTAAAACCCTATGGGAAAAATCCCTGCCGGTTCTGCAAAACCCGGTGAAGCGGGTTGTGTATGCAGATTGGCAACCAGTGGCGCAAAGAGTTGCAGGGTTGTCTGCGCTCAGCAAATTGTCCTTGCTGAGTGAGCCATCAATGCCCGTTATTGCATTCACCAAAGAAAGTTGGGATTTGGAAGTCGCTCGCTCCGGTCGCGCGGAAGTTGACCCATTCGACGAACCGGTCGTTGAGGTCGAGATCTGGAGCTATTCCCCTGAACACATTCCAGGGCAAACCCGGATTCCGATGTCACCAGAAAGCGTCGATCCTCTGTCCCTCTATCTGAGCCTGAGGGACAACGTTGACGACCGGGTTCAATTGAGCCTTGAAGAAATGATGGAGAAGATTGAATGGTAAAAGGATTGGATACCTTTCGTGAAGCCTTTGCCGGCCATGCGGATCGATATGTGCTCATCGGTGGTGTTGCAGCCAGTCTGACCCTTCAAGAGGTGGGCATTGAGTTCCGATCAACGCGAGATCTGGACATCGTGCTGATCATCGAAGCGTTGGATGAAGTGTTCTGCGCCGAGTTCTGGGAGTTCATCAAACGAGGAGGTTATACCGAACGACAGGAGCTTGATGGCCCATCAAAGCGGTACAGGTTCGGCAAGCCTTCAGATGAACGTTACCCGGTTCTTCTTGAGTTGTTCTCAAGGGCTCCCGACGGTTTAACGCTGCCGGAAAATGCTGATCTGACCCCAGTCCCTGTCGATGGAGAGATTTCCGACTTATCGGCAATTCTGCTCGACGATGCTTACTACAGCTTCATCGTCGCAGGCCGCAATCATACGAACGATCTCGCCTACATCGGCGTTGACCGGCTCATTCCGCTTAAGGCGCAGGCATGGACGAATCTCAGTCATCCGGATTGCGTGGAGGAAGGGGCGGGCCGTAAAAGCAATAAACACTTGAAGGACGTTGTGCTTCTGTCTCGTCTTCTTTCGGCTGAATCAGACATTGATCTGCCTGAAGGCATCGCGAACGACTTGCGAAGCTTTCTCGACGTTATGCCCTCTCTGGACGTCGACATGAAAGCCGTGGGGCTGCGTGGTGTCACTATCGCTGAAGTCGCAGAGCGCATACGTTCAGCATTCAAGGTATAGGGCTGTTCGTCGCTATACTGCGCGGCTTGTTTGGGAGCCAGCATGATTTCTTTGCCGATCGATGAAGTTTTACCCGCCCTGCGTGAAGCCCTCTCTACACGTCACGAAGCCGTGCTCGAAGCGCCGCCCGGTGCCGGTAAAACCACCCGTGTGCCGTTGGCCTTGCTCAATGAGCCGTGGCTGGCCGGGCAGACCATTCTGATGCTGGAGCCACGGCGGTTGGCGGCGCGGGCGGCGGCGGAGCGGTTGGCCAGTGAGTTGGGCGAGAAGGTTGGCGAAACCGTGGGTTATCGCATTCGGCTCGACAGCAAGGTTGGCCCCAACACCCGTATCGAAGTGGTCACCGAAGGCATTCTCACCCGGCGCTTGCAGGATGACCCGGCGCTGGAAGGCGTGGGTTTGCTGATTTTCGATGAATTCCATGAACGCAGTCTCGACGCTGATCTGGCGCTGGCCCTGAGCCTCAATGGCCGGGAACTGTTCCGCGACGATCAGCCGCTGAAAATCCTGTTGATGTCGGCAACCCTTGAAGGCGAACGCTTGGCGGGGTTGCTCGACGACGCGCCGATCCTGCGCAGCGAAGGGCGCATGTACCCGGTGGCGATGCGCTGGGGTCGGCCGTTCCAGTCCGGTGAGTTCATCGAGCCACGCTTGGTGCAAACCATCCTTGAAGCCCTGAACGACGAAACCGGCAGCGTGCTGGTGTTCCTGCCGGGGCAAGCGGAAATTCGGCGCGTGCATCAACAACTCGCCGATGCACTGGGCGATAGCTCACAGGTTTTGCTCTGCCCGTTGCACGGTGAACTGGACCTCGCTGCGCAACGTGCGGCAATCGATCCCGCACCGGCGGGCAAACGCAAAGTGGTGCTGGCCACCAACATCGCCGAGACCAGCTTGACCATCGACGGCGTGCGCGTGGTGATTGATGCCGGGTTGGCGCGGGTGCCGCGTTTCGACCCTGGCAGCGGCATGACCCGTCTCGACACGCAGCGCATTTCCAAGGCCAGCGCCACGCAGCGCGCAGGCCGGGCTGGTCGACTGGAACCGGGCGTGTGTTATCGCTTGTGGTCGCAGGATCAGCACGAACAACTGGCGGCGTACGGCTGTGCGGAAATTCTCTCGGCGGACTTGGCGGGTCTTGCCTTACAACTCGGTCGTTGGGGCGTGACGCCTGTGCAACTGGTGTGGCTCGATGTACCGCCCGCCGCCGCGTATGCACAGGCGCAGGATTTGCTCGAACGCTTGGGCGCGCTGGAAGGCGAAGCGCTGACCCGCCATGGTCAAGCCATGGCCGAGTTGCCGGCACATCCGCGCATCGGCCATTTGTTGTTGCGCGGTCAGGCGCTGGGGTTGGCGGACATGGCTTGCGATGTCGCTGCGTTGCTTGGCGAGCGCGATATCTTGCGCGGAGCCGGCGCGGACTTGCACAGTCGATTGGTATTGTTGTCCGGCGAAGAACGAGCCGCGCGCGGCGCGCAAGGCGGGGTGCAACGAGCACGGCAACTGGCGCGGCAGTATCGCGGTTATCTGCGGGGCAAAGCGTTGGAGCCGGTCAGCGATCCTGATCATCCGCGCTGGCTCGGCGCGTTGCTGGCGTTGGCTTATCCGGATCGCGTCGCCCAGCAACGTCGTGCCGGTGGCGCCGAATATCGCTTGGCCAACGGTCGTGCTGCGTTGTTCGCCGAAGCGGACAGTTTGATGAAGCAGTCGTGGCTGGTGATCGCCGATCTCGGCAGTCGTCAGGGGCAACGCGAAGAGCGGATTTATCTGGCGGCGGATTTCGATCCGGCGCTGTTCGATTCGGTGCTGGCCGAGCAGGTGCGCTGCGTCGATCAACTGGATTGGGATGAGCGCGAAGGCGTGTTGCGTGCCGAGCGCCAGCGCAAGGTTGGTGAGCTGATCCTCAGCCGCGAACCGCTGACCGGCCTCGACGAAAGCGCTCGAAGCCAGGCGTTGGTCAATCTGGTGCGACGCAAAGGTCTGGAGCTGTTGCCGTGGACGCCGGAGTTGCGTCAGTGGCAGGCGCGGGTCGCATTGTTGCGTCAGCTGGATTTGGCCGGCAAGGGCGAAAGCGAATGGCCGGACGTCAGCGACGCTGCGCTGCTCAAAAGCCTTGAACACTGGCTGATGCCGTATCTGGGAAAGGTCTCGCGACTTAGTCACTTCGCCAACCTCGACCTGTCGAGCATCGTCCACAACCTGCTGCCGTGGCCACTGCCGCAACGGCTCGACGAGTTGGCGCCGCATCATTTGAGCGTGCCGTCGGGCTCTTCGATTCGTCTGGATTACAGCGAGCAGCCACCGATCCTCGCGGTGCGCTTGCAGGAGTTGTTCGGCCTGGCCGAAACCCCGCGCATCGCCGGTGGCCGGCAAGTGGTCAAGTTGCACCTGCTGTCCCCGGCGCGGCGGCCGGTGCAAGTGACTCAGGATTTGGCGAACTTCTGGCGCAGTACCTACGCCGAGGTGAAGAAGGATTTGAAGGGGCGGTATCCGAAACACTATTGGCCGGATGATCCAATGGTGGCTGAAGCCACGGCACGGATCAAACCGCGCAAGTAAACCCACCGAAATCTGTAGCAGCTGGCGAAGCCTGCGTCCGGCTGCGCAGCAGTCGTAAAACCAGCCAACGCGGCCTAACAAACCTGTGTCGCCGATAGGCTTTCACCTTCAATTAAACGCGAGCATCAGTTGATTAAGCATCGGCGGAGAGCCCGTGTTTAAAGGCGTTTAAGGATACTTCCTGCAAGCTACAAGACCTTGCGCCGTTGCCTACAGGTACGCCAGAATCCGCCGGCTTGTGCGCTTTGGAGGCCATCGGTAACTTGGTTCGCGTCACTGATTCCCAGTGATCGGGTTTAGTCGCCCGGCTATCCATCCAACGGTTGCATAAGTGTCATCCAGTCAGGCATTCGCCTGCACTTGATGGTGGCTGTGCGCATGGCGCCCTCGGGCGCGCCGGGTTTGGGTGGCTTACCGGTCGACTAACTTGCGCACAGCCGCCTCCCTTTCGTTTAGTCGCGAGATGGTCACGGCCTCACTAGAGGTTAACTGCCCATGTTCAAACCTACGCCGAACCCGCCGGAAACCGATCCGGCATCCCCATACGAACCCGATTCCAAAAAGCTCAACGAGGCCGCCGAACGCGCCCTCAACTTCCACTTCCCCTCGACCGCTGACATCAAAGCCACGCCGCGCACCGTCAGCACCCTATTTACCGTCGACCCAGAGGTCACGACCGAAACCCTTGTGGTGTATCTGGTCGAGACGCTGGCTTCGGTCGATGTGATGGTCCATCAATTGGTCGATCACCTGGACGGCGAATCCCGCAATGCCCTGCTCGGTATTTCCAACAGCGTGATGCTGGCGGAGATCACGGCCAATCGCGTGCTGGATCAGATCGACCCGCCTGAGTAAGCCTGCGGGGCTGACCAGTTTTTTCCTCATCAGTAGCCACAAAAAACCTGCTTTCTCCCTTTCCAGTGCATGCACAGAATGCAGTTGCGCGTGCATTGGAATTTTAAGGAGTGAGTCATGACGTTCTCGATTATCGGACGCTGCCCTGAAACCGGGCAGCTCGGTATTGCCATCAGTTCTTCAAGCATTGCGGTCGGTGCACGTTGCCCTTGGGCGCGGGCGGGTGTGGGTGCGGTGTCTACGCAGAACATTACGCTGCCGGCGTTAGGGCCGCAGATTCTGGACCTGTTGGAGCATCAGCATCTGGAGCCCGATGCGGCGCTGGACAAGGCGCTCACGTCCAACGGCTGGAGCCAATATCGACAGGTCACGGTGATCGATGCGTCAGGGCGGATTGCGCTGTTCAGCGGCAAAGAGTCGTTGGGCGTGCATAACGCGGTGAAGGGCGAGCAGTGTGTCGCGGCGGGTAATTTGCTCAGCGACGT
Organism: Pseudomonas sp. NFX98; assembly: GCF_047784845.1. Lineage (NCBI taxonomy): Bacteria > Pseudomonadati > Pseudomonadota > Gammaproteobacteria > Pseudomonadales > Pseudomonadaceae > Pseudomonas > Pseudomonas sp. NFX98. The sequence goes on along the minus strand of NZ_JBLNNF010000014.1, from coordinate 174,041 downwards.
GCGGGTCATCGAGGCCATGGTCGCAGCGTTCGAGGCTGAGCCGGGTCAGTTGGCGGACCGTTTGCTGGCGGCCATGCACGCGGCGATGGCGGCCGGTGGCGAAGCGGGGCCGGTGCATTCCGCTGCGCTGAAAGTGGTGGGTGATCACACCTGGCCGATCATCGACTTGCGTGTCGACTGGGCCGAGGAAGATCCCATCGGGCAGCTGGATGGTCTCTGGCAAGCCTATCGACCACAAATGCAGGACTACCTGACTCGCGCGCTCAACCCGACGACGGCGCCGAGCTACGGAGTGCCGGGGGATGAGTGAGGCGTCCAGTCGCGAGCTGCTGGAGCGGCTGATTGGTTTTGCTACTGTCAGCCGCGATTCCAACCTTGAACTGATTCGCTTCATCGAGGCGTATCTGGCCGGGCATGGCGTTCAGAGTGAACTCTTCTTCAACGAAGAAGGGACCAAGGCGAATCTGTTTGCGACCATCGGCCCGCTCACGTCCGGTGGCGTGGTGCTTTCCGGTCACACTGATGTTGTCCCGGTAGACGGGCAGGCGTGGACGGTGGATCCGTTCCAGATGACGGAAAAGGATGGGCGCCTGTACGGTCGTGGCACTGCGGACATGAAGGGTTTTATCGCCTCTGTTCTCGCAGCGGTGCCGACCTTCGTGCAGCGTCCGCTTTTGACCCCGGTGCACCTGGCCTTTTCCTACGATGAAGAAATCGGCTGCCTGGGTGTCAGGCCGATGCTGGCCGAGCTGGAGAAGCGGCCATTCAAGCCCCGACTGTGCCTGATTGGCGAACCGACAGAACTCAAGCCTGTGCTCGGCCACAAAGGCAAGCTGGCGATGCGTTGTGAGGTGCGTGGTGCGGCGTGCCATTCGGCGTACGCGCCTTACGGGGTGAACGCGATTGAATATGCGGCACAGCTGATTGGCCGGCTCGGCGTGATCGGTGAACAACTCGCGCATCCCGATCACCATGACTCGCGTTTTGATCCGCCGTTTTCAACGGTGCAAACGGGTGTGATCAAGGGTGGCCGGGCGCTGAACATTGTTCCCGCTGAATGCGAGTTCGATTTCGAGGTCAGGGCACTGCCGGACTTCGATGCACAGGACGTGGCGGATCAGTTGCAGGCCTACGCTCAGGAAAACCTTTTGCCGAAGATGCGCGCGGTGCAGGCGGACACCGACATTCGCCTGCGGCCGCTGAGCGCTTATCCCGGATTGGCGACACCGCCCGAGAGTGAAGCGGCGCGGCTGCTGGCGCTGTTGAGCAATTCTTCAGAGTTTGGCACGGTCGCGTTTGGCACCGAGGGTGGGTTGTTTGATCAGGCCGGGATTCCCACGGTGGTGTGTGGGCCGGGCAGCATGGATCAGGGGCATAAGCCTGACGAGTTTGTTTCGTTGGAGCAGTTGAGTGGTTGCGACGCGATGCTGGTGCGCTTGGCTGATTATTTGTGTGGTGCTGGATAAAAAGATCGCAGCCTTCGGCAGCTCCTACATTGGAATGCGTTCCCCTGTAGGAGCTGCCGGAGGCTCGGGCCGCGATCGGACGATCTTTTGATTTTGATTCAGGGCGCGACTTTCTGGCTCAATTGTTCACGGCAGAAATCCACGAACAATTGCGCAGGCTTGGTCAATTGGCTGCGTTTCAAATGGGCCGACGCCAGCCCGGACAGGGTGACCGGCTCTTTGATGTTCACCGAGATCACCTTCTTGCCGTCGTAAGTGCATTCCGAGTGCGGGCGGGTGACCAGGATCGAGAAGCCGAAGCCCTGACCAACCATGCCGCGCACCATCTCAATCGAAGGCGAGCTGAAGACGATGTTGGGTGTCAGTTCCAGTTCATGGAACAGGCTCACAAAGTAAGTCCGGCTCGGCTGCACATCGAGAAGAATCATCGGTTCGCTGCACAAGTCCCGCAGCGATACCTCCTTCTGGTCAGCGAAGCGATGCCCTTCAGGCAACAGCACGTAAGGCTTTTGCGGTGGCATCAGCGGCGTGGTCTGGATGGTGCCGTCCAGTCCGTGGTCGTAGAGGAAGGCCACGTCGAAGGTGCCCGCGGTCAAACCTTGCACCAGCTCTTGCTGCTCGCCATCGCGAATACGAATGTCCACGCCCGGATAAAGCTTGCGAAAGCCTGCGATCAGTTGCGGCAAGTACAACGGAGCGACGGTCTCGAAGCAGCCGATGTCGATCTGCCCGGACACCGTGTCGTTATCGGCCAGCGCATTCTGTTCAAACTCCCTGGCCATGCGCAGCAGCTCTTGCGCCTTGTGATAGAAGCGCGTGCCGGTGGGCGTCAGGGAAACGCCCTGGGCGTGGTGGCGGATGAACAGCTGGACGTTGAACGACTCTTCCAGGCTCTTGATCGCCGTGGAAACCGAGGGCTGCGCGATGTACAGCTGCCGCGAGGCTTCAGCGACGCTGCCGGCTTCTACCGTTGTGACGAAATACTTGAGTTGCCGCAATGTATAGGAAGCCACACGCACCTCGTTCTGCTTTGTTTTGCGCTGAAAGACCGGATGGTCGCCGCACAGATTGTTGACTGAACCTTACCCTATGCGGGTTGTGGACTGGGTCAGCGCTTACCCAGTTTTTTCTTATACCCCGAGCACATTTTTAATAATTTTCCTCTTCGCACGGTTGCCGCACTATCTCTACAACCTCTGATAACAACCCCGACCACCCTGGCGGTCGTAAAGGGAGCGTAGCGTGTTCGACCTCGACTATTGGCAGCAACGAGCTGCCCGGCAAACCTTCTCTGACAAAGCCTTGATCGATGGCCGGCAGGTGACTGCGTCTTCGGGCGCCACATTCGATTCGATCAACCCGGCGACCAATCAGTTGCTTGCCCGTGTCGCCGCGTGTGGCGAAGTGGAAGTGGAACTGGCCGTGCGCAGTGCGCGTCGCGCTTTCAACGAAGGCCCTTGGGCGCGGATGGCGCCGGTCGAGCGCAAGCGGGTGATGCTGCGTTTGTCCGAACTCGTTCTGGCGCACCGCGAAGAGCTGGCGTTGCTGGATTCGTTGAACATGGGCAAACCGGTGATGGATGCCTACAACATCGACGTTCCCGGCGCCGCCCATGTGTTTGCCTGGTACGGCGAGTCGCTGGACAAGCTTTACGATCAGGTCGCGCCGACCGCGTCCTCGGCGCTTGCGACCATCACCCGTGAAGCGTTGGGCGTGGTGGCGGCCGTGGTGCCGTGGAATTTCCCGCTCGACATGGCAGCCTGGAAACTGGCCCCGGCCCTGGCGGCTGGCAATAGCGTGGTGCTCAAGCCCGCCGAGCAATCACCGTTCTCGGCCCTGCGTCTAGCCGAGTTGGCCCTGGAAGCCGGCTTGCCGCCGGGCGTGCTGAACGTGTTGCTGGGGCTGGGCGAGTCTGCCGGCAAGGCGCTGGGTTTGCATCCGGATGTCGATTGCCTGGTGTTCACCGGCTCGACTCAGGTGGGCAAATACTTCATGCAGTACGCCGCGCAATCGAACCTCAAGCAAGTCTGGCTTGAGTGCGGCGGCAAAAGCCCGAGTCTAGTGTTCGACGATTGCCGTGATCTGGATCTGGCGGCGGAGAAAGCGGCGTTCGGCATCTTCTTCAATCAGGGCGAAGTCTGCTCGGCCAACTCGCGGCTGTATGTCCAGAACTCGGTCAAAGATGAGTTTATCGAGCGCCTGCTGGAAAAAGCCAAAGCCTGGATGCCCGGCGATCCGCTGAATCCTGCGAGCGCTGCTGGCGCCATTGTCGATTCGGCGCAGGCATCGCGGGTGATGAATTTTATCGAACGCGCCCACGAAGACGGCGCCCGACTGCTCACCGGCGGCCGTCGCTTGAGCTACAACGGTTCCGACAACTTTATCGAGCCGACCATTTTTGCCGAGGTCGATCACGACTCGCACCTGTCGCGCGAAGAGGTGTTCGGGCCAGTGTTGGCGATCTCCACGTTCGACACCGAAGAGCAAGCGGTGCGGCTGGCCAACGACAGCATCTATGGGCTGGCCGCCTCGGTGTGGAGCGACGACCTGAATCGCGCGCATCGGGTCGCGCGGGCATTGAAGGCGGGCACCGTTTCGGTGAATACCGTGGACGCCCTCGATGTCAGCGTGCCATTCGGCGGTGGCAAGCAATCGGGTTTCGGCCGGGACTTGTCGTTGCACTCTTTCGATAAATACACCCAGTTGAAAACCACGTGGTTTCAATTACGTTAAGCGTTTCCTGAACAATTAACCGCACGCTGATGGTGTGCGGTTTGAAGAATAAAAATATGTCACCACACGGAGAGTCTTCCGTGAACTTGCGGCTGCGTGGCCGTGACTGCCTCAGTAACTAACCACAATTAAAAAGTGAGGGAGCTTTCATGTTCAGATATTCGTCTTCGAGGGTTGTAACAGCGTTGTTGGTATTTACGGTGCCGGTTGTTGCGCACTCCGAAAGTCTTACGGTTATTTCGTTCGGCGGTGCCACCAAGGCAGCGCAAGAGGGGGCTTATTTCAAACCCTTTGAACAAAGTGGCGCGGGCAAAGTTGTGGTTGGCGAGTACAGCGGAGAACTTTCGAAAGTCAAAGCCATGGTCGATGTGGGCCAGGTCAGTTGGGACGTCGTCGAAGTCGAAAGCCCTGAGCTGCTGCGCGGCTGTGAAGAAGGGCTGTTCGAGCGGTTGGACCCGGCGTTGATCGGCGATTCAAAAAACTATCTGGCTGGCGCGGTCAGTGAGTGCGGCGTGGCCAGTTATGTCTGGTCGATGGTGCTCGCCTACAACTCGAACAAGGTGGCTGCGGCGCCAACGTCGTGGGCGGATATGTGGAACCTGCAGCAATTCCCCGGCAAGCGCGGCCTGCGCAAAGGCGCCAAGTACACGCTGGAAGTGGCGCTGCTCGCCGACGGCGTCAAGCAGGATGACCTGTACAAAGTGCTGGGCACCAAGGAAGGCGTGGACCGGGCGTTTCACAAACTCGACCAGATCAAGCCTTCGATCCAGTGGTGGGAAGCCGGTGCGCAGCCTCCGCAATGGCTCGCGGCAGGCGACGTAGTGATGTCGGCGGCCTACAACGGCCGGATTGCTGTCGCGCAAAAGGAAGGCTCGAAACTGGCCATCTCGTGGAACGGCCACCTCTACGATCCTGATCACTGGGCGATTGTTCGCGGCAGTCCGAACAAGGCGTTGGCCGAGCGATTCATCGTGTTCGCCAGCCAGGCGAGCGGGCAGAAATCCTTCTCCACGCAGATCCCTTACGGCCCGATTCGCAAGGATGTGCTGGCGCAGCTTCCGGCCGACACGCTTGCCCAGTTGCCTACCGCTCAGGCCAATCTTTCTGAAGGCCAGTTGGTCGATGCCACGTTCTGGGTCGATCACGGCGAAGAGCTTGAGGAACGGTTCAACGCCTGGGCGGCTCGCTAAGCCGCTGCTGTCGTCAATCGCCACTCAAGGATGAGCGGCGATGTTTATCCCTGCCTTCCACGTGAAGGCGATCAACAACAAGAAAACACGGGGAGTTTGTCATGAGTTCAAGTACAACCGCGTCCATCCAGGCGCAGTCCGGCGGCTTGCGCCGGGTCCTGGGGCTGGGTTCGTTGCTGGCCGTTGCGGTGGGCGTCGTGGTATCGCAAGGCGTGATGGTGCTGATGCTGCAAGGCGCGGGCATCGCCGGTTTCGGTTTCATCATTCCGCTGGCCATCGCTTATGTGTTGGCAATCACCTATGCCTGGTCGTTTTCCGAACTGGCCTTGATGATCCCGAAGGCGGGTAGCCTCAGCAGTTACACGGAAGTGGCGATCGGGCATTTCCCGGCGATTCTGGCGACCTTCTCCGGTTACATGGTGGTGGCGATGTTTGCGCTCTCCGCCGAGCTGCTGTTGCTGGACCTGGTGATCAGTAAGGTCTATCCCGATGTCATTCCGCACATGGTGGTGGCCTACGGCGTGCTGGGCCTTTTCACTGTGCTGAACCTGTTCGGCATTGATGTGTTCGCCAAGCTGCAAAACGTGCTGGCGCTGGTGATGGTGGTGATCCTCATCGCCATGGGTCTGGCTTCGCTGACTAACGGTCAGGCCAGTTTGCAACTGCCACTGGATCAGGGCTGGAACCCGTTGGAGTTCGGCGCAATCACCTTGGCTGCGATGGCGGTGTGGGGTTTTGTCGGAGCTGAATTCGTCTGCCCGCTGGTGGAAGAAACCCGCAATCCCGAGCGCAATATTCCACGCTCGATGACCATTGGTTTGACGGTGATTTTTGGTGTGATCGCGCTGTACTGCTTTGGCGCGCTGCTGTGCATTCCACGTGAACAACTGGCAAGCGATGCGCTGCCTCACTACGTGCTGGCCACCACGGTTTTCGGTGAGGCAGGCAAGCTGTTCCTCGTCGTCGCAGCCATCACCGCAACGTGCAGCACGGTGAACTCATCCTTGGCAGCGCTGCCGCGCATGCTCTACGGCATGGCGCAAAACGGCCAGGCGTTCCCGCAATTCAAGAAGCTCACTGCACGTGGCCGTACGCCTTGGGTGGCGGTGCTGTTTGTTGCCGCGATCACCGGTCTGCCGATCCTCATTCTGGGCCACGACGCGGCGGCGATCAGCTTGTTGCTGCTGGCTGCCGCACTGGCGTGGCTGCTGGCCTACATCATCGTGCACATCGACGTGATCGCCTTGCGCCGCCGCTATCCCCATCTGGCCCGTCCATTCCGCTCACCGTTTTACCCATGGCCTCAGGTCGTCGGTATCGCCGGCATGCTGTTTGCGATCTATCACGTGTCGCCAACACCGGAGATGACCGCCAGTATTTTTGCTTGTGCCGGCGTGGTGCTTGGCGTGATATCGATCATTGCCGTGGTGTGGGTCAAGTTCGTGATGCGCAAACCGCTGTTTACGCCAGAACCCCTGATCCAAAACGAATCGCAGGACAACGGTGTGCCTGCCGTGGCACCGCTGACTACCGTGTCCGGGAACTGAACCTTTATTCAATTCAGGAGAATAAAAAATGACAACCGATTACAAACCCCAGCGCGAAACCAAGGACTATCAAGCGTCCGATGCTGCCCACCACATTCACGCGTTCCTCGATCAGAAGGCGTTGAACGAAGAAGGGCCGCGCGTGATCGTCGGTGGCGACCGCCTGCACCTGTGGGACAACGACGGCAATCGTTACCTCGATGGCATGTCCGGTTTGTGGTGCACCAACCTCGGTTACGGGCGCAAGGATCTCGCTGCGGCGGCGACCCGTCAGCTGGAGCAATTGCCGTACTACAACATGTTCTTCCACACCACTCACCCGGCGGTGGTCGAGCTGTCCGAGCTGCTGTTCAGCCTGCTGCCCAAGCACTACAGCCACGCGATTTACACCAACTCCGGTTCGGAGGCCAACGAGGTGTTGATCCGTACGGTGCGCCGCTACTGGCAGGTGCTCGGCAAGCCGCAGAAGAAGATCATGATCGGTCGCTGGAACGGTTATCACGGCTCCACCCTGGCCGCCAGCGCCATGGGCGGGATGAAGTTCATGCACGAAATGGGCGGTGTGATTCCGGACGTCGCGCACATCGATGAACCGTACTGGTTTGGTCATGAAGGTGATCTGACGCCAGCCGAATTCGGCCTGCGCGCGGCTCAGCAACTGGAAACCAAGATTCTCGAACTGGGCGCGGAAAACGTTGCTGCGTTCATCGCCGAACCGTTCCAGGGCGCGGGCGGCATGATCTTCCCGCCAGAGAGCTACTGGCCGGAAATCCAGCGTATCTGCCGCAAGTACGACGTGCTGCTGTGTGCGGACGAGGTGATCGGTGGTTTCGGTCGGACCGGTGAATGGTTTGCCCACCAGCACTTTGATTTCGAGCCGGACACCTTGTCGATCGCAAAGGGCCTGACCTCGGGTTATATCCCGATGGGCGGCCTGATTTTGAGCCGGCGCATGGCCGAGGTGTTGGTCGAGCAGGGCGGCGTATTTGCCCACGGCCTGACCTATTCCGGTCACCCGGTCGCGGCTGCGGTGGCGATTGCCAACCTCACGGCGTTGCGCGATGAGGGTGTGGTCACCCAAGTGAAAAGCGACACCGGCCCGTACTTCCAACAGTGCCTGCGTGAAGTGTTTGGCAATCACCCATTGGTGGGTGAGATTCAGGGTGTCGGCCTGGTGGCCGCGTTGCAGTTCGCCGAGGACAAGGCGACCCGCAAGCGCTTCGCCAACGAAGGCGACATCGCCTGGCGCTGCCGCACTATCGGTTTTGATGAAGGCGTAATTATTCGCTCGACGCTGGGCCGCATGATCATGGCGCCGGCATTGATTGCCACGCGTGCTGAAATTGATGAACTGGTTGGCAAGACCAAGATTGCGGTTGATAGAACGGCTAAAGAAATTGGCGTGCTGTAAACAACTATTAATTCACGCCTTAAACCTGTAGGAGCGAGCTTGCTCGCGAAAAACCGGAGGACGCCACTGGGTATCTGGTTTTGCGCGTTATCGTTCACGACCATCGCGAGCAAGCTCGCTCCTACAGGTTTTTTATTTATTCAGTGAATACAGAAGTTAGTTGTTGGTTAGTTTTTTCATGGGCAACAACGACAAAAATCATATTTTCGCTATTGGCATTCGCTAAGCACAATAAACCTACCCCGCCAGCAAAGTTATCCACGCGGTATTCAATTATTAAAACAGCTGATCTGTCGCGACTTGCCGCGCCATAGTCGCCTCTCTGAAGGACACAAGCATGAATGATAAAAAGATAGAAATAGATACGCTTGTTGTCGGTGCCGGCCAGGCTGGCGTCGCCATGAGCGAGCACTTGAGCAAACTCGGTGTGCCGCACCTCGTCCTGGAGCGTAACCGCATCGCTGAAGCGTGGCGCACCGGGCGTTGGGATTCGCTGGTGGCGAACGGTCCGGTCTGGCACGACCGCTTCCCCGGACTGGATTTCGAAGACCTGGAGCCCGATGCCTTCGCCTCAAAAGATCGCGTAGCGGCTTACTTCGAAGCCTACGCCGAGAAATTCGAAGCGCCGATTCGTACCGGTGTGGAAGTCAAAAAAGTCGTACGCAACAGTGATCGTCCAGGCTTCACCATCGAAACCTCCGAAGGTGTGATTCAGGCCAATCGCGTGGTGGCGGCGACCGGTCCTTTCCAGCGCCCGGTCATCCCGCCGATTGCGCCGAAAGACAGCACCATCACGCAGATTCACTCGGCTCAATATTTCAACCCGCAGCAGTTGCCCGAGGGCGGTGTGCTGGTGGTCGGCGCAGGTTCGTCCGGGGTGCAGATCGCCGATGAATTGCAGCGTGCCGGCAAGCAAGTCTACCTGTCGGTCGGCCAGCACGATCGTCCGCCTCGCGCCTATCGCAACCGTGATTTCTGCTGGTGGCTGGGGGTGCTGGGGCTTTGGGATCTGGAAACCATGGAGCCTGGGCGCGAGCACGTCACCATCGCCGTGAGCGGTGCGCGTGGCGGGCAGACCGTCGATTTCCGGGCACTGGCCCAGCAAGGCGTGACGCTGGTGGGGCTGACCCAATCGTTCAACGACGGCGTGGTGACGTTCCAACAGGATCTGGCGCGCAACATCGCTGCCGGTGACGCGAATTACCTGTCGTTGCTGGACGCGGCGGATGCCTACATCGCGCGCAACGGACTCGACCTGCCGGAAGAGCCCGAAGCGCGGTTCATGCTGCACGATCCAGAGTGCGTCACCCACCCGATTCTCGAACTGGATCTGGCCGAGGCGGGCATCACCTCGATCATTTGGGCCACCGGTTACGCCGTCGATTACAGCTGGTTGCAGGTCGACACCTTTGACGAGAAGGGCAAGCCGCGTCATCAGCGCGGGGTCTCGAACGAACCGGGTATCTACTTCGTGGGCCTGCCGTGGTTGTCGCGTCGCGGATCGAGCTTCATCTGGGGCGTCTGGCACGACGCCAAGCATGTCGCTGGCCACATCGCCACCCAGCGCCAGTACCTCGAATACCGCGACCCGTCGCAGCGTTAACAATCGATTGAGGGAATGGTCCTGTGGCCATTCCCGATCCACACCTTCACTCATGTTTCAGGGAGTCAGTTGATGCCTACTCACACGCGCATTCGCATGTTCAATACCAAGGACACGTACCCTAACCAGTCACTGGACAATGATCTGTGCCAGGCCGTACGGGCCGGCAACACGGTTTATGTGCGCGGGCAGATCGGCACCGATTTTGATGGCAACCTGGTAGGCCTTGGCGACCCGGGTGCCCAAGCCGAACAGGCGATGAAAAACGTCAAGCAGCTGCTGGAAGAGGCGGGGAGCGATCTTTCCCATATCGTCAAAACCACCACGTACATCATCGACCCGCGTTACCGTGAGCCGGTTTATCAGGTCGTGGGCAAGTGGCTCAAAGGCGTGTTCCCGATCTCGACCGGGCTGGTGATTTCCGGGCTGGGTCAACCGCAGTGGTTGATGGAGATCGATGTGATTGCAGTCATACCGGATGATTGGCAGGCAACGCCAAACCTGTAGGAGCCGAGCTTGCTCGCGATGCGGCCGGCACATCCAGCCTCATTGGCGGCTGACACACCGTTATCGCGAGCAAGCTTTGCTCCTACAAGATCAAGGCGCAGCGGGGAGCAGGAACCGCGCAATCACCGGCAAGTGATCGGAGATACGCAACGTATCGTCCTGTCTGACCGTGGCCTCGACCCGCTTGATACGTGAGCTGTAAAACAGGTAGTCGACGGTTCGGTCCGGGCCGTTCAGGTTCGGATCGTTCGGGTAGTGTGTCAGCCAGCGTGCGCGGTCGATACCGCTGGCTTCGTTGTTGTTGGGGATCATCGGGTACTTGTCCCACAGCACGTGCAGGGCGCTGTCGGCAGAGTAGGGCATGCGTTGCTCGCTGGGCAGGCGCTGGAACTGCCCAAGCGGCAACAGATTGAAGTCGCCGCCGATCAACCAGGGCGTACCGCGGCTTTCGAACTTGTCGAGCACTTTGCCAATGGCCGCGACCTGCGCTTGCAGCGTCCCGTCAGGTTGCCGCACTCGGTCGAGATGGGTGTTGAGGATTGCGGCCTGACTGCCATCACTCACTGGCAGGTAGGCGACCAGCAAGGCGTTTTTCGGCTGGAACTGGCGGCTGACCAGATTGACCGGCGCCACCGGCAGTTGCAGGCGCTGGGCATGATCGATCTGGTAGCGGCTCAGCGTTGCCAATTGTCGGCCGACGCTGCCAAAGATGTGCGGATCAGGGACGAAGTCGGCCTTCCAGTCGAAGGCGCTGACACTGCATGGATACAGGTCGGCGAGCCGTTCCTGCAGCAGTTTGAGCTGGTGCTGGTAAGCGCTGGCCTTGGCGCCGTCATCGAGTTCCTGCAACAGCACCACGTCCGGTTGCTCGTCGCGAATCACCCGCGCCACTTCATCGAGGCTGAAGGCCATGTCTTCCGGCGTGGGTTTTTCATCGGTGCCGTTGGCCAGGTCATTCCAGAACACGTAGCGCTTGCCCGCCAGGTACTGGACGTTCCAGGTCATCACCTTCAGCGCCTGGCCGGGCGCCAGGGTCGGCGCCTTGGTGCTGCAATTGACCGGCAGCACTTCGCGGGCTTCGGGGCGCCAGGTCAGGCTGTAGATCATCACGCCGGTCAGGCCGATGACCATCAACAATCCCAGCAAGGTGTAGCGCAGCAGTCGGGTCATGGCTCGGCTTATAGCGTTACGGAAGTTGGTCCCGAGCATACCCGAGTGACGGGCGGTCGCCCAAGGTCAGAGTGGCCCGTCGATTTTTTCCGGCACATCGCTGATCAGCATGAACAGGCGGAACAGCACCACGCTGGTGAACAGTTGCAGGAAGCTGTGGGCGCTGTCGATCAGCAGCGAGATGACCGGGTTCTGCGGGTCGGGATAGACCGCCAGCGTCGCGCCCTTGAGCAGCCACAACGGCCCCATCACACACAGGATGCACGCCAGGATGCGCAGGAAATGGCCACGGGTCAGGCGCAGGCTTTCTTTCATTGCTTGCAGCGGGGCCAGGCCTCGCAACACCAGCAGATACTCGCCGAACGCCAAGGTCACCATCAGCCAGATGCCCGGCAGGAAATACAACGACAGGCCGAGCAGGATCAACAACGTATTGAGCGCCGTCAGCAGCGCGAAGCGTGGCCACAGGTAGGCAGACCTCGACAGCAAGTCGCGGTTGCGTGGTGATTCGCCTCGGCTGCGGGCGTCGAGAAACAGGATCAGCGCGGCGGTGTACAGCGGATAGATCAGCAGGCCGACAATCACGCTGACACCAGGAAAGCTGTCCGGCTCGGTGGAGTGGTCGACCACTTGCTGCAACAGGGCCTCGATGATCACCAGCGGCAGGCACAGTTGCACGATCTGGCTCAGATTGCGCTTGAAGAAATACAGGGAGTCACGCAGCACATCTAACGGGTTCATCAGTCGGTATCGCAGGTCATAAACAGTGGCTCACTGTAACCGATGATGTACCGCCTGAAGCAAACGTAAACGTTGGGTAAATGTCATTGAAACAGATTGTTTCAGCCTCCATTAAGGTCGGGCACCTTATCCTCCTTGGAGAAGGGCAACGATTTCCCCGGCAATCTACGAGGTCGCCATGAACAGCGAAGAACAAACCCTGATCGATGGACTGTTTTCCCGGCTGCAACAGGCCGAAACGGACTCAGCCCCGCGCGACGCCCAGGCTGAGGCGCGGATCAAGGAACACCTGACACGCCAGCCGGCGGCAGGTTATTTCATGACCCAGGCGATTCTGGTGCAAGAGGCGGCGATCAAGAGCCTCGACGAGCAGAACAAACAACTGACGGCGCAAGTCCAGCAATTGCAGGCCGAACTGCAACAGGCCAAGGCGCAAACGGCGGCTCCGGCGCCGAGCAGCGGAGGCTTTCTATCGAGCATCTTTGGTGGCAGTCGTGATCCGCAGCCTGCACCGACCCAAAGCGCGCCGCCATCGAGCGGCGGCTGGCGTGAACCGGGGCGGACTTCGTTCAATTCGCAGCCACCACAACAGAACTTCGGGGCACCGCAGCCAAACTTCCCGCAGCAGGGTTATGCACCCCAGCAACAGGCTCCGGCAGCGGCGGGCAGCGGTTTTCTCGGTGGCGCGTTGAAAACCGCGGCCGGTGTGGCAGGTGGCGTGATGCTGGCGCAAGGCATCAGCAGCCTGTTCCATCACAATCAGCAACCGGAAGAAATCGTCGAAGTCATCAAGGAGCAACCGGCCCAGGTCAACGACCAGGGCAACAACGACTGGGGCGATGACCAGCGTGTGGCCGGCAACGATTCCTACGGCAATGACCAGGGCGGTTTCACCGACGCCGACTACAGCGATGACAGTTCATCGTTCTTCGGTGGCGACGACGACTCCTTCGTCTGACCCGCCATTCGTCCGGAGCGCGCCTGCGCTCCGGGCCGATTATTCGCGGAACATTCCTTGAGGCTGGCATACTGGGCGACTTTTCGGGCCTGGGGCCTGATTCAGCCTTGAGGAAAACCGGTGAAAAAAATCGCAGTGTTCGCCGACGTCCAAAACCTCTACTACACCGTGCGTCAGGCCTATGGTTGTCACTTCAACTACGCCGCGCTGTGGGCTGACATCAGTAAACAGGGCGAAATCGTCGAAGCCTATGCCTACGCCATCGATCGCGGCGACAGCAAACAGCAGCAGTTCCAGCAGATCCTGCGCAACCTCGGTTTTACCGTGAAGCTCAAACCCTACATCCAGCGCAGCGATGGCTCGGCCAAGGGCGACTGGGACGTGGGCATCACCCTCGACATCATGGACGCCGCCGATCACGTCGACGAAATCGTGCTGGCCTCCGGTGACGGCGATTTCGACATGCTGCTCGAACGCATCATCAGCAAACATGGCGTGCAAGCAGTCGCCTACGGCGTGCCGGGCCTGACCGCCAACTCGCTGATCCGCGCCGCCAGCCGCTACGTGCCGATCGAAGGCGCGTTGCTGCTCAAGAATTGATTTTTACGGAGTTGAAACAGGTTTGGAACGCATAGCAGTCATCGACTTTGAAACCACCGGAATCTCCCCGAGCAGCAGCTGCCGGGCCACGGAAATCGCCGTGGTGATTCTCGAACAGGGGCGCATCGTCGAGCGTTACCAGAGCCTGATGAACGCCGGCGTGCGCGTCCCGGCCTTCATCGAACAACTCACCGGCATCAGCAACGCCATGCTGCGCACCGCGCCGTCGGCCGAGCAGGTGATGAACGAGGTCAACGAATTCGTCGGCATCACACCATTGCTGGCGCACAACGCCGCGTTCGACCAGAAGTTCTGGGACTTTGAATTGGGGCGGATCAAACGCACCCGTTTGCAGAATTTCGCCTGTTCGCTGCTGCTGGCCCGACGCCTGATGCCCGCCGCACCGAACCACAAACTCGGCACCCTCACCACCTTCGCCAACCTGCCGCACACCGGCAAGGCTCACCGGGCGATGGCCGATGCCGAGATGGCGGCCAACCTGACTGCGCATTTGGCTGAAGAACTACGCCAAAAGCACGGCTTGCGCGAGCTATCTCATGATTTGCTGTGCAAGTTGCAGAAAGTGCCGGCCGCCAAAGTAACCGAGCACCTCCAGCGCTACCGCTGATTTCAAGCACCCCACAAATCCCTTGTAGGAGCTGTCGAGTGAAACGAGGCTGCGATCTTTTGACTTTGATTTTTTAAGATCAAGATCAAAAGATCGCAGCCTCGTTGCACTCGACAGCTCCTACAGTCCGACATCAGTGCTATTTGCCGTTGCTTTCTATGTGGCCCAACGGCACGCGTTTTTCGATGGCGCTCGACAACACGATCGACGTCTTGCTGAACCCGAACGTCGCAATCCGGTTAATCAACTCCTCCAGCTCCGGCATCGAACCCACCGCCGCTTGCATGATCACGCACGGATCGCCGGTCACCCGATGGCATTCAGTCAATTGCGGGATTTTGATCAGGTCGTCGTAGGCCTTTTGGTTGCCGTGCTGGTTCAGGCGCAGTTCGATGACGCACTGGATCGGCAAACCGAGCTTGGCCATGTCGACTTTCGCCTGGTAGCCGGTGATCACGCCGCTGGTTTCGAGTTTGGCCACGCGCTCGGCCACGGCCGGGGCAGACAGGTTGACCTTGCGCGCGAGGTCCGCGTAGGACGCGCGACCGTTTTCCAGCAGCGCGCTGAGCAGCATGCGGTCGTACTTATCCATCGGATGCCTCCTGAAAAATAACCAACTTTCGAAAGCACGGTTTATAGCGCTGAACTCCGTGGTTTGAAAAGTGTACCGGCGCTTTAAACAGGTTTTGTAACTTATTTTCCGGCGCCAGCCTTTTTAGAATAGCCGTTCACTTGTCCTTGCCTGTGAGCTGCCCTCATGTCTGGCCTTCGTCGCTTTCCCTTACCCTTGATCGCTGCCTTTTTTGCGTTGTACGTGATTTGGGGGTCGACCTATCTGGTGATCCGCATCGGCGTGGAGTACTGGCCGCCGTTGCTGCTGGCGGGCATTCGCTTCGTGATTGCCGGGACGCTGATGTACGCCTTCCTGCGCTGGCGCGGGGCGCCGGCGCCGACCTGGGCGCAATGGAAAGCCGCGGGGATCATCGGGATTTTGCTGCTGGCGTGCGGCAACGGCGCGGTCAGCGTGGCCGAACACACGGGTGTGGCTTCCGGAGTGGCTGCGTTGGCGGTGGCGACGGTGCCGTTGTTTACTTTGCTCTGTGGATATTTCTGGGGCGCGCGTAATACCCGTCTCGAATGGGCGGGGATTGTGCTTGGGTTGATCGGCATCGCCATGCTCAACCTCGGCTCCAACCTGCAATCGAGTCCGTTGGGGGCCGCGTTGCTGATTTTTGCGGCGGCCACTTGGGCGTTCGGTTCGGTGTGGAGCAAACACTTGCCGTTACCGCAAGGCGCGATGGCCAGTGCCGTGGAAATGTTGGTGGGTGGCGTGGTGTTGCTGATCGCCAGCGCCGTGAGCGGTGAACACCTGGAAAAAATCCCGCCAATCGAAGGCTGGGCCGCACTGGCGTACCTCACCGTGTTCGGTTCGATCATTGCCTTCAACGCCTACATGTACCTGTTGAAACACGTGCGTCCGGCGGCGGCGACCAGTTATGCCTACGTCAACCCGGCGGTGGCGGTGTTGCTGGGGATCGTGTTTGTTGGCGAGACCATTGGCATTGAAGAAGCATTGGCGATGGCGGTGATCATCAGCGCCGTGGTGCTGATTGGCCTGCCGCAGTGGCGCCGTGCACCGACGCTGCCGACGGTGAAGGTCGTGCCGACAGAATCCCGTGTGAATTAGGGTAAACTGCGCGGCATTGCACGTTCGTTTCGAACAACCCGCGCTGAATTTTCCTACGGTATTCCCATGACTTTCGCCACCCTTGGCCTGATCGAACCCTTGCTGCGCTCCCTCGAGACGCTCGGCTACCAGACTCCGACGCCGGTTCAGGCGCAAGCCATTCCGGCGGTGCTGGCCGGTCGTGACCTGATGGCCGCTGCCCAGACCGGTACTGGCAAGACTGCCGGTTTCGCCTTGCCGCTGCTGCAACTGCTGGCCATGGAAGGGCCGAAAGTCACCGCCAACTCGGTGCGTGCGCTGATTCTGGTGCCGACCCGCGAACTGGCCGAGCAGGTTCACGAAGCCGTGCGCCAGTACGCCGAAAACCTGCCGTTGCGCACCTACGCGGTGTACGGCGGCGTCAGCATCAACCCGCAAATGATGAAGCTGCGCAGCGGCGTCGATCTGTTGGTGGCGACCCCGGGCCGCTTGCTCGACCTGTTCCGCCAGAACGCGCTGAAGTTCAATCAGTTGCAAACCCTGGTGCTGGACGAAGCCGATCGCATGCTCGACCTGGGCTTTTCCGAAGAGCTGGCGAACATTTACCGCGCGCTGCCGAAGAAACGTCAGACGCTGTTGTTCTCCGCGACCTTCTCCGACGACATCCGCCTGCTGGCCGGGCAGATGCTCAACGATCCGCTGACGGTTGAAGTGAGCCCGCGCAACGTGGCGGCCAATACGGTCAAGCAATGGATCGTCACGGTGGACAAGAAGCGCAAGCCGGAACTGTTCGTGCACCTGATGCGCAAGGGCAAGTGGAAGCAAGTGCTGGTGTTCGCCAAGACCCGCAACGGCGTGGACGCGCTGGTGGAAAAACTCCAGGGCCTGGGCATCAACGCCGACGGTATCCACGGCGATAAACCCCAGGCAACCCGTCAACGCGCACTGGACCGTTTCAAGGCCAGTGAAGTGCAGATCCTGGTCGCCACCGACGTCGCGGCCCGTGGCCTGGACATCGAAGACTTGCCGTTGGTGGTCAACTTCGATCTGCCGATCGTGGCTGAGGATTACATCCACCGCATCGGTCGTACCGGCCGCGCGGGCTCGACCGGTGAGGCGATTTCCCTGGTGTGCGCCGATGAGGTGAATCTGCTGTCGGCCATCGAGATGCTGACCCGCCAGACGTTGAAGCGTCAGAGCGAGCCGGACTTCGAACCCGAGCACCGCGTGCCGGACACCGATGCCAGTGGCCAGGTCGTCAAGAAGCCGAAAAAACCGAAGAAGCCGAAGGCGTCTGGGGGCGGCGGCGGTAAGCGCAATCTGGGTAAGTGGGTGGATAGCGGGGAAGCTGCGCCGGTGGAACCTTCGATCAAGCCTGTGCGAAAAGTGCCGGTGTTCAATACTGGGCCGCGTAAGCGTAAGCCTTGAAGAAGCAGCGGCAAGCGGCAAGCTACAAGCGGCAAGTTAGAGCCGCTGGCTTGCAGCTTGCCGCTTATAACTTGCGGCAGCCCCTAAGCCAATCCAACATCCCCAACCCCGCCGCCCGCCCACTGGCGAAACACGCGGTCAGCAGATAGCCGCCCGTCGGCGCTTCCCAGTCCAGCATCTCTCCCGCGCAAAACACCCCCGGCAATTGCTTAAGCATCAAACGCTCATCCATCGCCTCGAACAACACACCACCCGCGCTGCTAATGGCTTCGTCCAGTGGACGGGATTTCACCAGTGTCAGAGGCAACGCCTTGATCGCTTTGGCCAGCAGGGCCGGATCGGTGAAGGTGTCGGCAGTGGTCAATTCCCGCAACAACGCCGCTTTCACGCCATCGATGCCCAACTGACTGTGCAGGTGCTTGGCCATGGAGCGCGAACCCCGAGGTTTGCTCAATGCAGCCTTAACTTTATCCACAGGCCTGCCGGGCAGGAGATCGATATGAATCGTGGCCGAACCGTGCAGATTGATCGCTTCGCGAATCGGCGCTGATAGCGCATAGATCAAACTGCCTTCAATCCCGGTCGCAGTGATTACGCACTCGCCGAGTCGTGGCACGTCGTCGTTCAGGCCAATGGCGATATTTTTCAGCGGGGCGCCAGCGAATTTGCTGACCATCAAATCGCTCCATGCCTGCACCTCGAAGCCGCAATTGCTCGGCTGCAATGGCGCCAGTCCTACGCCGTGTTGCTCCAGTGGCAGCATCCACGCGCCGTCCGAGCCCAGGCGCGACCAACTGCCGCCGCCGAGGGCGAGCAGGGTGGCGTCGGCGTGTACGGTTTTTTCGCCTTCGGGGCTGGCGATGCGCAAGTCACCTTGTTCATCCCAGCCAAGCCAGCGGTGCCGGGTGTGGATAACTACGCCGCTGTCGCGCAGGCGTTTGAGCCAGGCGCGTAACAGCGGCGCGGCTTTCATGTCGGTCGGGAATACACGGCCGGAGCTGCCGACGAAGGTTTCGATACCCAGTTCATGAATCCACTGGCACAACGCATCGGCACCGAAACTGCGCAGCAGCGGGGCGATTTGCGGCGCCCGTTCGGCGTAGCGCGAGAGAAACGCCGGATAGGCTTCGGAGTGGGTGATGTTCATGCCGCCGACACCGGCGAGCAGAAATTTCCTGCCTACCGAAGGCATGCCGTCGTAGAGGTCGACCTTGATCCCGGCCTGGCTCAACACTTCCGCGGCCATCAGGCCGGCGGGGCCGCCGCCGATGATGGCGACTTGAGGGGGGAGGGAGGTGCTCGGCTGAGTCATGGTAGAAGCTGCGGTGTGGCGGATTTGGCGCGCATTCTAGCAGTACACGATTACTGTGGGAGCGGGCTTGCCCGCGATAGCGGACTGTCAGTCAACAAAGATGTAGATGTGCCGGCCTCATCGCGGGCAAGCCCGCTCCCACAGGGTTCAGTGGTGTTTGCCAATGCTGGTTAAAAAACAATCAGTGGTCTGTAGCCCATACGCCGCGTGGTCTGTAGTCCCTTTCACTCAGGTTATCCACAGGCGGTTCCACAGGCATTGTGGGTAAGGCATCCACAGGTCAGTGACAACCTGATGACTGCCAGACGCGTTGCGCGCTGTGATGGAGGATGCCGTGACGCCGGGCCAGGGCCTGGCGGTCCTTGCTGTAGCCGCCGCCAATCACTCCGACCACCGGAATATCCCGACCCAGGCAATGGCGCATCACGCTTTCATCGCGGGCGGCGACGCCTTCGTCTGTCAGCTTCAGGTAACCGAGGGCGTCGTCCTTGTGCACATCGACCCCGGCGTCGTACAGCACCAGGTCCGGCTGGTAGAGCGGCAACAGATAGTTGAGCGCATCGTCTACCACCTTCAGGTAGTCAGCATCGCCCATGCCATTGGGCAGCGGAATGTCCCAGTCGCTTTCCGCCTTGCGTGCAGGAAAATTCTTTTCGCAGTGCAGGGAAACGGTGATGGCCTCTGGGGTGTTGTGCAGAATCCGTGCTGTCCCGTCGCCCTGGTGCACATCGCAATCGAAGATCAGCACCCGATTCACCCGACCGCTTTGCAGCATGAACTGGCTGATCACTGCCAGGTCATTGAAGATGCAGAACCCGGCCGGGTAGTCGTAATGCGCATGGTGAGTACCGCCTGCCAGGTGGCAGGCCAGCCCATGTTCCAGTGCCTGCTCGGCCGCCAGCAGCGAGCCGCCGACCGCCCGCACCGTCCGCCGGGCCAGAGCTTCGCTCCAGGGCAGGCCGAGGCGTCGTTGATCCTCACGGGACAACTCGCCGCTCATGTAGCGTTCGATATACGAAGGGTCATGGGCGAGGGCGAGAATCTCTGCGGGGCACAGTTCCGGGCGCAGCAAATCAGCGTCACTGGTCAGTCCGCTGTCCACCAGGTGATCACGCAACAGGCGAAACTTGTCCATCGGAAAGCGGTGATCCGCCGGGAAGTCGGGACTGTAGTCTTCGTGATAAATCAGCGGGAGCGGCATGATGATTTCGGACAGGAATGAGAGACGGATCCTACCAGCGTTGTAGACTTGCGGCATGGAAATGGGGGAGGGGCACGATGGAGCCGATACTGGAACTGGCAAGCGCGCGACTGCTGTTGCGGCAATGGCGCGATGAGGATTTGCCGGAATTTGCCGCGATGTGCGCCGATCCGCAGGTCATGCGCTATTTTCCGGCGCCCTTGAGCCGACTGGAGAGTGCTTCATTGATCGGGCGAGTCCGTGGCCATTTTGCCGAGCACGGTTATGGTCTCTGGGCGCTGGAGCGCAAGGACACCGGTCAGTTCATCGGTTTTACCGGGCTCGGCGTGGTCGGTTTCGATGCGCCGTTCACGCCGGCCATCGAGATCGGCTGGCGCCTGGCGCGTGAGCACTGGGGCCTGGGTTACGCCAGTGAAGCCGCGTGGACCGCTCTGCGCTGCGGGTTTGACCGTTTGGCGGTGAACGAAGTCGTGTCATTCACGGCCGACAGCAACTTGCCGTCGCAGAAAGTCATGCAGGCGATTGGCATGCATCACGATCCGGCCGATGACTTCGAGCACCCGAAGCTCGCCGTCGGCCATCCCCTGCGTCATCACGTGCTGTACCGCATCAGCCGTGAACAATGGCTGCAAACCTTGCATGGATAACCTGGCACGGACGTTTACAATGGCCCTCATGATGGCACGGGCCAGAAATTGAATCGACCGACGCAGCCGAGACTGCGCGGCATTGCGTTGTGTGAGGAGAGTCTGAATGAGCCAAGTGTTGGATGATCTGGTCGACCTGCTGAGCCTGGAACCTATCGAAGAAAACCTGTTCCGTGGCCGCAGCCAGGACTTGGGATTTCGCCAGCTGTTCGGTGGCCAGGTGCTCGGTCAGTCGTTGTCGGCGGCCAGTCAGACAGTGGAAGAGGCGCGCCATGTGCATTCGATGCACGGCTACTTTTTGCGTCCCGGCGACGCCAAGTTGCCCGTGGTGTATTCCGTTGACCGCGTGCGCGACGGCGGCAGTTTCAGCACGCGCCGGGTGACCGCGATCCAGAAGGGCCACCCGATCTTCACGTGCAGTGCCTCGTTCCAGTACGACGAACAAGGTTTCGAGCACCAGACCGAAATGCCACAAGTGGTCGGGCCGGAAAACCTGCCGTCAGAGCTGGAAATCACCCAGCAGCGTGCGCACCTGATCCCCGAGCACATGCGTGAAAAACTGCTGTGCCCGAAGCCGATCGAGTTTCGCCCGATTACCGAGAAAGACCCCTACAACCCGCTGCCGTCCGACCCGATCAAGTACGTCTGGTTTCGCGCCGATGGTGCCTTGATCGACTCCCCGGCACTGCATAAATACTTGCTGGCGTACGCCTCGGATTTCGGCTTGCTCGTGACCTCGATGCAACCTCACGGTAAATCGGTCTGGCACAAGGATATGCAGGTCGCCAGCCTCGACCACGCGCTGTGGTTCCACGCCAACCTGCGTGCCGATGACTGGTTGCTGTACGCGATGGACAGCCCGTGGGCCGGCAATTCGCGCGGGTTCAACCGTGGCAGCGTGTTCAACCGCGCCGGGCAACTGGTGGCTTCGGTCACGCAGGAAGGCCTGATCCGTCACCGCAAGGATTGGGCATGAGCCTGAGCGATGTGCGCCACTGGGTGTTCGACATGGACGGCACCCTGACCGTCGCCGTGCATGACTTCGCGGCCATTCGCGTGGCGTTGGCGATCCCGGCTGAAGACGACATTCTCACCCACCTTGCTGCGCTGCCGGCCGATGAGGCGGCGGCTAAACATGCGTGGTTGCTGGAGCATGAGCGGGATCTGGCGCTGGGTTCGAAACCGGCTGTGGGCGCCGTCGAACTGGTGCGCGAATTGGCTGGGCGTGGTTATCGCCTGGGCATTCTTACCCGCAATGCCCGTGAACTGGCGCATGTCACGCTGGAGGCAATCGGCCTGGCGGACTGCTTCGCCGTGGAGGATGTGCTCGGTCGTGATGAAGCACCGCCAAAGCCGCATCCCGGTGGGTTGTTGAAACTGGCCGAAGCCTGGAATGTGCCGACGAGCGAGATGGTGATGGTCGGGGATTACCGCTTCGATCTGGATTGCGGTCGGGCGGCAGGGGCGCGGACGGTGCTGGTGAACCTGCCGGATAATCCGTGGCCGGAGCTGACGGATTGGCATGCGGCGGATTGTGTCGAGTTGCAGCGGATGCTCTCGGCTTGATTTATTAAGGTCAAAAGATCGCAGCCTTCGGCAGCTTCTACAGGGGAATCGAGTACACCCTGTAGGATCTGCCGAAGGCTGCGAATCTTTCTGCGGTTACTGAAACAACGCCTTCTGCCCCTCCGGCGAAGTAAACATCCCATCCCCGTTATGCCCAACCCCAGGCACTTCAATCAGTTGCTGATTCAACCCTGGCGGTTGCAGCCGCTTCAGATAATCGAAGTAAAACCGCCCACGGGCCAATCGATACGGGCCTTGAGCTTTTGCTTCACAATTTTTATCCAGCGCCGGATGGTTCGGGTCGATGTCCTGCTGCCCGAGTAGATAAACGACGTCGCGCTTGAGGTACTTTTCCTGCAACTGCGCGGCGCTTTGTCCTTCGGCGTAGGCGGGCAAATCTGTCAGCCCGTACTTCCAGCGATTGAAGTCCGGACACGCAGCATGATTGAAAGCCACCGGCCGGCGTTCATCGAAGTACGCATAGGAAGAAGGATTGGCAATCACGTAGCGCAGCTTTACGCCTGCGGCTTCCAGGGCCGATTGATCGTGGCCCAGCAAAGCGTAGCGCTGCACCACTTGAGCACCACCGGAGTGCCCGGCGATGACGATTTGCTTCACATCCGGAAACTGCTGACGATCACCCAACCGCGCGATGATTTCGTCCAGTGCCTCGTAGGAACTCAGGCGAAACGGCGCGGTAGATTCGCCACCGGCCATCCACTCGTTGCCTTGCCAGCGCAATACAGTGTCGGCTACCGGGTGCAGCGCGACGTCGTTTTCATTGAGGAATTGCGGGGCGATCACCAGGGTCGTGTCGCTTTGCCCGGCCAGTTGCGCTGCCTGTAAGCCGCTGTGGAGATAGGTTTGCGCATTGCGTAACCGACCATGGACGATGATCAACACGCGCTCGATTTTTGCCGGAGCGGGGCTGATGCCCACCGCTATTTCACCTGATTTCAACAACAGGCGTCCGGGACTGAGCTCTTTGACCCCATGCTCTTGGGCCTGGGACGTTGCGCAAGTGAACAGCAAAACCAACAACCACTTCTTCATTTACAGATTTTTCGCCGCAAAGGTATCGCACTGGCCAACCTGGCCCTGGGCGAATCCGGTTTTGAACCAGCGCACCCGTTGCGCTGACGTACCATGGGTAAACGAGTCCGGCACCACGCGGCCCTGACCCTGTTGCTGCAAACGATCGTCGCCGATGGCATTTGCCGCGTTCAATGCTTCTTCGATGTCCCCCGGTTCCAGCCAGTTCAATCGCTGCTGCGCATTGTTGGCCCAGACCCCGGCCAGGCAATCGGCCTGCAATTCCTGACGCACCAGCAAGCCGCCGTCGCCTTCCATCTGCCGGCCTTGCTGGCGGGCTGTCTGAATTTTCGCGGAGACGCCGAGCAAGGTCTGCACATGGTGTCCGACTTCGTGAGCGATCACGTAGGCCTGGGCGAAGTCGCCAGCGGCGGAAAAGCGCTGTGACATCTCCTGGAAGAACGCCATGTCCAGATAAACCTTCTGGTCTGCCGGGCAATAGAACGGACCGGTCGCCGAGGTCGCCAGACCGCAGGCCGAGTTCACGCGATTGCTGAACAGCACCAGCGTCGGATCTTTGTACTCGCGGCCGCCCTGCTGGAAAATCTGCCGCCAGGTGTCTTCGGTGTCGCCAAGGATCGAGCGGACGAATTCGGCACCTTCGTCATTGGCCGGTGGTGCCTTGCGGGTCTGGGTTGTGGTGGGTGCGGATTGGTCCATCTGGCCGGTCAGTTGCCCGAGGATTTGCATTGGGTCCTGGCCAGTGATCCAGCCGATCCCGACGATCAGCAGGATCGCTGTCAGGCTCAGACCCTTGCCGCCACCAAAGCGCATCCCGCCGCCACCGCCGCCGACATCATCGCCACGGGCATCGACCACGTTGTCGCTGCGTCGGCCTTTTTTCCATAGCATGTGGGAATCCTCTGGTTGTCCGTGCGATGAGTGTTGCTGCCAAGTGGGAGCGGCGCCAGTCCGGTCGTCCGGCTTTTGCCACGCACGCAATTATTCCCGGCAACCCGTGACGGCTGCCGAGAACGATTCAGGCTTGTATTGAACGCGGATAACCCATCGAATTCCGTCCGGCCCCGGGTTTTTCTCCAGAGGGCGATCGCCGGTCCTGCGGGTTATGCGTCGAACGCATCCCACACCGGCGCAAAGTCCGGGCTGACTTGACGCTCGCGTTTGGACAGGCTGGCGATCAAGGCGCGATCCTGGTCATCGAGATTGACCTTGAGTGCCGCCAGGTTCGCGAGTTGATTGGCCTCGCTGCTGGCTTTGGGGATCGCTGCTACGTTCGGTTGATCGAGCAACCATTTCAGCGCGACCTGGGTTGGCAATACCCCGTGTTTGGCGGCGATCTGCTGGATCTGCGGGATATCCGAAACCTTGTTCCTTGCCAGCGGCGTGTAGGCCGTCAACGCCAGATCGTGTTGACGGGCGTAAGCGAGCAGTGCGTTTTGTCCGAGCAGCACGTGGTATTCGACCTGAATTGCTGACAGCGGCGCACCCAGTTCTTCGACGACTTTGCGCAGCAGGGGCAGTGGAAAATTCGCCACGCCGATGTTGCGTGCCAGGCCTTGTTCCTTGAACGACACCAACGTTTCAATCGTGCGCGGCAGATCCCAATCGGTGCTGGGCCAGTGGATCATGAACAAGTCGACGTAATCGCTGCGCAAGGCTTCAAGGCTGCGATCCATGGAATGGCGCATCGCATCGGGTTGCAGTTGATCCCACCAGACCTTGGTGGTGACGTGGATCTGCTCGCGGGGTGTCGGACTGTTCACCAAGGCCTGACCGACTGCGTCCTCGTTGTTGTAGGCCGCCGCCGTGTCGATGTGCCGATAGCCCAGCGCAAGCGCCTGTTCCACCGCGCGGGTGCATTCCTCACCGAGCATCGGCCAGGTGCCGAGGCCGAGTTTCGGCATGTTCAAACCCTGTGCGTTAACGATGTGCTGCATGGTCGATCTCCTTTTCATAAGCAGTGACGCCTGCGATGTGGCGTGCGGCGATGTAGCCGAAGGTCAGCGCCGGGCCGATATTGATGCCGCCGGCGGGGTAATGGCCGCCCATGATGCTGGCCATGTCGCCGCCCGCCGCATACAACCCGGCGATGGCGTGGCCCGAGTCGTCGAGAACCTGGGCGTGTTGGTTGACCTTGAGCCCGGCGAAGGTGCCGAAGCAACCGGGCTGGACCTTCACCGCATAAAACGGGCCTTGTTCGATCGGCGCGACGCAGGGGTTGGGTTGTTGCAGCGCATCACCCTGTTTGCGGTTGTAGGGTGTCGAGCCGCGTCCGAATTGCGGATCTTCGCCGTTGCGTGCATGGCGGTTGTAGTCCGATACGGTACTGCGCAAGCCGAGCGGATCGATGCCGCAGACCGATGCCAATTCCTCAAGGGTATTACCGGTTTTCAGATAGCCGCTGCGGATAACGGATGACACCGATAGGGGAAATGGCCGAGAGATCCCTAAACCATAACGTCGTTGAAAACGGTGGCTGCAAATCAGCCAGGAAGCGACGTCTTCACCCGGCGGGGCGGCGGCAACCATGGCCGTCACGTAGTCGTAGTAGCCGTTCGCTTCGTTGACGAAGCGCTGACCGTTGCTTAGCACGCCGATGATTCCCGGTTTGCCGCGTTCGATGATGTGCGGGAAATGACCTATGCTGCCGTCGCTGTGCGGCACCTGAGAAACCGGGGCCCAGGCGACGGGGGACTGCATGTCCGTACTCATTTGGGCGCCGACGCTTTCACCTAGTCGCAAGCCGTCACCGGATACGCCGACTGGCGGCAGGGCCAAATGCTCATGTCCGGTGGGCGTACGCGGGAACAGCGCTTTGCGCCGTTCGATGTCATTGGCGAAACCACCGGCCGCCAGCACTACGGCCTTGCGTGCATGGATGCGCACCGAGCCTTTGGCGGTGCTGACCACGGCACCGCGAACCTGATTGTTTTCGCGCAACAGTTCCGCAACGGGCGCCGAGTCCCAGAGCAACACGCCGAGGTCGTCGGCGGATTTCGCCAGGCGTGCCACCAATGCCACGCCGTTGACCAGTTGCATCGCCCGGCCATGCACGACGAGGTCGAATAAATGGCGGGTAAATCGCCAAGTGACATGCCAGGCCGCCGACAGTGAACGGGTCAGGTTGAGAAACGCCGTGAGGTCCGCGCCCGCCATGATCGGCATGCCCATGAAGGAAGTTTCGCGCATGGTTTTGCGAAGACGCTTGAGCAGTTTGCCGACTTTTCGTGCGTTGTATGGCGCGGCGATCACCGAGCGCCCACCGGTGCCGGCGCCTGGCGTGTCGCCATGAATGTCGGCAATCGCATTGCCGTCGGCGAATTGCAGCGAGGTGTGCTGTTCGAAAAACGCGACCATTCGTGGAGCGGCTTCGAGGAAGGCATCGATCATCGCCGGATCGTAATGTTCGCCCAATTCGTGTTTGAGGTAGGTGCGCGGCTGCTCCACGTCTTCGACGATGCCGGCGCGTCGTGCCAGAGGATTGCACGGCACCCAGGCCCAGCCACCGGACCACGCGGTGGCGCCACCGAATACCGGGTCTTTTTCCACCACGATAACTTTGAGGCCATGCCACGCGGCGGTCACGGCTGCCGACAACCCGGCCGCACCGGAGCCGACGACCAGCACATCGCAGTCAATGTCGGGAAGAAAATGCGCTTCGGCAGGCATTGTTTGGGCTCCGGTGTTTTAGTTGTTGTGGAATCTGATTCCAGAAAATATAAGAGGCACATCGGAGCAGGCAAGCGAGCGTCGCTTAAAACGGGCGGTTATCGGACGCTCAGTTCCAGATTTCGCATTTGCCAGGTTGTCTTCTAGAATCGAGCAAATTTAGCGTGGAAACTCCCATGGCCGGCAGTCAGATCGAACGTGTTTTCAGTGTGCTCGAAAGCCTCACCAGCGACCCTCGAGGGCTGCCGATGCAGACGCTGGCGGAGCAATTGGACATCCCCAAAAGTGCCACACACCGACTGCTCGCCGAGCTGATCCGGTTGGGCTACGTGCGGCAGAATCCGGAGAACCTGCGTTATCACTTGTCGACCAAACTGGTGGCGATGGGGTTCCGTTATCTGTCGAGCAGCGGCGCCGATATCGTGCAGCCGGTGCTTGATCGACTGGCTCAGGAAACCGGCGAGTTGGTCCGGTTGGGCGTCATCGAGGGCGAGCGGCAGACCTGGATCGCCAAGTCTCAGGGCGCCCGTTCCGGCCTGCGTTACGACCCGGACATGGGCCGCGATGCGCCACTGTTCTACACCGCTTCGGGCCATGCCTGGCTGGCGTGCATGAGCGATGCCGAGGCGTTGTCGCTGGTGGAGCGCCAGGCGGCGGACCGGCCGCTGGAACTGGGGCCGAATGCGCCGCGTTCCAACATCGAACTGCTTGAACGCCTGCGTCTGGCGCGGGAGCAGGGTTACGCCTATGTCGAGGAAAGCTCGGCGGTGGGCACCTCGGCGATTGCAGCGGTGGTGCGTCATCCGGGGGATGGTCGGGTGATTGGCGTGCTCAGCATTGCCGGGCCGAGTGCACGGATGCCTGGCGCGCGGTTGCACGAGTTGGCGCCGTTGTTGTTGGCGTTTACCGAGGAGTTGAGTGCGGCGAGTCTGGCGTCGGAGTTGTTCAGCTAAGGCCAGCGCAATCTCCCTGTAGGAGCGAGCCTGCTCGCGATGAGGGTGTGTCAGTCGCCATTGAATTGCATGACACACCGCTATCGCGAGCAGGCTCGCTCCTACAGTTTTAATTGTGGTGTGTCTCAGAAGCTGTGCGCTATTCGAACACTTTCAGTATCGGTCTGTGTAAGATTGTGGAACTCGGTTCTAAATTAATGGAAGTCATTCTTCCAACAAGAACCACAAGAGGACCGCATCTTGAATTCACCCCTTCGAATCGCGCTGATCGGCGCTGGCAACATGGGCCAGCAGCATTACCACCATCTGAAAACCCTCACGGAAGCGACCCTCTGTGCGGTGGCCGATCCCGGGCCGCAAGCCGCCGGTCTGGCGGCGGAATGGGGCGTGAGGTATTTCTCTGATCACCGTCAGATGCTGGAGCAGGTGAAGCCAGACGCGGTCATCGTCGCCAACCCCAATACCTTGCACGTCAGCACTGCGCTCGATTGCTTGGCTGCCGGCGTGCCGGTGTTGCTGGAAAAACCGGTGGGCGTGCACCTCGATGAAGCCCGTGAGCTGGTAGCTGCCTCGAAGGCGAGCGGCGTTCCGGTGCTGGTCGGCCATCATCGTCGTCATAATCCGTTGATCGTTCGCGCCCATGAACTTGTCCGCAGCGGCGCGCTGGGGCGGTTAACCACGGTCACGGCGCTCTGGCAATTACGCAAACCCGACAGTTATTTCGAGACGCCGTGGCGCCGTGAGCCCGGCGCGGGGATGTTGTTGACCAACCTGATCCACGACCTCGACCTGCTGCGGCATTTGTGCGGTGAAGTGCGTCAGGTGCAGGCCATTACCAGCAACGCGATACGCGGGTTTGCCAACGAGGATTGCGCGGCGGTGCTGCTGCAATTCGACAACGGTGCGCTGGGCAGCTTGACCGGCTCCGATGCGGTGGCGGCGCCCTGGAGTTGGGAGCTGGATTCCGGGGAGAACCCGGTGTATCCGCGCCAGGCCGATCAGCCGTGTTATTTGCTGGCCGGGACCGGTGGGGCGCTGAGCATCCCGCAACTCAAACGCTGGCACTACAACGAGGTCGATGGCGGCTGGCACCAACCATTGCAGGCGACTGAGGAAACATTCAGCGCCGATGAAGCCCTGCGTTTGCAGTTACAGCACTTCGTGCGCGTTGCGCGTCGGGAGGTCGAGCCGCTGGTGAGCGCTGCGGATGCTGCCCGAACGTTGGCGCTGATCGAAGCCATCCGTGAAGCCGCCGAAACCGGTCGCGCGTACGCACCGTCGTTGATCGAGGACTGACCATGAGCGAACGAATCTTTTCTCTCGCCAGTCTGACCGTGCTGGAGCTGTCGCCGCCCGAGATGGTCGAGGTCGCGGCGTGGGCCGGTTACAGCCATGTTGGTTTGCGGCTGGTGCCGGCAACCCCCGAGGAACACCATTTTGCCTTGGTCGCCGATGGCGATTTGCGCCGTCAGACCCTGGCCCGTCTGCGCGACACCGGCATTCGTGTGCTGGATGTTGAAATCCTCCGTCTGAAACCGGACACCGTTGTCGCCGACTTCGAGAAAATTCTGGCGGTCGGCGCCGAATTTGGTGCCAGTGAATTGCTGGTGGCCGGTAACGATTCCGACGAGCAACGTCTGACGGAAAATTTCGCCCGACTGTGTGATCTGGCGGCGCCTTACGACCTGCATCCGCATCTGGAGTTCATGCCCTGGACCGATGCGAGCAATTTGCAACAGGCGGTGCGTATCGTCGAGAACGCCGGGCGGGAAAATGGCGGGGTGCTGGTGGACGCGTTTCACTTCGATCGTTCCGGGTCGCAACTGGAAGATCTGGTCAGCGTCGCCCCTTCGCGGTTACGGTATGCGCAGTTGTGCGACGTTGCCGGGCCGCGACCGGCAGACATGGCCGAGATCTTGCGTCAGGCCCGTAACGAACGGCGTTTTCCCGGCGACGGCGACTGCGATCTGCCGGGGTTGTTGCGGTGTTTGCCGGCTAACATTCCCTTGAGCCTGGAGATTCCCACCGTGCATTTGCTGGAGCAGGGTGTGAGCGGGTTGGACCGGGCGCAGATGGCTTTGGATAAAACCCGGGAGTTGTTGGCGCGGATGTAAGCGGTGCTGCGCACCTATCGCGGGCAAGCCCGCTCCCACAGGTTCTATGCTGACTTGGCGGAGCGTGGCTTACCGGTGATGTTTTTGACTTTAAGTAAGGAAACCCAATGACCGTCAGCACCCCGCTCTCCGGCGTCAATCAGCCCTTCAAGGGGATCCTGCTGATCGTTGTCGCAACCTTCCTGTTTTCCAGTCACGACGCCTTTTCCAAATACCTCTCCGGTTTCTATCCGATCGTCATGGTGGTCTGGGCGCGTTACGTGGTTCACACGTTGCTGATGGCCGGGATTTTCCTGCCGCAATCCGGGCTGCGGGTTCTGCGCACGAAGCGGCCGTTGCTACAATTGATCCGGGCGCTTTGCCTGCTGGGCACCAGCCTGTTTTTTACCACCGGGTTGATGTACATCCCGCTGGCCGAGGCCACCTCGGTCAACTTTCTCGCACCGGTGCTGGTGACCGCGTTGTCGGTGCCGTTGCTGGGTGAGCGAGTCACACGCGGGCAATGGCTGGCGGTGATTTTCGGTTTCATCGGGGTGCTGATCATCGTTCACCCTGGGGGTGATTTGTTCACTCCGGCGGTGTTGCTGCCGTTCTGTTCTGCGCTGTTTTTCTGCTTCTACCAATTGCTCACGCGCAAGCTCGCCGAGATCGACAGCCCGACCACCAGCAACTTTTTCGCCGGGCTGTGCAACACGTTGGTGATGAGTGCGCTGGTGCCGTTCTTCTGGCAGACGCCGAGCCTTGCGCACGGCGCGATGATGCTGGCGTTGGGGGCTTGCGGGATGACCGCGCACCTGTTCCTGACCCAGGCTTTCCGTCTCGCGGCACCGGCACTGCTGGCACCGTTCAGCTATTGCCAGATTATCTTTGCCGGCCTGCTGGGTTGGCTGCTGTTTTCCCACACGCCGACGGTGACCACGGTGATCGGTATTGCCGTGATTTGCTGCAGTGGGTTGGCGGCCGCATGGCAGCAAAGCCGTCGGTAAAGGCCCAAAGATAAATGACCTGTAGGAGCGAGCCTGCTCGCGATGGTCGTTAACGATGACGCGGGTTGTCTGGATACCCGCGTCGCCCTCAGGTTTTTCGCGAGCATGCTCGCTCCTACAGGGGGTAATGCGTCGAAGTTTAGTCGGTGACGGTCGGAATCTTGCGCGGTGCCATGAAGTACATCCAGATCAGCGCGATGAAGTACATCGCCGGGATCAGGGTGAACAGCACGGTGTAGTTGTTGTTGGTGACGGTCAGGATATGGCCGACCAACTGAGTCATGAACATCCCGCCGATCGCCGCACACATGCCGCCGAAACCGAACACCGTACTCATCATGTGCTTGGGCGTGTAGTCCATCACCAGGCTCCAGATGTTGGCGGTCCAGGCCTGGTGCGCGCCGATGGCCAGGGAGATGGCGAACACTGCGACCCACAGGTTGCTGGAGCCGGCCGCCATGATCACGCCGATGATGCAGCAGGCGAACAGGAACATGGACATCAGCCGCGCCTTGATCGGGTTGACGCCGCGACCGATCAGGAACGAGGACAGGATCCCGCCGCCGACACTGCCGAAGTCGGCGGTCAGGTAGATGATGATCAGCGGAATGCCCATCTGGGTGACGTTGATGCCCAGATTGTATTGCTGATTGAGAAACGGCGGCAGCCAGTACAGGTAGAACCAGAACACCGGCGCAGTGATCGAGTAGGCGAGGGCGAAGGCCCAGGTGCCACGCATGCGCAGGATTTTCGAGAACGGTACGCGGGTTTGCTCCGGTTCGACTTCGTTCTGGATGTAGTCCAGTTCCGACTGTTTAACGCTCGGGTGATCTTCCGGGTTGAAGTATTTCAGGCCCCAGAACAATAGCCAGATCCCGCCCAGTGCCGACATGCACAGGAACGCGGCTTGCCAGCCCCATACGTGCAGGATCAGCGGCAGCAGCATCGGCGTGAACATCGCACCGACGTTGGTCCCGGCGTTGAAAATGCCGGTGGCTACGGCGCGTTCACCGGCCGGGAACCAAAGGCGCGTGGTCTTCACGCAGGCCGGGTAGTTGGCGGCTTCGGTCAGGCCCAGAATGAACCGGCAGACCATGAAGCCGACCGCCGAAGTGGCCAGGCCGTGGGCACCGGTCGCCAGGCTCCAGAGCAGCACGGCGCAGAAGAACACGCGTTTGACGCCGACCCGGTCGATCAAGCGGCCTTGCAGCACGAAGCCGATGGCGTAGCCAACCTGGAACCAGAAGTTGATGTTGGCGTAGTCCATCGCCGTCCAGCTCATTTCCTTGGCGAGGATGGGCTGCATGACGCCGAGGGCGGCGCGGTCGATGTAGTTCAGGGTGGTGGCGAAGAACACCAGCGCCAGCATGCCCCAGCGGGTCTTGCCGACAGCCATGGCGCCGCGGATTTTGTCGCCGATGCCACCAGTGGCAGCGCTCATGGCCGGAGCCATGCGAGAGCTTTGAGTAGGAATCATGTGTACCACCCGTTTTTGAATTTGTTATGTGGTGTTCTGGGTCTTCGAACGGTTTGTTAATCACTACGACCGGTGGTTCTTGGCAGGACGCAATGTGATGACGATGTTGCGCAGTGAACAAAAAATCGTCAATTCGCCAACAGCCATTGTGTTCGATAATCGCACGCAAAACTAACTGGGTAGTACACTTTGAATTGCTGTGTGGAATTTCGCGGCCAATAATTCATTCAAAGCTAAACGCAATCTCCGTAGGAGCTGCCGAAGGCTGCGATCCTTTGATCTGGAAAAGCGAAATCAAAAGATCGCAGCCTGCGGCAGCTCCTACACAGAGCCAGCGTGCGATGTCCCTAACAAGATTGCCTCCACCACCGGGAGTCGAAACATGCAGCGTTCCATTGCCACCGTGTCCTTGAGCGGTACCCTGCCGGAAAAACTCGAAGCCATTGCCGCCGCCGGTTTTGACGGTGTCGAGATTTTCGAGAACGACCTTCTCTACTACGACGGCAGCCCCCGGGAAATTAAACAGATGTGTGCTGATCTCGGGATCGCCATCACGCTGTTTCAACCGTTCCGCGACTTCGAAGGCTGCCGCCGCGATCGCCTGGCGCGCAATCTGGAGCGGGCCGAGCGCAAGTTCGACCTGATGCAGGAGCTGGGCACCGGCCTGGTGCTGGTGTGCAGCAACGCTTCGGTCGACTCCGTCGGTGATGAACAGATTTTAGTCGATGACTTGCGCCTGCTGGCGGAACACGCCGGTGCGCGCGGACTGCGCATTGGTTATGAAGCGCTGGCCTGGGGCCGGCACGTGAACACATACCAACAGGTGTGGAACATCGTCCGACAGGCCGATCATCCGAGCCTCGGTGTGTTGCTCGACAGCTTCCACACGCTGTCGCTCAAGGGCGATCCGAGCGCTATCGCCGAGATCCCCGGCGACAAGATTTTCTTCGTGCAAATGGCCGATGCGCCAATCCTTGCCATGGATGTGCTGGAGTGGAGCCGGCATTTCCGCTGCTTCCCGGGCCAGGGCGAATTCGATTTGCCGGGCTTCCTCGCGCCGATCATCAAGAGTGGCTACACCGGGCCGCTGTCGCTGGAGATCTTCAACGACGGTTTCCGCGCCGCGCCGCCACGGGCCAACGCCGCAGACGGTTTGCGCTCGTTGCTGTATCTGGAAGAGAAAACCCGCGAGCGTCTGGCCCAGGAAGCCCAGCCGATCGCCAATACCGAGATTCTGTTCGAAACGCCCAAGGCCAGTGAGTACAACGGCATCGAGTTTCTCGAATTCGCCGTCGACGAAAGTCTTGGCGCCAAGCTCTCCCATTGGCTGGAGCGACTGGGTTTCGTCAAGGCCGGCCAGCATCGCTCAAAGAGCGTCAGCCTGCTGCGCCAGGGCGATATCAACCTGATCCTCAACTCGGAACCGTACTCGTTCGGCCACAGTTTTTTCGAAGCCCACGGGCCGTCGCTGTGCGCCACCGCCGTGCGGGTCAAGGACAGCGCCAGCGCGCTGGCCCGGGCCGTGGCCTATAAAGGTCAGCCCTATCGCGGGCTGGTCGGCCCCAATGAACTGGAACTTGCCGCGGTGCGTGCGCCGGACGGCAGCCTGATTTATCTGGTGGACCAGCACGCCGACGTCTACGGCACCGACTTCAATATGCTGCCCGACGCGGTAGCCAGCGGCGGTCTCAAGCGCATCGATCACATGGCCATCGCGCTGCCCGCCGACAGCCTCGACAGTTGGGTGCTGTTCTACAAGAGCCTGCTGGATTTCGAAGCCGACGACGAAGTGGTCCTGCCCGATCCTTATGGCTTGGTGAAGAGTCGTGCGCTTCGCAGTCGAGACAGTTCGATTCGCCTGCCGCTGAACATTTCCGAGAACCGCAACACCGCGATCTCACACGCGCTGTCGAGTTATCGCGGTTCCGGCGTGCATCACATCGCGTTTGATTGCGATGACATCTTTGCCCAGGTCAGCCGCGCGAAAGAGGCGGGCGTTCCGCTGTTGGATATTCCGCTCAACTACTACGATGACCTGGCGGCGCGCTTCGATTTCGACGACGAATTCCTCAGCGAACTGGCCTATTACAACGTGCTGTACGACCGTGATGCCCAGGGCGGCGAGCTGTTTCACGTGTACACGGAGCCATTCGAAGGGCGCTTCTTTTTCGAGATCATCCAGCGCAAGAACGGCTATGCCGGTTATGGCGCGGCCAACGTGGCAGTTCGTCTGGCGGCCATGGCCAAATCCCGAAGTGGTGCCGTACGTCAGGCAAAGTTGTAGGAAAATCGTAAACACGCCGACAAACCGCTGCCGCACGGCTTCCTTCACTGTGCGGCGCGGCTCATAATCGCCAGCCTGTGCAGTGATGGCCGTGAGCCCGCAATGACAATGACTTCAGAACTCTCCGCAGCGCCCGACGAACCGATTGCCGAGCCGCGCAAGAGTCGCAAGAACAACCCGGAAAAAACCCGCGAGAATATCCTCCAAGAGGCGATTGTCGAGTTCGTTCAACAAGGCCTTTCCGGGGCGCGCGTCGATGCCATCGCCGAGCGTATCCACACCTCAAAGCGCATGATCTATTACTACTTCGGCAGTAAGGAACAGCTCTACGTCGAGGTTCTGGAAAAGCTCTACGGCGATATTCGCAACACTGAGAATCGCCTGCACCTGACGGAGCTGGCGCCGGTGGAGGCGATTCGACGGCTGGTGGAATTCACCTTCGATCACCATGATCGCAACGTCGATTTCGTGCGCATCGTCAGCATCGAGAACATTCACAACGCCGAGTATGTGAAGCGCTCCGATGCGATCAAGGCGATGAACAACACCATCCTCGATTCACTGGGCGAGATTCTGCGTCGCGGCGCCGAGCAAGGGCTGTTCCGCACCGGGCTTGATCCGTTGGATGTGCATTTGCTGATCAGTTCGTTCTGCTTCTATCGCGTCTCGAACCGCCATACCTTTGGTGAGATTTTTCAGATTGATCTGCCGGACGAAAGCATCAAGCAGCGTCATCGGGAGATGATTTGCGAGTCGGTTTTGCGTTATTTGCAGGCCTGAAAAGATCGCGGTCTGCGGCAGTTCCTACAAAGGTCGGTGTCTATGCGGAAATTCCGGCATGCACGAAACCTGTAGGAGCTGCCGAAGGCTGCGATCTTTTGCTCCTCAACCATTCATGCTCTGAAAATGCGCCAGCATCCGCTGGGCATCCGGCGCCACACCGCTGAACAATTCAAATGCCTTTACTGCCTGAAACACCGCCATGTTGCCGCCATCCAGCGTCCGGCAACCCAGTGCGCGGGCATGGCGCAGCAGTTCGGTTTCCAGCGGGAAATAAACAATCTCCGCCACCCACAATTCGGCCCGAAGCAACTCGACCGGCACCGGCGTACCCGGTAGTTTTTTCATGCCCATTGGCGTGGTGTTCACCAGGCCATCCGCCTCGGCCAGGGTCAGCGCCAAATCATGGCCGGCCACCGCGCGACCGCTGCCGAAATGTTGATTGAGATTGTCTGCAAGGCTTTGAGCGCGGCTGAGTTCCACATCGAAAATGCTCAGTTGCTGTACGCCTTCGCTCAACAACGCGTGGGCCACCGCCGCACCGGCGCCACCGGCACCCATTTGTACGACACGCTCAACTGCAACGCCCTTCAAGCCCCGGCGAAATCCCTCGGCAAAGCCCAGGCAATCGGTGTTGTGGCCGATGCGTTTGCCGTCCTTCAACACCACGGTATTCACTGCGCCAATACCGCGTGCTTCTGGCGACAACTCGTCGAGCAACGGGATGATCGCCTGCTTGCACGGGAAGGTGATGTTCAGCCCGGTGAAGCTCATGCGTTCGGCGGCCATCAGCAGGTCGGGCAAAGCATTGCTGTCGAGTTGCAGTTGATCGAGGTCGATCAGTCGATAAAGGTAACGCAAACCCTGGGCATCGCCTTCGTGTTCATGCAATGCCGGGGTGCGCGAAGCCTGGATGCCGGCACCGATCAGTCCGGCCAATACCGCTTGGTTGTGGCTCACGATGTTCACCCTTTCAGACGTTGACTGAAATGCTCCAGCGCCAGGCGATAGCCGTGGCTGCCGAACCCGGCCATCACGGCGGTGGCGATGGCTGAAACGAAGGAGTGATGACGAAAGGGTTCGCGGGCGTGGACGTTCGACAAGTGCACTTCGATCACTGGCAGCTCACTGGCGACCAACGCATCGCGAATGGCCACCGAGGTGTGGGTCCAGGCAGCCGGGTTGATCACGATCCCGGCGCAACGGCCGCGTGCGGCGTGAATCCAGTCGAGCAATTCGCCTTCATGGTTGGTCTGGCGAAATTCCACTGCCAGGCCGAACTCTTCAGCGGCGCGGCCGCACAGGGCGGAAATGTCAGCGAGGGTTTCGTGGCCATAGGTCGCCGGTTCACGGGTGCCGAGCAGGTTCAGATTCGGGCCGTTGAGTACCAGAATGATCGGGGACATCGATGTTTCTCCACTTATTATTTTTGGCATTGGCCTGAGGTTTCGGCCTGTGGAGATAAATTGTACTAGCTGGTTAATTTGGTCAATTGAAGCGCTGGTTCTCCAGCGTTTTGTGTGCGGTGATCGGACGGTTTTGTTTTCAGCGCGGCAAATGTTCCACCAGAAAATCAATGAACGCCCGCAATCGCAGAGGCATATGGCGGCTTTGCGGATAGAGCAAGGTAAACGGCCGTGAACGCCCGCCACAGGGCTTGAGCACTTCCACCAGTGAGCCATCGGCCAGTTCTTTTTCGACGATAAAGCGATAGGTCTGGAACAGACCGGCGCTGTGTTTCGCCAGGGTCACACCGCCCAGGACATCATCGGAACAAACATAATTGCCCTCGGCCAGAATCTCCCGCTGCGCACCGCTGTCATTGAACAACCAAGCGATGCGCCGACCGCTGCTGGGCAGTTCGTATTGAATGCAGTCGTGCTGCTGCAAATCATCGAGGGTTTGTGGTGTGCCGCAGCGGTTGAGGTAATCGGGGCTGGCAATCATCACCAGTTCGGCATCTTCCAGCGGCCGGGCGATCAGGCCTGAATCAGGAATGGCGCGCACGCGAATGGCCAGGTCGTAGCCCTCGCCGACGAAATCGATATTGCGATTGCTGATGTGCGACTCGACCTTCACATCCGGAAACCGCGCACGGAAGGCCGGCATCAACGGCAGGATCCGGTGATGGGCGTAGGTGGTCGGGATACTGATGCGCAGAGTCCCGGACGGCACCTGCTGCTGGCCCATGACTTCGCGCTGGGCCTCCACCAACTGCGCCAACGCCTGGCGGCATTCTTCGTAGTAGCGTCGGCCGCTGTCGGTCAGCTTGACGCTGCGAGTGGTGCGCGCGAACAGCCGCACGCCCAGACGTTCTTCCATGCGCGATACCGAGCGACTCACCGCAGCCGGCGTAACCCCCGCCACCAACGCCGCTGCGGTGAAACTGCCGGCCTCGGCGGCCAGGCAAAACAGCTCGATGCTGCCCAACTGAAGATCGTCGAATTGTCGCTGCATGATTGATTACACCAAGGATCAAATGAAGTGTCTGAACCAGTATTTATCAGATGGCTTCACGGGGATACAGTGGCTTGTTTTTAGTCAGCCTTTCTTAATCAGCGAGCAGGAGAAGCAGCATGCCTTTCGTCAGCGTACGCATCACCCGTGACGGCGTTACCCGTGAGCAAAAAGCCCAGGTCATCGCCGAAATCACCGAGACCCTGCAACGCGTGCTCGGCAAGCCGCCTGAGCTGACCCATATCGTGATCGAAGAAATCGACACCGATAACTGGGGATACAAGGGCATTACCACGACTGAGTTCCGGAAAAATCCGTCGGAGTGATTCTGCTGCAAGGCAAAACAGCCGTCCTCGTGACGGCTTTTTTGTGGGCGCAGGGAAAGGATTGCTTACGATTCTTTGGCGTTATCCAACGGTCCGAAGCGCGGCTGAGCGCTAGTCTCAGTCACGCAAATTCCATTTGGTGTTGGGCACCAGTGGTCGGTTTTTTCAGGGAATGTCGAGTCTCCGGATTCATTAACCTAACGGATGGGTTAGCATGAAAGTATGCAGCTACAAAGGGCTCTCGGTGGTCATCATGTTGCGCGATGAGCACTGTCCGCCCCATGCACATGTGGAGGCGGGTTCGTGGAGTGCGCGGTTCAAATTCAGTTTCTGGCAAAACGGCGTCGAGCTCTGGGAGGTTGTTCCGCTCTCGCGTCGGCCACCGATTTCGGTGCTAGAGGGGTTGCGCCAATCGCTAAAGCTACCTGCCCATTTATTGCGGGCTCGCTGTATCTGGTGGCGAAAACTGCAAACGGTCTGCCTTGATAATCAATTGTGGGATTGGCAAACCAGCGAGGTCGTAGTGGTGAAAAGGATTGTCAGTACCACCAACATGATCGTTTCGGCTTGTTATGAGCCTGAAACGAACAAGACGCGGCTATCTCTGATAGGTACGCAGGAGTGTGTGGAGATCGAACTATGAAGACGGTAAAAGCCAAGGCCCCGGTAGACAGGCCGGTGACAGAGGCTCGCCTTGATCGGGCTATCGAACGGGGCAAGTTGCGCCCAAACAGCGGGTTACGGGCGACCGCGGTAACTTTTCAGGCTCCGTGTCTGGCGGTCAGCTTTGAAGATGGCAGCGGGATACTGCTGCCAGTTGGAAACTACCCTGAGTTCGATGGGTTCGAAATCGAAGACTTTGCCGGTTTAGAGGTAGGTTTCACCGGCACTGCGATCTGCCATGAAGGCAAGGACCTGCACCTGTCTATCGCCGGATTGATCTCGGCCAGCGAGCCATTGATGGCGATGGCGGCTTCGGTGATTGCTTCGCGCAATGGTCGTCAGAGCAGCGCTGCCAAAGCTGAGGCAGCTCGAGCCAATGGCAAGAAAGGTGGGCGCCCGCGCAAGGTCGATGTCGTGATTTGAGCACCCGCAAAAAAGCCGTCGTGATGACGGCTGATTTGTTTACGGCATCTGCTCTCACCGCCGGGTCAACAACACCCCGGATTCCATGTGATGCGTCCACGGGAACTGGTCGAACATCGCGCATTGGGTAATGCGGTGCGTGTCGTGCAACTGGGCGATGTTGGCCGCCAGGGTTTCCGGGTTGCAGGAGA
The DNA here is from genome assembly GCF_047784845.1 of Pseudomonas sp. NFX98. NCBI lineage: Bacteria > Pseudomonadati > Pseudomonadota > Gammaproteobacteria > Pseudomonadales > Pseudomonadaceae > Pseudomonas > Pseudomonas sp. NFX98. The sequence continues at coordinate 134,291 of NZ_JBLNNF010000014.1, read as the reverse complement.
TGTAGAGGATGTTGTCGAAGCGCCGGGTCAGCTCGCAGGTGTCCGGGTCCATGCCGGCGCGGGGCGGGTCGACGAAGACGCTGCCGAATTCGTAGCTTTTCAGGTCGATGCCGTGCAGGCGACGGAACGGGCGCACTTCGTTCAGGGCTTCGGTCAGTTCTTCAGCGGACAAACGCACCAGGGTGACGTTATCCACAGCGTTTTCGCTGAGGTTGCTCAGCGCTGCGTTGACCGAGGTCTTGCTGATTTCGGTGGCCAGCACTTTGCGCACCCGAGTAGCGAGCGGCAGGGTGAAGTTGCCGTTGCCGCAATACAACTCCAGCAAATCATCGGAACGATCGCCGAGAGCGTCGTAAGCCCAGTTGAGCATTTTCTGGTTCACGGTGCCGTTGGGCTGGGTGAACGCGCCTTCTGGCTGGCGATAGCTGAAGGTGCGCCCGCCAACTTCCAGTTTCTCGACCACGTAATCGTGACCGATGACTTCGCGCTTGCCCTTGGAGCGGCCGATGATGCTGACGTTCAGGTCGGCTGCCAGTTTCGTGGCCGCCGCGTGCCAATGCTCGTCCAGCGGACGGTGGTAGCACAGGGTGATCATCGCATCGCCGGCCAAAGTGGTCAGGAACTCCACCTGGAACAGCTTGTGGCTCAGGGGCGCACTGGCTTGCCATGCGGCCTTGAGCTGCGGCATCAGTTGATTGATGCGCTGGCTGGCGATCGGGAATTCTTCGATCAGGATCGGCGTGCGTTTGTCTTCCTGGGAAAACATTGCGTAGTGACGCTCGCCGGCTTCGCGCCACAGGCGGAATTCGGCGCGCAGGCGGAAGTTCTGCAACGGCGAGTCGAAAACGACCGGCTCCGGTGCATCGAACGGGGCCAGCAGGTTACGCAGGCGCGTGACCTTGTCTTCGAGCTGAACGGCGTAGTCCTGGGAATCAAAAGTCATGCGTTAAACCAACCCAGCTTGATCACGAACAGAATCGACAGGATCACCAGCGCCGGGTTCAGCTCACGGCCGCGACCGGACATCAGCTTGATGGCGGTCCAGGCAATGAAGCCGAAAGCAATGCCGTTGGCGATGGAATAAGTGAACGGCATGGCCAGCGCGGTGATCACCACCGGCGCGGCGACAGTAATGTCGTCCCAGTCTATTTCAGCCAGGCCGGAAGTCATCAGCACGGCGACGAACAGCAGGGCCGGCGCGGTGGCGAAGGCTGGAACGCTGGCGGCCAGTGGCGAGAAAAACAGCGCCAGCAGGAACAGGATCGCCACGACGACGGCGGTCAGGCCCGTACGGCCACCGGCACTCACGCCAGCTGCGGATTCGATGTAGCTGGTGGTGGTCGAGGTGCCCAGCAGGGAACCGGCCATCGCAGCAGTACTGTCGGCGATCAGGGCGCGGCCCATTTTCGGCATGTGGCCGTCCTTGCCCATCAAACCAGCACGCTTGGCCACGCCAATCAGCGTGCCGGAGTTGTCGAACAGGTCGACGAACAGGAAGGCGAAGATCACGCTGACCAGACCGATGTCCAGTGCGCCTTTGATGTCCAGTTGCAGGAAGGTCGGCGCCAGCGACGGTGGCATCGACATCACGCCGCCGAACGGGGTGAAGCCCATCACGATGGAAATGATGGTGACTACCAGAATGCCGATCAGCACCGCACCGCGCACGGCGAGGGCTTCAAGGGCGACGATCAGGGCAAAACCGAGGGTGGCGAGGATCGGCGCCGGTTGTTTCAAATCACCAAGGCCAACCATGGTCGCCGGGTTGCTGACCACGATGCCGGCGTTGTGCAGGGCGATCAGCGCCAGGAACAGGCCGATACCGGCGGCAATCGCCGAACGCAGCGGCAGCGGGATGCTGTTGATGATCCATTCCCGGATGCGGAAGATCGACAGCAGGAAGAAGCACACGGCCGAGATGAACACTGCACCCAGCGCCACTTGCCAGGTGTGGCCCATGTGCAGGACCACGGTGTAGGTGAAGAAGGCGTTCAGGCCCATGCCCGGTGCGAGGGCGATCGGGTAGTTGGCGATCAGGCCCATGACCGTCGAGCCGATGGCGGCTGCCAGACAGGTGGCGACGAACACCGCACCCTTGTCCATGCCGGTCTCGCCGAGGATGCTCGGGTTGACGAACAGAATGTAGGCCATGGCCAAAAAGGTCGTAACGCCCGCCAGAATCTCGGTGCGTACGTTGGTGTTGTGTGCCTTGAGTTGAAACAGCCTTTCCAGCATGTCTGCTCCCCGTGGCGCGCCCGGCGCCGTGAATGTATCGACCTCAACAGCAAAGCACAGACCGCTGCAGGCGCCTGGGATTTTTCTGTGGGTCGGAAAAAGCCGCGCATCATACCAGCCGCACAGGGTTATGGCTGCTTATGGCGGTGATCGTCGTCGATGTTTTGCGTTTGGCCCAAACCAGCCATACTGCGCGCTGGTTTTTTGGGGTGGTGTTTGCATGAAAAAGCGTCTGTTGATCTTGCTGGCCCTGGTCTTGGGCACACAAACTGTCTCGGCAGCCTCGGCACCGCCGTTGACCCAGGTAAAAGTGCTCAAGGTCGAGTCGCCTGAATGTGGTTTTGAAACCATTGATGAAGGCCAGACACAAACGCGCTGCAATCACAGCGGCCCGAACATCAGGGTCTACGTGCTGGAAGTGGGTTACGGTCGCAGCCAGCCCCATGTCACGCTGGATGGTTTCGAGGTCAACGGAACCCGCACGCAGGTCTGTGCTTACGAAAACGGTAACCTGACTGATTGTTCCCAGAGGACCAAGGTTGTCGGCAACCTGTACATCTTCAGTCTGGCGGGCAAACAGGAAGGTACGTTCACCTTCAGCAACACCTCGATCAACGCGCCGGGCAACACGATGTCGACGCAGCTTTACATCAAGTAGCTTTTACATCAGGTAACGGCAGGCCACGAACAAGGGTAAGGAAAGCTGACTACGCTTGAAGAACCCTCCTGTGGATTGTTCCCATGACCTTTCGAGCTTTGATTACCCTCGCCGAGGGCACTGACGACCTGCAAACAGTGACCCTGATCGATGTCCTGCGCCGCGCCAAGGTTGAAGTGGTGGTGGCCAGCATCGAAGGGCGACGCATGCTGACGTGTGCACGCGGTACACGCCTGACCTCCGATGCAATGCTGGTGGACTTGCTGGCCCAGCCCTTCGATCTGATCGTCCTGCCTGGCGGCGCTGTGGGGACTCAGCATCTGGCCGCACACCAACCCCTTCAGCAATTGATCAAGGACCAGGCTGCGGCCGGTCGGCTGTTCGCCGGTATCGCCGAAGCCCCTGCCGTGGCGCTACAAACGTTTGGCGTATTGCGTCAGCGGCGCATGACTTGCCTGCCTTCGGTCAGCCATCAACTGTCGGGTTGTAACTTCGTCGATCAACCGGTGGTGGTCGACGGCAACTGCATCACCGCCCAAGGCTCCGGTGCCGCATTGGCATTTGCCCTGACGCTGGTGGAGCAATTGTGTGGCAAACCCACGTGGACAGCGGTGGCTGCGGAGTTGGTGGTTTAGCGGTTCATGCCTTCACTTCTTCCTTTGGCACATGCATCCGGTCGCGTTGGGCCAGGGTCGGGAACAGTTTGATCCAGGTTCCCGTCACCACCAGCGTGCCGATGCCGCCCATGACCACCGCCGGCACGGTGCCGAACCAATGCGCCGTCAGGCCGGATTCGAATTCGCCCAACTGGTTTGAAGCGCCGATGAACAGGCCGTTCACGGCACTGACCCGGCCACGCATTTCGTCCGGGGTTTCCAGCTGAACGAAGGACGCGCGGATCACCATGCTGATCATGTCGGCTGCGCCCAAAACCACCAGCACGGCCAGCGAGAACCAGAAGGAGGTCGACAGGCCGAAGGCGATGGTCGCCACGCCGAATATACCCACTGCGGTGAACATCACTCGCCCTACATTGCGCTCCACGGCAAACCGCGCAAGGTACAGCGACATCAGCAACGCACCTACCGCCGGTGCCGAGCGCAACAGGCCGAGGCCCCACGGGCCGGTCAGCAGAATGTCCTTGGCGAACACCGGCAACAGCGCCGTTGCACCACCCAGCAGGACGGCGAACAGGTCCAGAGAAATCGCCCCGAGAATGTCCGGCCGACTGCGAATGAAACGAATGCCCGCCAGTAGCGAATCCAGAGTGGCCTTGCCTTTGTTCAGCGGTGTTTGCCGCGCGGGCAGGTTGAGCATCAGCGAGCAGGCGATGATGTACAGGATCACCGTCGGGCCGTAGACCCAGACACTGCCGAAGGCGTAGAGCAAACCGCCAAGGGCCGGGGCGACGATGGTTGCCGATTGTTGGGCCGACTGCGCGGCGGCCACGGCGCGGGGGAACAGCGCGCTGGGCACGATGCTCGGCAGCAAGGCCTGGGTGGTCGGCATCTCGAAGGAGCGGGCGGCACCGAGCAGGAAGGCGAGGATGAAGATCATCTCCCGAGTGACATGGTCGGTAGCGCTGCCAATGGCCAGCGACAGGGCGATCAGCGCTTGCAGGGACTGGCAGATGGCCGCGACCTTGCGCCGGTCGTAGCGGTCGGCGACATGCCCGGTGTGCAGCATGAACAGCACGCGCGGCGCGAACTCAACCAAACCGACCAGGCCCAGGTCGAGCACGTTGCCGGTCAGTTGGTAGAGGTTCCAGCCAATGGCCACGGTGAGCATCTGAAAGCCGCTGGCGGTAAAAACCCGGGCCAGCCAGAACGCAAGGAAAGGACGGTGATGGCGTAACAGCAAGGGCTCTTGGCTGGGCATCTGCGGGCAAATCTGGAGGGAATGAATGGCGAGACTATCACCAACCTGTATCAGGAAGTTGCCATGACGAAAAATTTAGTTAGCTAGATACCGATCTGGAACGAATCTCCCGGGCGACGTGCATGAGGCAACTTGTCACGCGGCAAAAGACCACGCGGTTCATCCCCAAAAATGGGACTACTCTTTCATCGTTGCTTGATCCAGATCAAAGCCCTCACAAGGAATTTGATCCGGCGGCCGCAAGGCCAGACTCCCTGCGTTGTGATGCGTAGAAAAAAAGAACAACAGAGATTCGCCACACTCCATATCCGTGGGGGCCGTGGGTGCAGGCTTACAGCCCGCAGCCGTACTACCTGACAGAGGAAGACTTATGTTCGGTTTAGAGGCACTTGATCTCGCCCGAATTCAGTTCGCGTTCACCATCTCGTTCCACATCCTGTTCCCCGCCATCACCATTGGCCTGGCCAGTTACCTGGCCGTCCTCGAAGGTTTGTGGCTGAAAACCCACAACGACACCTATCGTGACCTCTACCATTTCTGGTCGAAGATCTTTGCCGTCAACTTCGGCATGGGCGTGGTTTCCGGGCTGGTGATGGCCTATCAGTTCGGCACCAACTGGAGCCGATTCTCGGACTTCGCCGGATCCGTGACCGGGCCGTTACTGACGTATGAAGTACTGACCGCGTTCTTCCTCGAGGCCGGGTTCCTCGGCGTCATGCTGTTTGGCTGGAACAAGGTCGGACGTGGCCTGCACTTCTTTGCCACGGTCATGGTCGCCATCGGCACGTTGATCTCGACTTTCTGGATTCTCGCGTCCAACAGCTGGATGCAGACACCGCAGGGCTTTGAAATCATCAATGGCCAGGTGATCCCGACCGACTGGCTGGCGGTGATTTTCAACCCGTCGTTCCCGTATCGCCTGATGCACATGGCCACGGCGGCATTCGTCGCGACGGCGTTCTTCGTCGGCTCCTCGGCGGCCTGGCACTTGCTGCGCGGCAAGGACAACCCGGCGATCCGCAAGATGTTGTCGATGGCGATGTGGATGGCGCTGATTGTCGCGCCGATACAGGCGGTCATCGGTGACTTCCATGGCCTCAACACGCTGGAACATCAACCGGCGAAAATCGCCGCGATCGAGGGTCACTGGGAAAACAAAGGTGACGAAGCGACGCCGCTGATCCTGTTCGGATGGCCGGACATGAAGGAAGAGAGGACCAAATACGCTGTCGAGATCCCGTATCTGGGCAGCCTGATCCTGACTCACTCGCTGGACAAACAGGTGCCGGCGCTCAAGGAGTTTCCGCCCGAAGACCGGCCGAATTCGACCATCGTGTTCTGGTCGTTCCGGATCATGGTTGGCCTGGGCTTCCTGATGATCTTTACCGGTTTGTGGAGCCTGTGGTTGCGCAAGCGCGACAAGCTGTATACCTCGCGGCCATTCCTGTACCTGGCGTTGTGGATGGGGCCCTCTGGCCTGATCGCGATTCTCGCCGGCTGGTTCACTACGGAAATCGGTCGTCAGCCATGGGTGGTCTACGGCCTGATGCGCACGGCGGATGCGTCCTCCAACCACAGTTTCATGCAGATGAGCATCACCTTGATCCTGTTCGTCGTGGTGTATTTCGCGCTGTTCGGTGCCGGGCTCGGGTACATGATGCGCCTGGTGCGCAAAGGGCCGAAGATCGACGAAGGCAAGGAAACCAACGACGGTGGCCCCGGCCAGAAACGCACGCCGGCCCGGCCGTTGTCTGCTGCCGACGACGAGCACGCCGATGCAGACCACACCGTGACCAAGGAGATTTGAATCATGGGTATTGATCTTCCGCTGATCTGGGCCGTGATCATCATCTTCGGCATCATGATGTATGTGGTCATGGATGGTTTCGATCTGGGGATCGGCATTCTCTTTCCGTTTATTCCCGGCAAAACCGACCGTGACGTGATGATGAACACCGTCGCCCCGGTTTGGGACGGCAACGAAACCTGGTTGGTATTGGGCGGCGCGGCGTTATTCGGCGCTTTCCCGCTGGCCTATTCGGTGGTGCTCTCGGCGTTGTACTTGCCGCTGATCTTCATGTTGATCGGGCTGATCTTTCGTGGCGTGGCGTTCGAGTTCCGCTTCAAGGCCAGGGACGACAAGCGCCACTTGTGGGACAAGGCATTCATCGGCGGTTCGATTGTCGCTACGTTCTTCCAGGGCGTGGCGTTAGGCGCATTCATCGATGGCTTGCCGGTGGTCAATCGGCAGTTCGCCGGAGGCTCACTGGACTGGCTGACGCCGTTCACGATGTTCTGTGGTGCGGCGCTGGTGGTGGCTTATGCGTTGCTCGGTTGCACTTGGCTGATCATGAAGACCGAGGGCAAGTTGCAGGAACAGATGCATGATCTGGCGCGGCCCTTGGCGTTCGTGTTGCTGGCGGTGATCGGCGTTGTCAGCATCTGGACTCCGCTGGCCCATGCCGAAATCGCTGCGCGCTGGTTCACCTTGCCGAACCTGTTCTGGTTCCTGCCGGTGCCGATTCTGGTGCTGGTCACCCTTTACGGCCTGATCCGCGCGGTGGCGCGCAATGCGCACTACACGCCGTTCCTGCTGACGCTGGTGCTGATTTTCCTCGGCTACAGCGGCTTGGGGATCAGCCTGTGGCCGAACATCGTGCCGCCGTCGATCTCGATCTGGGACGCCGCCGCACCGCCGCAGAGCCAGGGCTTCATGCTGGTGGGCACGCTGTTCATCATCCCGTTCATCCTGGGCTACACCTTCTGGAGCTACTACGTGTTCCGCGGCAAGGTCACCCACGAAGACGGTTACCACTAAGGCGTCGCATAGAACCTGTAGGAGCCGAGCTTGCTCGCGATGGCGTTGTCACAGGCGCCATCGATCTATACGAGAGGTAGAAGCAATGAACAACAAACATTCCCTGCACGACATCGAAGAAGCCGAAAAAAAGCCGCTCTGGCAGCGGCTTGGCTGGTTGGCCCTGATCTGGGCCGGCAGCGTTGGTGTCCTGTTTATCGCGGCCAGCCTGATGCGGATGTTCATGAACGCCGCCGGCCTGACCACTCACTGACATCCCGTGCCGTGTCTTCGGGCGCGGATTCATAACCCTCCGACCGGAGGGTTTTTTTTCGCTTCGTTATTTGCGTGCCTTGAGAATTACAAACTTCGGCGTGGCCGCTACTTGCTCGACTCCGCGGAACAACCGCGCCAGTTTGCTGTGATAGCCAAGGTGACGGTTACCGACGATGTACAGCGCACCACCCACCACCAGCGCCTCCCGGGCTTGCTGGAACATCCGCCAGGCCAGGAAGTCACCGACGACCTGTTGCTGGTGAAACGGTGGATTGCACAGCACCACGTCCAGCGATTGGGGCTCCTGTCCGGCCAGGCCGTCACCGGCACGCACGATGACATCGCGCTCGCGCAGCGCTGCGCGCCAGTTCTCGGCGGCCGATTGCACCGCCATGAACGACTCGTCTACCAGCGTGTAATGGGCCTCGGGGTTTTGCAGGGCGCTGGCGATGGCCAGCACGCCGTTGCCACAGCCGAGGTCGGCAACCCGCGCAGTGCCAAGGTTCTTCGGCAGGTGCGGGAGGAACGCGCGGGTACCGATGTCCAGGCCTTCGCGGCAGAACACGTTGGCGTGGTTGAGCAATTCGATGGCCGGTTCATCGAGACGATAGCGCGTCGGGTAGGGCGACGTGACCGGCGCTTTGGCCTCAAACGTGGCGATCAACAAACGGGCTTTCTTCACCGCTAGCGACGCTTGCACCGGGCCGATGTAGCGTTCCAGCAAGTCACCGGCGGCACGCGGCAGATGTTTGATCATCGCGCCAGCAATCACTTGGGCGCCGGGACTCAATTGGCCTTGCAGGCGGATCAGTTGTTCTTCCAACAACGCCAGGGTCTTCGGTACCCGGATCAGCACCCGGTCGAACGGGCCGGTGATCGCTTCGCTGGCCGGCACGTACGGCAGCGCATCAAACGCCTGGCCATTGCGGGCAAGGTTCTTTTCCAGGCCTTGTAACGCCAGGAACGAATCGCCACTGCTGGTCACGTTGACCTTACCGGCCAGACTGGCGGCCAATGCACCAAAACTGTCGTTCAGCACCAGAACCCGTTTCTCGGACGAGAGTTGCTGTTCAGCCAGATGGTTGAGCAGGTACTCGTCCGCAGCATCGAAGGCTTGCAGCGGTTCGTTCTGCTGTTCGGGCTGGCGGATCAGGTCGAGGCTGGCGAAAGGCGTTTCGAGCAAAGGCATGGGGCGGGGCTCTGGGTAATCATCGGGTATCCCGCGCCCAGGGGCTTGGCGGGCGGGGCCGTCCGAGTGGACTGCGTCGTGAGAATTTCACACGTCATCACTCAGGATGGGACCGCGAATGGTACGTTTTTTTGTGTCGGATTGCCCGCGGGTTTTCGCTTCAGCGCAGCGCATTGCTGTTCAGATAGCCTGCCTTGACGGCGGCGATGACGGCCGAAATCTTGTTATTGACCCCGAGTTTGCGGATGGCTTCCTGAACATGGAAGTTGATGGTGCGTGCGCTAAGATTGAGAATTCTGGCGCTTTCATAGGCGGTCTTGCCATCCGCTGCCAGTTTCAGCACATCGATTTCCCGCGGTGTTAAATGCGGTGTGGACGGTTGTGCAGATGCCATGGGCATTGTCTGGGCAATCAATTTATGCAGGTGACGCCCAATAAACACAGAGAAACCGAGGTTTTCATACAGCTCCCACGCACTGACCGGGCAATGGGTTCTGGCGAGACTCAAAATGCTGCACAGACCACTTTCCTCGTCATGAACGGCTTGTGACCAACCATGCTGCAACCCCTGGTGTTCCAGTGCATCCCATAACCATGGTGCGTTGCTGAAGAGCTCTGCACTCCATAGAACAGGCAGCATGGATTGATTGCAGTGCGCCACTACTGGATCTATTGCGCAAAACTTCTTTTGTTCGTACTCGGCGTTCCAGTCTTTTGGATAATTGTTGAAGCGAACCGTGTGAAAATTCTCATTTTTTGTTGGGCAACTTGTTGAAAATGCAAAAAATTTAAATCCGATATTTTTCGCAAAACTGAGCGAGATCCGGTAGGCGCTCTCAATTTCCGTTGTACTGGATAGTTGTATGAGTTGTAGTTCCTTCCACCTTTCCATTATCGGCTCCGGTTTTAAGTTTCTAACGTAATAGGCGCACTTGGATCCAAAGACTGGCGCGAATTGGAGTGTAGGATGATTCTGATATTCCGTTGAGATTTTTTTGCTTTGCTAAAGTGTTTTTAAACAGGTCTATGGTTCTAAAACTTTGCCATGTGGTAGTAGTTAGTTTGTATGTTGGTATTAATATCATTATTTTTTAACCAGGCGGTTAATGGGGGAGATATGCCAAATACAAATGAGAATAAGAGCGCGTGCTTAATGACACTACAAATCACCGGTGTTTCTGCTGCTCGCTTTGCGAGACACTGAGGCCATCTGTTGAATGGAGCGCCCCATGAGTGCCAGTGAAGAGAAATTTACTCGCCAGACCTTGCTCGAAGTCCGGCCGTTGACCCCGAACCTGTTCACTCTGCGGGCGTCGAGGGATCCCGGTTTTCGCTTTCGCGCAGGTCAATTTGCCCGGCTGGGCGTGACAAAAGCTGACGGCAGTACGGTTTGGCGCGCCTATTCCATGGTGTCGTCACCCTTTGACGAGTTTCTCGAGTTCTTTTCCATCGTGGTGCCTGGAGGCGAGTTCACCAGCGAACTGAGTCGGCTGGATGTCGGCGATACGCTGCTGGTGGACCGCCAGGCCTTTGGTTACCTGACGCTGGACCGTTTTGTCGACGGGCGCGATCTGTGGCTGCTATCAACTGGCACCGGCATTGCGCCGTTTCTGTCGATCCTGCAGGACTTCGAAGTGTGGGAGAAATTCGAACGGATTATCCTGGTCTACAGCGTGCGCGAATCGCGGGAGCTGGCGTATCAGGAACTGATTGCAGGGTTGGCGCAGCGTGAATATCTGGCGGAATACGCACACAAGCTGCAACTGATCAACACGGTGACGCGCGAGCAGCATCCCGGCGCCCTGAACGGGCGGATCACCACGCTGATCGAAAACGGCGAACTGGAGCGCGCGGCCGGAGTGGCGCTGACGCCTGAACATTCGCGGGTGATGTTGTGCGGAAACCCGCAGATGATCGATGACACACGCAAGTTGCTCAAACAGCGCGACATGCACTTGAGCCTCAGCCGGCGACCCGGGCAGGTGGCTGTGGAGAATTTCTGGTAAAAAAACGGCGCCCTGCAGGCGCCGTTCTTTTATCGCTGAAACGCTCAAGGCCGATTGTTCTGGGCCTTCAGCAAATCACGAATCTCACCGAGCAACTCTTCTTCCTTGGTCGGAACCGGCGGCAGGGTCGGGGCTACGGCTTCTTCGCGCTTCAGGCGGTTGATGGCCTTGACGCCCATGAAGATCGCGAAGGCAACGATGACGAAGTCGATCAGGGTCTGGATGAATTTACCGTACGCCAGGACCACCGCCGGAACGTCGCCTTGAGCGGCCTTGAGGGTAATGGCCAGGTCACTGAAGTCCACCCCGCCGATCAGCAGCCCGATAGGGGGCATGATCAAATCGCCGACAAAAGACGAAACGATCTTGCCGAACGCGGCGCCGATGATGATACCGACGGCCATGTCGATCACATTGCCTTTGACCGCGAAGGCCTTGAACTCGTTTAGCACGCCCATAGGTTATTTCCTTGTTACAGATGAGGTTGGTGAACGCAGTGTAAATCAGCAAGGTGCATCCTGCCCGAAACAACTGCTTACGTTGCTTGCCTGCAATCGACCGGAACGGCGTTGAAAAGTTTAGATAACGTCCTTTCTCCCACGCGGTGTAACCGCTCTGGAATCGCCGTTTCGATGACCTTGAAGCGGAAGCGACATGTCTTTTTCACTCGCCTGAGTGGGTGATGGCAAATGGGCACACTCGGTTTGTTGATGTCCTGTATTGCGGTTCCCGTTTCCGTTTGAAAATTCGAGTCGTGTCTTTTGTTGTATGGCTAGTTGAGCGCTAAGGAAATTGGTCTGATGTCATTTTTATGGCAGTGGGTATCTTGTACGGTGTGACTTTTTGTTTTTAGTTCTTGTACAGCTTTTCATTCGGATTTGTTGGGCTTGATAAGCGGGATGGCAGAAAAATCTTGGACAAATTTAAGTGGTTTTTACATGGTTAGTATATTTCAGTAATTTGAAATATGTGCTCTCGACGAACTATGAAGTTCCAACGCCCTTTATTGTCTTAAATTTTTAATTGATCGAGGACACTCAACCTGACAACCGTGACGTACTGATCCGCCCCAGCTGAGCTATCATCGCGATTTTTGCCGGGAGTTCAGATGGCCAAGGCCAAGCGCATGTACGGCTGCACCGAGTGCGGTTCAACCTTCCCGAAGTGGGCCGGCCAGTGCGGCGAATGCGGTGCCTGGAACACGCTGACTGAGACCATGGTGGAAAGCGGCGGGGCGGCGGCGCCCAGCGGGCGTACCGGTTGGACCGGCCAACAGGCGCAGATCAAGACCCTGGCCGAAGTCAGTGTCGAAGAGATCCCGCGCTTCTCCACGGCCTCCAGTGAGCTGGACCGGGTTCTGGGCGGTGGCCTTGTCGACGGTTCGGTAGTGCTGATCGGCGGTGATCCGGGCATCGGCAAGTCGACCATTCTGTTGCAAACCTTGTGCAACCTCGCCAAAAGCATGCCGGCGCTGTACGTCACCGGCGAAGAATCCCAGCAACAAGTGGCTATGCGTGCCCGCCGTTTGGGCTTGCCGCAGGACCAGCTGCGGGTCATGACCGAAACCTGCATCGAAACCATCATCGCCACGGCCCGCCAGGAAAAGCCCAAGGTCATGGTGATCGATTCGATCCAGACGATTTTCACCGAGCAGTTGCAATCGGCGCCGGGTGGCGTGTCCCAAGTGCGTGAAAGCGCGGCATTGCTGGTGCGCTATGCCAAGCAGAGCGGCACGGCGATTTTCCTGGTCGGTCACGTCACCAAGGAAGGCGCACTGGCCGGTCCACGCGTGCTGGAGCACATGGTCGATACGGTTCTGTATTTCGAAGGCGAGTCCGATGGCCGACTGCGTTTGCTGCGTGCGGTGAAGAACCGTTTCGGTGCAGTCAACGAGTTGGGTGTGTTCGGCATGACCGACAAGGGCCTGAAGGAAGTTTCCAACCCGTCGGCGATTTTTCTCACCCGCGCGCAGGAAGAAGTCCCGGGCAGTGTGGTCATGGCGACGTGGGAAGGCACCCGGCCAATGCTGGTGGAAGTCCAGGCGCTGGTGGATGACAGCCATCTCGCCAACCCGCGGCGGGTAACGCTGGGGCTGGATCAGAATCGTCTGGCGATGTTGCTGGCGGTGCTGCACCGCCATGGCGGAATTCCGACCCACGATCAGGACGTGTTCCTCAACGTGGTCGGCGGCGTGAAGGTACTGGAAACGGCTTCCGACCTGGCGTTGATGGCGGCGGTGATGTCCAGTTTGCGCAACCGGCCGTTGCCCCACGATTTGCTGGTGTTCGGTGAAGTCGGTTTGTCCGGCGAAGTGCGTCCGGTGCCCAGTGGTCAAGAGCGCCTGAAGGAAGCGGCCAAGCACGGCTTCAAGCGGGCGATCGTGCCCAAGGGCAATGCGCCGAAAGAGTCGCCGCCGGGGTTGCAGATCATTGCGGTAACGCGTCTGGAGCAGGCGCTCGACGCTTTGTTCGAATAATTTCGCGCAAAACACAAACCCTGTGGGAGCGAGCTTGCTCGCGATAGCGGTCTATCAATCAACATTTATGTAGAATGGCATGCCCTCATCGCGAGCAAGCTCGCTCCCACATTTGATTGATGGTGTGGCATCAAACCTCGATCAGCGCACCCAGCTCCCGCTCCAACTCTGCTTGATCTCCGAGGTTCAGCTCAATCAACCGCCGTAGCCGCTGGATCGATTCCAGGCTGATATGCCGGCAAACAAACCCGAGCTGTCCGTGATCCTCGTGGGTCAACTGCACATCCATCTCGATATCGGCGTCTTCGCTCAGATGAATGTCGACGAAAAAATCCTGCTTGCCATCACCCAACCAAGGCTCGGGGCGTTCGATCAATAGCCCTTTGAGCGACAGGTCGATCAGCTTCACCGGCCAGATGAACTGCCCCTGGCTCAGCTCGGTTCTGGCATCGAACGCAATACGTTTGAAGCGGCGGCGATCGGCGGGGTGCTCGCTCATGGCGCTATCCTCTGGATGTTCGCTGACTATAGACCGGCATTGTCAAAACCTGCCAGCCAGGACGGCTCTAGACCAACGTTGGGGTATGGCCTTTACCGTCAGGAGAGCTAAACTCGGTGTGGCTGTCTTTCTTGTCCACTCTGGCTGGAATAATAAAATGAAAAATAATAATAGCCCGCTACGCCATCTACCCTGGCTGGTGCTGGCAATCGTAGGGGCGTGCGCCCTGGGTGTAGTGGCACTGCGCCGAGGTGAGGCAATCAATGCCTTGTGGATTGTGGTCGCTGCCGTGGCCATTTATCTGGTCGCGTACCGTTACTACAGTCTGTTCATCGCCAACAATGTGATGCAGCTTGACCCGCGACGGGCCACCCCCGCCGTACTCAACAACGATGGTCTGGACTACGTGCCGACCAACAAACATATCCTCTTCGGTCACCACTTCGCGGCCATCGCCGGCGCGGGGCCGCTGGTCGGTCCGGTATTGGCGGCGCAGATGGGGTATCTGCCCGGCACGCTCTGGCTGATCGCTGGCGTGGTGCTGGCGGGTGCCGTTCAGGACTTCATGGTCCTGTTCATGTCCACCCGCCGCAACGGTCGCTCCCTGGGTGACATGGTCCGTGAAGAAATGGGCCGCATCCCCGGCACCATCGCGCTGTTCGGCTGCTTCCTGATCATGATCATCATCCTCGCGGTGCTGGCGCTGATCGTGGTGAAAGCCCTGGCCGAAAGTCCGTGGGGTATTTTCACGGTGATGGCGACCATCCCGATCGCGATGTTCATGGGCATCTACATGCGCTACATCCGCCCGGGCCGCATCGGTGAGATCTCGGTGATCGGCGTGCTGTTGCTGCTCGGTTCGATCTGGCTGGGCGGGCAGATCGCCGCTGATCCGGTGTGGGCCAAGGCGTTCAGCTTCACCGGTATCCAGATCACCTGGATGCTGATCGGTTACGGTTTCGTCGCGGCGGTACTGCCGGTGTGGCTGATCCTGGCGCCGCGTGACTACCTGTCGACCTTCCTGAAAATCGGCACCATCGTTGCCCTGGCGATCGGTATTCTGATCACCATGCCCGAGCTGAAAATGCCGGCACTGACTCAGTTCATCGACGGCACCGGTCCGGTATGGAAGGGCGGTCTGTTCCCGTTTCTGTTCATCACCATCGCCTGTGGCGCGGTATCGGGCTTCCATGCGCTGATTTCTTCCGGCACCACGCCGAAGTTGCTGGATAACGAGGTCAACGCCCGTTACATCGGCTACGGCGGCATGCTGATGGAGTCCTTCGTGGCGATCATGGCCATGGTCGCCGCTTCGGTGATCGAGCCTGGGGTGTACTTCGCCATGAACAGTCCGGCAGCGGTAGTCGGCGGTGACGTGGTGGCGGTGGCAACAGCGGTCAGCAGCTGGGGCTTTGCGATTACCCCGGAAGCGCTGCAAGCGGTTGCCCATGACATCGGTGAAACCACCATCCTGGCCCGTGCCGGCGGTGCGCCGACCCTCGCGGTCGGTATCGCGCAGATCCTGCACAGTGTGCTGCCGGGTGAAAACACCATGGCGTTCTGGTACCACTTCGCGATTCTGTTC
This sequence comes from Pseudomonas sp. NFX98, assembly GCF_047784845.1. Classification (NCBI taxonomy): domain Bacteria; kingdom Pseudomonadati; phylum Pseudomonadota; class Gammaproteobacteria; order Pseudomonadales; family Pseudomonadaceae; genus Pseudomonas; species Pseudomonas sp. NFX98. The sequence continues at coordinate 118,692 of NZ_JBLNNF010000014.1, read as the reverse complement.
GAGGCGCTGTTCATCCTGACCGCTGTGGACGCCGGTACCCGTGCCGGTCGATTCATGTTGCAAGACCTGCTGGGGTCTTTCGTTCCGGCGCTGAAACGCACCGAATCCTGGACCGCCAACCTGATCGCCACTGCCGGTTGTGTGGCGATGTGGGGCTGGTTGCTGTATCAGGGTGTGATTGATCCGCTGGGTGGCATCAACACCTTGTGGCCGCTGTTCGGTATCTCCAACCAGATGCTGGCCGGTATCGCGCTGATGCTCGGCACCGTTGTGCTGATCAAAATGAAACGTCAACGCTACATCTGGGTGACCCTGTTGCCTGCCGTGTGGCTGCTGATCTGCACCACCACTGCCGGCTTCATCAAGCTGTTCGACGCCAACCCGGCGATCGGCTTCCTGTCGCTGGCCAAGAAGTACAGCGATGCCCTGGCCAACGGTCAGATCCTCGCCCCGGCCAAGGACATCACGCAGATGCAACACGTGATCTTCAACGCCTACACCAACGCAACGCTGACCGCGCTGTTCCTGTTCGTGGTGTTCAGCATCCTGTTCTATGCACTCAAGGTCGGCATTGCCTCCTGGGGTAAAAAAGAACGTACGGATAAAGAATCGCCATTCCAGGCACTGCCGGATGCGTAACCTGAGGAATGCAGCATGTTCAATGACCTGAGTCGCCTCGGTAAATACCTCGGTCAGGCCGCACGCCTGATGGTCGGCATGCCCGACTACGACAACTACGTCGAGCATATGCAAACCAAGCACCCGGACAAACCGGTGATGAGCTACGAGATGTTCTTCCGCGAACGTCAGGAAGCCCGTTACGGTGGCAAGGGTGGGCCGAAGTGCTGTTGATGCACGCTGGCTAGGCGACACACCACTGTAGGAGCACGGCTTCCGGCGATGGCGATGTTTAGTACGCCATCGCCGGCAAGCCGTGCTCCTACAGTTTTTTAGCGTTTGGGAGATTTTGTTTTGCTCACTCCAATACCCGTCACAATCCTCAGCGGCTTCCTCGGCGCCGGCAAAACCACTCTGCTGCGCCACCTGCTCAAAGCCGAACACGGCCTGAAAATCGCCGTGATCGAAAACGAATTCAGCGACGCCGGCATCGACACCCAACTGTTGGGCGACGAACCGGTACAAGTGATGACGCTGTCCAACGGCTGCGTCTGCTGCACCATCCACACCGACCTGACCAAAGCCTTGTACCTGCTGCTGGAACGCCTGGACAAAGGCGACATCGCCTTCGACCGTCTGGTGATCGAATGCACCGGCTTGGCCGATCCGGCACCGGTGGCGCAAACCTTCTTCATCGATGAAGAGTTGCGCGAGCGCTATATCCTCGACGGCATCATCACCTTGGTCGACGCGGCGCACGCCGAGACTCACCTGATCCAAACCATCGCTCAGGCGCAGATCGGTTTCGCCGACCGCTTGCTGGTGAGCAAACGCGACCTGGTAGACGAGCCGACTTTCACGGCGTTGAGCGAGCGCTTGACCCGAATCAATCGTCGCGCACCAATCCGAGTGGTCGACCATGGTCAGATTGATCTGGCCGAGCTGCTCGACGTGCGTGGTTTCAATCTCAACGCCGACCTCGGTGGTGGCGTGAGTTTGCGTCCGGTGAGCCAGGCCCCTTCAATTGACCGCATTTCCAGCCTGGTGCTGCGCACCGACAAGCCGCTGGATATCGACAAGCTCAGTGAGTTCATGAACGAGCTTCTGGAAGAGCACGGCAAACAATTGCTGCGCTACAAAGGTGTGTTGAACATCCTCGGCGAGCCACGGCGCATGGTGTTTCAGGGTGTGTTGAAGCTTTACGGTTTCGACTGGGACACGGAGTGGGCAGAGGGTGAAACACGCGAGAGCGTGATCGTGTTCATTGCCGATGATTTGCCGGAAGAGAAAATCCGTGAAGGGTTCGCCCGAGTTGCGGCCGAGTGAGATGTTAAATATTGAGACGCACGGCATTCATCAAATAGGTGTGGATGGATGTCGGGCGATAGTTGGAAGGGTTTTGTTACTTTTTAGTAGTGAGCATTTAGTGGGTGCTCGAATTGGTATCTGTGCTTAACGATTGCAGTATGTTTTTGTTTGATTGACTTTGGTTGTTGGTGCTGTAGGGGCGGGGTTAAGTGGCGTTACATTAAGTTTGCTTTTCAGGTGCGTCGCTTTCTGTTTTCTGGTGTTAGTTTTGTCGGGTGCCACTTAAGGCGCCTCTCAATTTTATATCTGGAGACATCTATGAAAAATCAAGTTATGGACATGTCGGGTGATTTCGCCAGCGAGTTCGAAGCCTACATCAAGGCAGGTGTCAACAAGATGGCTGGCCTTGAGGTGATGGCGACTACTGCAATCACTTGCGAAAGCCTGGGCTGCACGTTCGGCTGCTAAGCCTCTCGTAACATGTGGCGGGTCTCTCGACCCGCCACGCTGGTTAAGGTGGCAAAGCATGCTGGCTGATATTCTGACGTTTCAAGAGCGTGAGGCATCGGGTGCAGGTCGTGACGTCGATGTCGATGCTCTGTGCAGTACCCTGCATATGTTGCATAAGGATGATCTTGCCGTTACGCGCTATTTCGGGTTGGGTAAATCCGACTTGATTCATTGGTTTGGAAAGCAGTCCAAGCGAGAAAGTAAATACTCGACACTGGAAGAGTTTGAAAGAAAGATTCATCTTATTGGTTCACTGGCTAAGGCTGGTAACAATAGCAGCGCAAGCCGTGAAACCTTTGAAGGTTTTTATGAGGCCTTGCTTGGTTACTTTGAGTGTGTGTTTAAAAGTGACGCTAGATATGTAGAGGCTAGCAATCATTTTGATGCCGGATCGTTGCTTTCAAGTCTCAGGCCCTATGTTTTAACCAGTATCAAACGTCTGTCCGAAAAGTCACTTGTACATTGTCTCAATACACGAATATCAGAGGGCGTGGAAACAGACCTGGAAAGCTTCGAGCATTACTTGAATGCCGGCGCAACAGGTCCGATCCTGGAGGCTTATCCGGTACTGGCCGACTTGCTCATTCGACATTTGGAAGGCACAACGGCTTACCTGTACAAAATCATCTTCCATTTTGCTGACGATGCTGATGTGCTCATGCAGGTGTTCGATCTGCCCGACCGTCGAATCGACTCGATCGAACTCGGGTTGGGCGATCCTCACGCTGACGGCGAAACGGTTTGCGCCGTCCGGGTCGCAGGTACATCGCTGGTCTATAAGCCGAGAAGTAATCGGGAAGCGCAGCTCTATAGTTCGCTACTGATGCTGTTGCACCGGAAAACCGCGGACGAGTGTTTCTCTGCCAAAACCCCGTCAATGGTGAGCCACGACGATCACTGCTGGATCGAAAAAGTCGACAATCACGCCTGCGAAAAAAACGCCGAACTGGCCTTGTTCTATCGACGGATGGGGGCGCAGATCGCGCTTGTTCACGCGCTGAACGGAATCGACTTTCACTACGAAAATATCATCGCCTGTGGGAGTAGCCCGGTTCTAATCGACCTTGAGTGTCTGTTGACCGCCTCGATGATCGATCTGCAGGGCGATTTGCCCAACACCGGTGCGTTGTTCAAAACCCTGAAGTTCAACAGCCAGTCAGTGTTTTCGACGGGCTTTGTTCCCTACTCTCCCGATTCTGAAAATGATTTCAGTGGCCTGACGGCTCAGAAACAGTTCACCACCACGGCAAGGCAGTTGATCCGCGAGCAAGGTTTCTTTCATTTGAAACGGATCAAGGTCGACAAAACGCCGCTCGTCAAACACCTGCCGATTTTCGAGGGCGCGCAATATTCACTGGATAACTATCAAGGCGAATTTCTTGAGGGTTTTGGATTTGCCTACGATGAGGTCATGAAACATCAGGCGGCGATACTGGAGCTGATTCATCAGCACGCCGCGCTGTTGAAAACACGTGTGTTGATCAAGAATACCCAGCGCTATATCGATTTCATCGAACTGACGCTGCACCCACGTTTCACGCAGTGCATGCTTCAGCGGCAACTGCTGCTGGCGACGTTGTGGTCTGAACCCAACGAATCACTAAAAAAAATGTGGCCAGCCATGAGTTGATCGATCTGGAGCGCGCCAATATCCCCAGTTTCACCATGCCGATCGCGTCGAGCGACCTGTTCAATGCTCATGGTGCTTTTGTCGCCTCACTCGAGATCGAGAGTCCCTTGGAGAGTTGCCGGCGAAAGTTGAGCTCGCTTTCCCCAGGCAACAAAACATTCCAGTTGCTCATCTTGAAGGAGTGTCTGTTTCCTTCGGGCAATGGAGCCTCGCCCATGAATAGACGGCATGTCAGTCGAGACGTGCCAGGCATGCAGGCGACGCCGTATCTGGCAGGCGCTTTGAAAGTGGCAGACGCCATCGAGCGGTTGAGAATCGATGGCGAAGAAGGGGATGTGGCGTGGACTTTCCTCAACACCCATCCGACCACCCGGCGCAGTTATCTCTCGCCGATGACCAATAGTCTGTACAGCGGGATGGGCGGACTGGCGGTTTTTTACATGAGTCTGTACCGAGTCAGCGGCCAGACTGAGCACCTGCTCAGGGCGGATCAAATTGTCGACTCGATGGCCAGATCCCGCGAGCATTTTGACAGTGACATGGCGGTCAGTGCGTATTTCGGTCTGGCGTCGTATCTCTATGTGCTGGTTAATCACCAGCAGGTGACGGGTCGGGATATTCACGCGACGACGATTGATGAGTTGCTACTCAAACTTGAGGGCTTTCCACAACAAGGAGACGAGTTCGACTTCCTCAACGGCTGGTGCGGGACCGTCACGTTGTTGGTGAACCTCTATCAGCTTCAGCCGCGACAACGGCTGATCCCATTGATCGAAAGGTACTCCGCAGCCATTCGGGCGGAACTGGTGAAAGAAGACGGGCGGTTTTTGCGCAAGGCCTGCGTAACACCGCTACTCACTGGATTCTCCCATGGGATTTCCGGCGTTCTCCAGGCGCTGGCCAAGGTATACGAGGTGACAAAAGACGCGACGCTGGTTGTATTGATGGTTGACCTGCTGGAAGACGAAAACCGCCAGACGGCACATGGTTTCTGGCGGGATTTACGTGAGCCATCGGAGCTCGCGCATATGACCAAGTGGTGCCACGGTGACGCCGGAATCCTGATTTCCAGGTTGCAACTCAAGCACGCGCTTGAAGGGGTTTTGAGTGCCGGGCATGTGGAGTTGGTGGAAGAGGACATTCGCACCTGCGAAAGCAATCTCTGGCGGCATGGCCTCGGTTGCGGTTACAGCCTGTGCCACGGTGATTTCGGCAATCTGCTGTGCATGCTGTCGCTCTACCGTCGTGATGGAAACAGCCTGGGTATTGAGCGGAGCTTGCAGGCATTGTCTGGAGTGGCCGAGAGTTTCTTCAACGAAGATTTCATGGGGCAAGACAGCGTACCGGTACTCGGAATGATGCTGGGATTGGCAGGTGTTGGTCAGGCACTGTTGTGTGCGCTCAATCCAACAGTGCCTGATGTCCTGGCGTTGACCTTCATGCAGTCGAACCCAGTAACTGTTGCTCAAGATCAGCCAGGTGCTGTGTCACCAGCCGAACTGCTGCGTTGATGTCGGCCCGCTCCATGGCTTCGACAATGGCGATGTGCGCTTGCCCGGCGAGGTCACAGACAATCCGTTGATCACATTGGGCGATCGCCAATGACGTCATCGGCACCAGGCTGCCAAGGAAGTGCGCCAACGGTGCGTTTCCCGCCATGTCGGCCAGTTGCAGGTGAAACTCACCAGACAGGCGGATCGCCGCTCCGTGCTGGCCGCAAGCCTGCTTTTGCCGGTAATTGCCGATCAGGGAATACAGCGCTTTGACTGCAGCCGGGCGTGGTTGCTGGCAGGCGAGCTGGATGAGCGTGGTTTCAGTGAGGCGGCGCGCGTGGAGTATTTGGCGAGTTTGTTCGGGGGCCGGTGCTGCGATTTGTGGACGATGATTCGGGCGCAAAATAACGATCTGCTCATGGGACAGGCGTGTCAGCACCCGGCGTACATGGCTGCGGCTAGCGCTGAACATTTGTCCCAGGCTTTCTTCGGTGAAGCGACTGGACGCTGAAATGCGCTGTTCAAGAATCGCATCGAATACCTGTGGATAGAGGTCGTCCACCAGGGACTTGTCGTGACGAGCACGGCAAAAGGGCAGGGCCGCCGGTGTTTCACGACTGTATTGCGCCAAGGCTAAGCTATTCATGGCCTGTCTCCGCTTTGCAAGTGTTCAACTGCCGAAATGGTCTTCCGGGATGTTCAACTCGATGCCCATCCGCTGGCCTTCCCGAAGAATGTGCCGGCGCATCTCGGCACTGGCCAGGGCGCTGTTCTTGCTGCGGATCGCCCGCACCACCGCTTCGTTCTCTTCGAGACGCTCAGCCAGATGTTCCGGGGAGTTGCGCAACACCTCGGCGCTCTGCTTGAGGGCATTGCTGGTTTGCTGGACCACACTCTGGAAGATCGGATTCGACGTCAGCGTGAACAGCTCTTCGTGGAAGGCGATGTAGGCATTCACGCCGGCTTCACTGTCGTTGGCTTCCAGGGCTTCGCGCATGTCCATCAGGGTCAGGCGCAGTTGCCCGACTTCCTTGCTGCTGATGGATTGCGCCACCAGGCCAACGATGAACGGTTCGAGGGTGTAGCGCAGTTGCAGCACGTCTTCCAGGCTCGCCGCGGCCACTGCGCTTTCATGCGCCTGGCTGTCGGCGAGATTGGCTTCGAGCACCACCACGCCTTTGCCCGGCATCGAGCGCACCAGACCGAGGGTTTCCAGCACGGTGACCGCTTCACGCAGGCTCGGGCGGCTGATGCCCAGTTGTTCGGCCAGCTCACGTTGCCCCGGCAGCATTTCGCCGGAACGCCACTGACCACGGGCCAGCGCGGCCCGAAGTTTTTCCACGACTGAATTTACAACGGTCGACGAGGTAATCACTGTTCGCTCCATGAGCATCCATCACGTTTGTTGGCCGTGCCTGCCGGGAGCAGGCACGGCGTTTGTTCAAAATTCCTGCTGATGCGCCGGGGCCACCGGTTTACGCGGCTGGAAGGTATAACCCACCTGGCCGGAAAGTACCTTGTTCGCCCGCTGCACATCGATGTCTTTTTCCCAGCGGGCAATGGCCACGGTCGCCACACAGTTGCCGATCAGGTTGGTCAGCGCCCGGCCGATGCCCATGAACCAGTCCACGGCCAGCACCAACACCAGACCCACCACCGGAATCGCCGGGATCGCGGTCAGTGTCGCGGCCAGAATCACCAGCGCCGAGCCGGGAATACCGTGCGCGCCTTTAGAGGTGATCAGCGACACCAACAGAATCGTCAGCAGGTCCGTCATTGCCAGCGGCGTGCCGGTGGCATTGGCAATAAACACGATGGCCAGGGTCAGGTAGATCGAGAAACCGTCGAGGTTGAACGAGTAACCGGTAGGAATCACCAGCCCGACCGTCGAACTGCCGATGCCCAGATGCTCAAGCTTGCGCATGATTTGTGGCAACACGGCGTCGGACGAAGCAGTGCCCATGACGATCAGCAGTTCTTCACGCAGGTACTTGAGCAACGGCCACATCTTCAAACCGGAGAGGCGCATGACTAGGCCGAGAATCAGCGTCACGAAGGCTATGCAGGTCAGGTAAAACAGACCGACCAGGCTGCCCAGGTGCTGCAGCGAGTCCAGGCCATATTTGCTGGTGGTGAAAGCGATCGCACCGAACACGCCGATCGGTGCCAGACGCACGATCATGCCCATGATGCGGAAGATCACGTGGCTCAGCTCATTGATCAACCGTGAAATGCCCGACGCCGCTTCGCCCACCAGATTCAGCGCACTGCCGAACAGCACCGAAAACAGCAGGACTTGCAGGATGTTGTTGTCGGCGAAGGCGCCAATGACCGAGGTCGGAATCAGGTCCATCAGGAACTGCGTGGTGGTGTGCATGTGCTGGCCGCGCTGGGCGATATCGCCCATGTCGGCGGCGGAAAGCTGCTCCAGATGAATGTTCGCGCCGCTGCCGATCCCGGTGCTGAAGGCGAACACCAGACCGATCACCAGCGCAATGGTGGTGAGGATTTCAAAGTAGATCACCGATTTGAGGCCGATGCGGCCAACCTTCTTCAGGTCGCCGGCACCGCTGATGCCGCTGACCACGACGCAGAACACAATCAGGCCGATGAGCATTTTGATCAGCTTGATAAAACCGTCACCGAGCGGTTTGAGCTGAGCGGAGTATTCGGGAAGGGTCAGCCCGCAGACGATGCCGAGCACCAGTCCGAGAACCACTTGGAGGAAGATTGAACGCGAGCACCATCTGAGCATGAGAGGAATCCTGGTCGGTGTCCTGGCTGCCGTGCGCAGAGTGCATCAGCTTCAGGACTTAATTATTATGGTCTTACCGGTATGTCCAGTGCAGGCAAAGTCTAGGCCCTGTTTTCGGAGGATCGCAAGCAAAAATTGCACGATTGGCATGACCGGTCTTACCAGTTGGGTTGAATGCCCCGACCTTGAGCGTTTGGGTGGCTGGAAATTTTTCCCGGGCAGAAAAAAACCGGCCATCGCTGGTCGGTTTTTTCAGATCATGCTCTCGCAGAGCATTCAATCGATGGTCTTACAGGGAAACATCGCGATTGATGATTTTTAGATCGAAGAAGACGAGTTTGCCGCGTCGTTCCTTGTCGGTGAGAATTGGAAAGTTTGGGGACTGGCCATAGGTCAGTACTTCCCGGCGCTGCGGGCCGGTATGCAGGCGGACTTTGTTGACTTCGTCTTGCAGGTCATCCAGTTTCGCACTCTCGCCCAAGCTGTTAATGATGCGAAAGTAAGTGGGATCATTACCGTCAAAGACCGACAGGTTACGTAATTCGCCTTCCATACTTACAGTGTTTTTGAAGTTGCCGTCACGATCCTCAATCTTGATTGTGTAGACATCGTCCTGATAAGCGAAGAGGAACGTTTCTGGGGTTATGTCCTCTGCGTAACTCAGAAGAATATCTGCGTACAGGTCGAGTTGCTTCTTCAGGACATCCTTCTCTTTCTCAGAAAAATCAGGGGATTCCAGCATTTTTCGAATGACCTTGCCGGCTAGGGCAACTGGCTTGTTATTGACAAAAAGTTGAGCGGTGAATGATTGGTTTTCATCCGTGGTTTGCATGATGTCTGTCTCTTCCGTGATGTTGAAATAACCCCGAAAATTGATTGTTAGTGGGTCGGGTTATTCGTTGTTTGTAGGGGTGAGGCTATCATTAAAGTTTAAAGGTTGAACTTCTGGTGTGTTGCAAGACTTTAGAGGTATTGTTGTCTGTAAGTAAGTTTCAGTTTTTGGTGAGTGTAACTAGCGGGCATAAAAAAACCGGCACAAGTGCCGGTTTTTTAACGACGGTTTAGCGGGCTTATTAAGCGCCGTACACCGGCAGCTTCTTGCAGATAGCCTTGACCTTCTCACGAACGGCGTCGATCACCGCATCGTTGTTCAGGTCAGCCAGGATGTCGCAGATCCAGCCAGCCAGTTCCTTGCACTCTGCTTCCTTGAAGCCGCGAGTGGTCACAGCCGGGGTGCCGAAGCGCAGGCCGGAGGTGACGAACGGGGAGCGTGGGTCGTTTGGCACGGAGTTCTTGTTCACGGTGATGAACGCTTTGCCCAGAGCGGCGTCGGCATCTTTACCGGAGATTTCCTGCTTGATCAGCGACAGCAGGAACAGGTGGTTTTCAGTACCGCCGGAAACCACGTCGAAACCGCGCTCGATGAATACGCTGGCCATGGCCTGGGCGTTTTTCACCACTTGTTGCTGGTAAGTCTTGAACTCAGGCTGCAGTGCTTCCTTGAAGCAGATCGCCTTGGCAGCGATCACGTGCTCCAGCGGGCCACCCTGGGCGCCCGGGAATACGGCGGAGTTCAGCTTCTTCTCGATGTCGGCGTTGGCGCGAGCCAGGATCAGGCCGCCACGTGGACCGCGCAGGGTCTTGTGGGTGGTGGTGGTCACGACGTCAGCGAATGGAACCGGGTTCGGGTAGACGCCAGCGGCGACCAGACCGGCCACGTGGGCCATGTCGACGAACAGATAAGCGCCAACCTTGTCGGCGATTTCGCGGAAGCGCGGGAAGTCCAGAATCTGCGAGTAAGCAGAGAAACCGGCCACGATCATTTTCGGTTTGTGCTCGACCGCCAGGCGCTCGACTTCGTCGTAGTCGATCAGGCCGTTGGCGTCGATGCCGTACTGGACGGCGTTGTACAGCTTGCCGGAGGACGAAACGCTGGCACCGTGGGTCAGGTGACCGCCGTGGGCCAGGCTCATGCCCAGGATGGTGTCGCCTGCCGACAGCAGGGCCAGGTAAACGGCACTGTTGGCTTGCGAGCCGGCGTGCGGCTGAACGTTGGCGTAATCAGCGCCGAACAGTTGTTTTGCACGGTCGATGGCCAGTTGCTCGACGATGTCGACGTACTCGCAACCACCGTAGTAGCGCTTGCCCGGGTAGCCTTCGGCGTACTTGTTGGTCAGTACCGAGCCTTGAGCTTCCATCACCGCAGGGCTGGTGTAGTTTTCCGAAGCGATCAGCTCAATGTGCTCTTCCTGGCGCTGAGCTTCTTGCTCCATGGCGGCAAAGAGATCGGCGTCGTACTTGGCAATAGTCAAATCACGGCTGAACATGGCGGTCCTCAAGGATCGGGGGCAGAAAAGGGGGGCATTCTACCCCAACGGGTTTTGGAAGGCATATGAAAGGACATCATGTCGCAGACAAGTGGGCTTCATGACTGACATGCGGTGTCTGTGCCGGCCCCATCGCTGGCAAGCCAGCTCCCACAATGTCCGTGCTTCGCCCCAAAAATATTGGTCCACAGCAAGTCACTGTGGGAGCTGGCTTGCCAGCGATGAGGCCAGCTGCCTCGCTGAAATACTTCAGTCAAACATGAACAGCGCATCATCGCTGAACTGCACTTCGAACTTGTCCGCCGGCATCGGCCGCCCGAACAGATACCCCTGAACCTCATCGCAACCGTGTTCCCTGAGGAAATCCAGCTGCTCTTGAGTTTCCACGCCCTCGGCGATCACCGCCAGGTTGAGGCTGTGGGCCATGGCAATGATCGCCCGGGCAATTTGCGCATCCTGTTCACCCGACGGCAGGCCATCGACGAAGGTGCGGTCGATTTTCAGCACGTCGATCGGGAACTGCTTGAGGTAGTTGAGCGATGAGTAGCCTGTGCCGAAGTCGTCGACCGCAATGCTCAGGCCGAGGTTTTTCAAACCGTCGAGAATCTGCATCGCCTCGCTGACTTCGCGCATCAGGATACTTTCGGTCAGTTCCAGCTCCAGGCACGCCGGCGGCAGACCGGTTTCCTTGAGGATGGTGGCGATCCGCGTACCGAGCTGGCCGTCGGAGAACTGCCGCGCGGAAATGTTCACCGACACCTTCGGCACGCGCACCTTGGCCTGATGCCAGGTCTTGAGCTGACGGCAGGCTTCGCTGATCACCCAGTCACCGACATCCACCACCAGCCCGAGCTCTTCGAGCACCGGAATGAAATCCCCCGGCGGCACCAGGCCGCGACGCGGGTGGCGCCAGCGCAGTAGCGCTTCGGCGCCAGTCAAACGTTTGCCATCGCCGCTGAATTGCGGCTGGTAATACAGGACGAACTCGTTCTGCTCCAGCGCGTGACGCAAGTCGCTTTCCAGCTCCAGACGCTCCAGGGCGCTGGCGTTCATGTCCGCCTGATAGAACTGGAAGTTGTTCTTGCCGCGCTCCTTGGCGTGGTACATCGCGGTGTCGGCGTTTTTCATCAACTGGCTGAGTTCGTTGCCGTCCTGGGGGCTCAGGGCGATGCCGATACTGGCCGTGACAAAGAACTCGCGGCCTTCGAGCACGAACGGTTTCACCAGACTGGCGAGAATCTGTTCGGCCACGTGAATCGCCCGGTTCAAGGCAATTTCACGGTTGGCCCGTGGTTGCAGGAGCAAGGTGAATTCGTCGCCGCCCATGCGCGCCACGGTGTCGTCATCGTCGACGCAACCGAGCAGGCGCGTGGCCATTTCCTTGAGCATGCGGTCGCCGGCGGCGTGGCCCAGGGAGTCGTTGATCGGTTTGAAACGGTCGAGGTCGAGGAACATCAGCACCACCCACGACTTCTGCCGTTCGGCCGCTTGCAACGCGGTGTGCAGGCGATCCTGGAACAGCGTGCGGTTGGGCAGGTGCGTCAGCGCGTCGTAATAGGCGAGGCGGTGAATGCGTTGCTCACTGGCCTTGCGCTCGCTGATGTCGCTGAAGAAGCACACGTAACTGGCCAGATCGCCTTCGTCGTCCAGTACGGCGGTGATGCCGACCCAGGCCGGGTAATGTTCGCCATTGCGGCGCTTGAGCCAGACTTCACCTTCCCAGGTGCTGTTCTGGTTCAGTTGCTTGAGCACGTAGCGCAGATGGGCTTCCTGCTGCTCGTCAACGGTCAGCATGTTCGGCAACTGGTCGAGCACCTGTTCCACCGCATAACCGCTGACGCGGCTGAAAGCTTCGTTGGCCTGGACGATGTAGCCGGCGGGGTCAGTAATCAGGATCGCCGAGGTCGAGTGTTCGAATACCGTGGCGGCCATGCGCAGATCTTTTTCGGCGCGACGCTGCTGGCTGATGTCGCGACCGACCCCGAGTACGCCTTCGAATGCGCCGTGCTCGTCCCAGACCAGTACCAGCCGCAGCTCGATCGGAATCTTGCGCCCATCGGCCCGCAAGCAATCGAACAGGAACAACTGGGTCTGCACCTGATTGCGCAACAGTGCCAGTTGCTCGGGGTGATCCAGCGCTTTGCTGACCCGCTCCATCAGCGTGTAGATACCGGCCAGTTGCTGCGGGTTGGCGATGGTCGATTGCCAGCCGTTCTGGAAAATCCACTCGGCGTCGTAACCCAGCACGGCTTGCACCGACGGGCTGACGTAATTGAGCGTCATGCGGTTGTCGGTGGAAAAAATCACGTCGCTGATGCTTTCGGCGAGCATCCGGTAGCGCTGCTCGCTGTCGCGCAGGGACTCACTGGCTTCGATCTGTTCGGTGACGTCCTTGGCCACGCCGATGATGCGGGTCACCTGATCGTTCTTGTCCCGCGCCAGGGCCTGTTCGCGAATATCGAAACGGCGCCATTCACCATCGCGGTGACGGAAGCGCAACTGGCATTGCATCAATTGGCTGTAGCCACCTTGTCGCTGGCTCTGGCGCGAGCGGTGGTAGTAGTCGGCATCGTCGGGATGCAGCAGGATTTCCCAGAAATACTCGCCCATCTGGTGCAGCTCGGTACGGCTGTAACCGAGTGTCTGGCCCAGATGGTGGTTGCTGAAGATCATGCGCTGGCTGATCACGTCCTGCACATACAGGTGATCGGGCACGGTGCGCACCACATCGGACCAGAATCCTTCACGCTCTTGCAGCGACAACTCGATGAGCTTGCGGCTGGTGATGTCTGTGATGCTCAGGATCACCGCCTTATAGTCTTCAGGGCTTTCCGGCAGGCGCAGCACCAGCCACAGGTGCTGGTCATCGCCGGCGGCGTCCTGGAGCCGGATTTCCAGTTCAAGCTTTTTCTGCTGGTTGAGCAGCGCTTCGAGCACTTGATTGCCGATAGCGCTGCCGTCCAGCGGGTTGCCGTCGATCAGCAGTTTCCAGGCGTGATCGGAGGTGTTGACGTTGAGCAGTTGCAACGCGACCTGATTGACCTCGGTAATGCGCAGCGCCTGCAACAACTGTTGGCGCTGCTCCGGAACTGCCAGCCACGTTTGCAGTTGATTGTTGCTCTGCATCTGGCCCTTGCCGAACACACTCTTGAGGCCGGACATGTCGAGCACGCACAGCGCAACGCCGGTGCCTTCGAAAATCTCCTGATAGCGCCGACGACCTTCATGCAACTGACGCTGACGCCGGCGCATGTTCAGCAATACGATGAACGGCAACATGGAAAAGGCCAGGCCCAGCAGGCATTTGCCGATGAAGGCCGGCAGCAGTTCTTCGAGTACGCGCTGGCGATCGAACAGCCCGCGCAGTTGCCAGTCGCTGCCGCTCAGCGGAACGGTCAGCACGCTGTTACTCAGGTCATCCTGGGTCAGCGTGCCGGGGTTGACCAATGGCAGCGCTTCATCGCGGCTGATGATCTGGTGGTTGAAGCGGTTTTCCACCAGCCACTGTGGACGGCCATCGGCTTCGTTCAGTTTGGTCAGGGACGAAAAAAATGTCGGTTTGAAACGCAAAGCCCAATAGCCACGGGTGCTGCCGCTGGCTTGATGCAGCAACAGATGCACCATCGAACCATCGATGGCATTGCTGAAATAGTGAGGCTGGGCACGGCTGCGCCGGACCAGTTCGCTCAGGTAGTCGGCGTCTTCGCTATTCGCCGCGCTGTCCGTGATGATCGTGCCGGAAGGGCTGAGCAGGGCCAGGCTGGTCAGGTCAGGCAAGGACTTTTGCAGCTTGCGCAGCAGCTCCTGCTGTTCGTCGGTACTTTGCGGCTGTTCGACGATCGGTAGCAGGTTCATGGCGATCTGCGCATTCAGCGCCATGTTCTGGCTGACTTGCGCGGCCAGGTTGGCGGTGTAGTCGATGGTGTGCTGACGCTGGTTTTTCTGGGTTTCGCGTAGCTGATCCAGCAGTTGCCAGAACAGCAGTGCGAGCAGCATCAGCACCAGGGTCGCCAGCGCACCTTTGAGTGTTCCGCGCAGGGGCGAACCGGACGCCGCTGTCGGTGCACGGGTGGTCAAGGGCGAAGGGACATTGGACAAGCTGTAATCCTGCGGTTTGGCTGGACTGGCGCGACGTGCACTATAAGCCGGACGCCCGAAGGGCGGCTAGCATGCCTTGAGTTGTGGCAAAGTGCCAGCCCCGCTCGGCTGGACGGCCTTCTGTCATTAAGGTAGCTTTGCCGGTTACGCGGGAGCGTTCCAGCTCCTAAACTCAGACTTTTTCAGCGCGCACGCTTTGGTCTCCAACTAAGCGGTCAACGCGCATGGTCTGGCCCGGGCTTCGCCTGCGCTCTATTCATTCATCAGTCACTGACCCAAGGTTCTCCATGGCTCAATACGTATTCACCATGCATCGGCTGGGCAAAGTTGTTCCGCCGAAGCGGGAAATCCTGAAAAACATCTCCTTGTCGTTCTTCCCGGGCGCCAAGATCGGCGTGCTCGGCCTCAACGGTTCGGGTAAATCCACGCTGCTGAAAATCATGGCCGGCGTCGACACCGAGTTCGAAGGCGAAGCCCGTCCGATGCCTGAGCTGAACATCGGTTATCTGCCGCAAGAGCCACAACTTGACCCGACCAAGACCGTGCGTGAAGTGGTCGAGGAAGCGGTCAGCGTCATCAAGAACGCCCAAGCGCGCCTGGACGAGGTCTACGCGGCTTACGCTGAAGAAGACGCTGACTTCGACAAACTGGCCGCCGAACAGGCCAAGCTCGAAGCGATCCTGCAAGCCAGCGACGGTCACAACCTCGATCGTCAACTGGAAGTCGCCGCCGATGCGCTGCGTCTGCCGGCCTGGGATGCCAAGATCGAAGTCCTGTCCGGTGGTGAAAAACGCCGTGTGGCCCTGTGCCGTCTGCTGCTGTCCGCACCGGACATGCTGCTGCTCGACGAACCGACCAACCACCTGGACGCCGATTCCGTCGCCTGGCTGGAGCACTTCCTGCACGACTTCCCGGGCACCGTGGTAGCGATCACGCACGACCGTTATTTCCTGGACAACGTTGCTGGCTGGATTCTGGAACTCGACCGCGGCGCGGGCATTCCTTACGAGGGCAACTATTCGGGTTGGCTGGAAGCCAAGTCCGATCGTCTGGCTGCCGAATCCAAGCAGCAGTCGGCCCACGAAAAAGCCATGAAGGAAGAACTGGAGTGGGTGCGCAAAGGCGCCAAGGCCCGCCAGTCGAAATCCAAGGCTCGTCTGCAACGCTTCGAAGAAATGCAATCGCAGGAATTCCAGAAGCGCAGCGAAACCAACGAGATCTACATCCCGGCCGGTCCACGCCTGGGCGACAAGGTCATCGAATTCAAGAACGTCACCAAGGGCTATGGCGATCGCGTGCTGATCGACAACCTGTCGTTCTCCATGCCGAAAGGCGCCATCGTTGGCGTGATCGGCGGTAACGGTGCCGGTAAGTCGACCCTGTTCCGCATGCTGATGGGCAAGGAAACTCCGGATTCGGGCAGCATCGAAGTCGGCGAAACCGTGCAACTGGCCTGCGTCGACCAGAGCCGCGAAGACCTGGACGGCAGCAAGACCGTGTTCCAGCAGATCTCCGATGGCTCCGACCAGATCCGCATCGGCAACTACGAGATCCCGTCGCGTACCTACGTCGGTCGCTTCAACTTCAAGGGTGGCGATCAGCAGAAGTTCGTCAAGGACCTGTCCGGTGGTGAGCGCGGTCGCTTGCACCTGGCCCTGACCCTGAAGGAGGGCGGTAACGTCTTGCTGCTCGACGAACCGTCCAACGACCTCGACGTTGAAACCCTGCGTTCCCTGGAAGAAGCCCTGCTGGACTTCCCGGGCGCCGCCATTGTGATCTCTCACGATAGGTGGTTCCTGGACCGCGTCGCGACGCACATCCTGGCGTACGAAGACGACTCGCAAGCGGTGTTCTTCGAAGGCAACTACACCGAATACGAAGCCGATCGCAAAAAGCGTCTCGGCGAAGCAGCTGCCCAGCCGCATCGTGTACGGCATAAAAAACTGGCCTGATTTCGGGTTGGTTGCATAAAGCGCGGAGCCTTCGGGCTCCGTTTTTTTTTGCCCGGTTTTTTCAGGAGTACCGAGTTGAATTCATCGCTGGCAAGCCAGCTCCCACAGGATTTGTGTCATGCCCTGAACCCTTAATCACCGCAGACACTGTGGGAGCTGGCTTGCCAGCGATGACGGTGTAACTGTTGGTGCATAACTTGGATCTGCGCTCCCTATTCAGGTGCAAAAAGTCCAAAACTCCGGGTTAATTTATATCCTGTGCACCATTTAATTTCACAAATGCGACATTCTGCTCTGTTCTTGTGCGCGACCCGTTTGTTAAAGTCCGGCCCAATCTCTCCCAACGACAATAAATTTGCCGAGACTTTTCCATGATCGAATCCGTCGAATCCTTCCTTGCCCGCCTGAAAAAACGCGACCCGGATCAACCTGAATTCCACCAGGCCGTCGAAGAGGTCTTGCGCAGCCTATGGCCGTTTCTCGAAGCCAATCCGCACTACCTGGCCTCGGGCATTCTTGAGCGCATCTGCGAGCCGGAGCGGGCGGTCGTGTTTCGGGTTTCCTGGGTCGATGATCACGGCAAGGTGCAGGTCAATCGCGGTTTCCGCATCCAGATGAACAGCGCCATCGGCCCGTACAAGGGCGGGTTGCGCTTCCATCCTTCGGTGAACCTCGGCGTATTGAAATTCCTCGCGTTCGAGCAGACTTTCAAAAACTCGCTGACTTCGCTGCCAATGGGCGGCGGCAAGGGCGGTTCGGACTTCGATCCGAAAGGTAAAAGCGATGCGGAAGTCATGCGCTTCTGCCAGGCCTTCATGAGTGAGTTGTACCGTCACATCGGCGCCGACGTTGACGTGCCCGCCGGTGACATCGGCGTCGGTGCGCGCGAAATCGGTTTCCTGTTCGGACAATACAAGCGCCTGAGCAACCAGTTCACCAGCGTATTGACCGGCAAAGGCCCGAGCTACGGCGGCAGCCTGATTCGTCCGGAGGCCACCGGTTTCGGCTGCGTGTACTTCGCTGAAGAAATGCTCAAGCGTCGTGGCCTGACGGTCGAGGGCAAGCGCGTAGCGATCTCCGGCTCCGGCAATGTCGCGCAATATGCTGCACGTAAGGTCATGGACCTGGGTGGCAAAGTGATTTCGCTGTCGGATTCCGAAGGCACGCTGTACTGCGAAAGCGGTTTGACCGAAGCGCAATGGCAAGCGGTGCTGGAATTGAAAAACGTCCAGCGCGGGCGCATCAGTGAACTGGCCGGGCGTTTCGGCCTGGAGTTCTGCGCCGGTCAACATCCGTGGGGGCTGAGCTGCGATATCGCACTGCCATGTGCCACGCAAAACGAACTGGATGCCGAGGCGGCGCGTGCGTTGCTGCGCAACGGCTGCATCTGTGTGGCCGAGGGCGCGAACATGCCGACCACGCTGGAAGCCGTGGACCTGTTCATCGAAGCGGGCACCTTGTTCGCACCGGGCAAGGCGTCCAACGCCGGTGGCGTTGCCGTAAGCGGTCTGGAGATGTCGCAGAACGCCATGCGCTTGCTGTGGACCGGCGGTGAAGTGGACAGCAAGCTGCACGCGATCATGCAGTCGATCCACCACGCCTGTGTGCACTACGGTGAGGAGAACGGTCAAGTCAATTACGTCAAAGGCGCGAACATCGCCGGCTTCGTCAAAGTCGCCGATGCGATGCTGGCCCAAGGCGTGGTTTAAGCCGGTTCGATGCGGATGATCTCGATCAGCTGATCGCCGGCCGGGCGTTGCCACAGCACTTCATCATTGAGTTGTGCGCCGAGTAACGCCCGACCGAGAGGCGAGCCCCAATTGATCAGGCCATGGGCCGCATCGGCCTGATCTTCACCTACCAGTTGCACGCGGCGTTCGCTGTCGTGCTCATCGGCATAAGTCACCCAGCTACCGATCTGCACTTTTTCGGTAGACGTCGCAACCGGCACCACTTGCGCGCTGCCCAGCCGCTGCTTGAAGTAGCGCAGATCCCGTTCGAGATCGGCCAGGCGTTGTTTGTCCGCCTGTTCGCCCTTGGCTGTTTGCTCGGCATGCAAGGCTTGCAGCTCAGCCACCTTTTCCTGCAACAGGCTCAGGCCTTGCGGGGTGACGTAGTTGGGTTGCGCACTGACCTGCCGTTCGACCGGCTGATCGGCTTGCGCGGCGGCGTTATCTTCGTTGACGAATGCCCGACTCATGGATTTCTCCCGTTATAGGAATTGGGCCATGGTTGCAGGCTTTTAGTTTCGGCGGATGTCTGTCCCCATTCAACACCACAAAACTACTGTAGGAGCGAGCCTGCTCGCGATGGCGGTTTATCAGCCAACTGCGATATCGACTGAAGTTGCGCTATCGCGAGCAGGCTCACTCCTACAGGGGTTGCGGTGTATTTGGGTCAATAGTGATACCACTTCACCTCAAGCATCACTTCGTTCTCGGGCGTCGCCAAATGGCTGAATTCGCGCTGCGCACTCAAGCGCAAGCCCAGGTTGCGTGACAGCTCCCATTGCTGATTCAAACTGATCGACCGGCGCACTTCGCCATTGGTGAAAAAATCGCCTTTGGTTTCCAGGCTCAAGTTGCCCAGCGGGTTTTTCCACAGCAGACCTGTGTTGAAACCCGCCGCCGGTGAAATGAATTCGGCGAAGTCATTGTTGTGCTCCACACGCACAGTGCCCAAGGCAAAACCGAGCATGTCGTCAGCCAGTTGCCAGGTTCCACCGCCGCCGCCGTTGACGTGGCTGACCAGGGTTTCGTCGTCGTGCTTGCCCGGCACTCGCTCCAGGCCACCGGTGACCTGCCACGACAGCGGTTGCAGCAACTCATTGCGCGGGGTCAGGGAGCGAATGGTTGCCAGGTCCAGTTGCTGCACCTGCCAATCATTGCCTTCGTATTGGCGCAGCTTCAGTTGCAGGATTTCGATCTGTGCGCCGAGGGGGAAGCTTTCCGAATTGTCGTTGAGGTCGTGATAGGCCATGCGCAGGCCGTATTCGCCGAACGCACGGTCGCCGCGGGTGCCGACACCGACCTGCCACGTGCGGGATTCGTGACCATCTTCAGGCAGGCCTGGTTGCGGGATATCCAGTTCCGGCGCCGGGTTCTGGTTGATCGCCCGCAGCAGTTCGAAGCTGCGTTGCGCTCGCGCCGGATCACGCTCCTGACCGTTGGCGCGGTAGCGTTCCAGGCGATAGGCCGCATCGATGATCAGCGCCTGACGGTCGCGAGGCAGTGCCTTGAATTCCGGTGTTTGCAATTGCTTTTGGTCAGCGCTGACTTTCAGCACCCATTGCTGCTCTTCCGGGTTCAATGGCTCAGCGCGGCTGAGTAATTCCCGCTCACGGGAAGGGCGGTACTGGATCGATTCCACCAGCCCGGCCTCTTTCACGGCTTTGACGGTATCGGTCGGGATGGCGGTCAGCGGGAATTGTTCGGTCAGGCGCAGGCTCGGGCGGGCCACTTGCAGCAGTTCCAGCAGGCGATAGGAGCAGTTTTCGTCGAAGAAGAAGTAATCGAACTTGATCTGCTTCAACTCCCAGACGTGCTCGACCATGCGCGCGGTTTCTGCTTGTGTCAGGTTCAGCCGGTACTCCCACAGGTCGCGGTTTTCCAGGCTGCGGTATTCCGAGAGCTTTTCCTGGTACGGCACCAGCGCGAACAGCCCCGGATAGCCGCCCATCAAGCCTTTCCAGGCGTAAAGGATGCTGTTGTCCGAGCCTTCGATGTAGGCGCCAAAGTTGATCGCGTAACTGAGCAGCGAAGTCTTGTCGCTCTGCACGTCCGCCTGATCGATGCGCAAAAGGGTGTGGCCGAACATCGACGATGGACTGTTCAAATAGGCGGCCGGGAAGATCATCACCGCGCTGTGGGGCGAGACGTCCTTGAACCACTGCTTGAACTCGGCGCAGTCCAGTGTCGGCAAATCGGTCAGATTCAATTGTGCCTTGAGCCAACGCGTGCGGGCGGGGTAAACGCATTGGGCGTGCTGCTCACCGGCACTCGCCGGCGCGTACAAGGCCTGCACGGTAGCGGCCAGCTCATGGTCGGGATGTTCGTTGCCATCGGTAGCTAGGAAGAATTTCGGGTCGCTGACATAGCTGCGCCAGCCGCCGAGCTTGGCGGTTTCGTAATGGCCCAGGGAGATCCAGAAAGGGTCGTTGGCCAGTTGCTGCAAACGTTGAGGGTCGATGTGAGGCGCGGCGGACAGCGGGGCGCAGACACAGAGCGCCAGCCAGGCAAGGCGTTTGAGCATAGTGGCAACTTAAACAGGAAAAAGATAAAGACCCGGCGCGGTTAATGCCTGATTGGCATTTCCCGACGAGGGCAGGTCCAAAAAACAAAACCCGCTTCCCGAAAGAAGCGGGGCGGGTCGAGCTTATGCCTGAGTGGCGTACTTGGCCAGACGAGGATCGTTCTTCAGAACGGCCAGGGTGTTGGTATGCACATCTTCGGCAGTCACGTCAGCCTTGCTGAAGATCTGCTGGAAGTGCTCGTGAGTGACGGCGGCGAAGTGCGCACGGTCTTCCGGCGCCACGCCCAGTACCACGGCGTAAGTGGTCAGCGCTTCGCCCTGACCTTTGGCCATATCTTCGGACAGCTCGTTCATCATGCCATTCATGGCAAACCAGGATTTGCCGCCATAGGTCAGCGACGCGTTGGTCGAGCAACCGTTGGTACCGGAGGTCATACCGAAGGTTGCGTTGCCGGAAGTGCCGTTGGTGGTGGATGCCAGGAAGTGAGCCGGGGTGCCACGCTGACCTTCGAACAGCATGTTGCCCCAACCGCAATCCGGGCCGCCTGGCGCCTGAGCCATGGCGTTGATGGATACAGCGGTGAAGAGAGTACCGAGAAGAATCCGTTTCATAGCTTTGTTCTCTTTATGTGCGTACCAATGGACAAGGGATCTGGCCCGTTCCGGTGCCAGTGGGCCGGTTATTAGTCCAGCCGCGCAGTTTGGAGTTTAGGCACGATCGCGCGGTTCCGTGATTTTTTGCAAAACATTTGCTGGAAACAGTGATTTGGCGCACGCCCGCAGCGGCGGCATGACTTGTCTATGCTTTGGCCTGAGGCGCTCCTTGCCAGTCAGGTACAGGCAGCGCCAGAATGCCGCTATCTGCCCCGCCTGATCTAAGGAAGCCCGATGCCTGATCCTGTTGCTGCCAGCTTGCGTCTAGCGCCCGAAGCGCTGACCCGTCCGTTTTCCGCTGAACAGTTCAGCTTCTCTACCACCAATGATCTGGAGCCCTTTCGCGGTGTGCTTGGCCAGGAACGTGCTGTCGAAGCCTTGCAGTTCGGTGTGGCCATGCCACGCCCCGGTTACAACGTGTTCGTCATGGGCGAGCCCGGCACCGGCCGGTTTTCGTTCGTCAAGCGCTACCTTAAAGCCGAAGGCAAACGCCTGCAGACCCCGGCGGACTGGGTCTACGTCAATAATTTCGATGAGCCGCGCGAACCACGCGCACTGGAGCTGCCGTCGGGTACCGCCGGTAATTTCATTGGTGATATCAACGGTTTGATCGACAACCTGCTGGCAACTTTCCCAGCCGTTTTCGAGCACCCGTCCTATCAGCAGAAAAAGAGCGCCATCGACCGCGCCTTCAACCAGCGCTACGACAAGGCTCTGGATATCATCGAGCGTCTGGCCCTGGAAAAGGACGTTGCGTTGTACCGCGATGCGAGCAACATCGCGTTCACCCCGATGCTTGAAGGCAAGGCTCTCGACGAAGCGGAATTCGCCCAGTTGCCGGAAGCCGAGCGCGAGCGTTTCCATGAGGACATCTCGTCCCTCGAAGAGCGCTTGAACGAAGAACTCGCCAGCCTGCCGCAATGGAAGCGTGAGTCGAGCAATCAACTGCGCCACCTCAACGAAGAAACCATCACCCTGGCCTTGCAGCCATTGCTCTCGCCGTTGTCGGAGAAGTACGCCGAGAACGCGGCGGTGTGCGGTTACCTGCAAGCGATGCAGGTGTATCTGCTCAAGACCGTGGTCGAGCAACTGGTGGACGACAGCAAGACCGACGCCGTCGCCCGCAAATTGCTGGAAGAGCAATACGCGCCGAGCCTGGTGGTCGGTCATTCGGCCAGCGGCGGTGCGCCGGTGGTGTTCGAACCGCACCCGACCTACGAAAACCTGTTCGGCCGTATCGAATACAGCACCGATCAGGGCGCGCTGTACACCACGTATCGACAATTGCGACCGGGTGCGCTGCACCGCGCCAACGGCGGTTTCCTGATCCTCGAAGCGGAAAAAATGCTCAGCGAGCCGTTCGTGTGGGACGCGCTGAAACGCGCCCTGCAATCGCGCAAGCTGAAAATGGAATCGCCGCTCGGTGAAATGGGTCGTTTCGCCACCGTCACGCTGAACCCGCAGCACATTCCGCTGCAGGTCAAAGTCGTGATCATCGGCGCCCGTCAGCTCTATTACACGCTACAAGACCTCGATCCGGACTTCCAGGAGATGTTCCGCGTCCTGGTGGATTTCGACGAAGACATCCCGATGGTCGACGAGAGCCTGGAGCAGTTCGCCCAGTTGCTCAAAACCCGTACGTCCGAAGAAGGCATGGCGCCGTTGACCGCCGATGCGGTGGCACGTCTGGCAACGTACAGCGCGCGTCTGGCCGAGCATCAGGGGCGGTTGTCGGCGCGGATTGGCGACCTGTTCCAACTGGTCAGCGAGGCGGACTTCATTCGCCATCTGGCGGGTGACGAGATGACCGATGCCGGGCACATCGAACGTGCGCTGAAGGCCAAGGCCACCCGTACTGGGCGCGTGTCGGCGCGGATTCTCGATGACATGCTGGCCGGGATCATCCTGATCGACACCGATGGTGCGGCGGTCGGTAAGTGCAACGGTTTGACGGTGCTGGAAGTCGGCGATTCGGCCTTCGGTGTACCGGCGCGGATTTCCGCCACGGTGTACCCGGGTGGCAGCGGCATCGTCGACATCGAGCGTGAGGTCAACCTCGGTCAGCCGATCCACTCCAAAGGCGTGATGATCCTCACCGGGTATCTGGGCAGCCGTTACGCCCAGGAATTCCCGTTGGCGATTTCCGCGAGTATCGCCCTGGAGCAGTCCTACGGTTATGTGGATGGCGACAGCGCCTCTCTGGGCGAGGCGTGCACGCTGATTTCGGCCTTGTCGAAAACCCCGCTCAAGCAGTGCTTTGCGATTACCGGCTCGATCAACCAGTTCGGTGAAGTGCAGGCCGTGGGTGGGGTCAACGAGAAGATCGAAGGCTTCTTCCGCCTCTGTGAAGCGCGCGGGCTGACCGGCGAGCAGGGCGCGATCATTCCGCAGGCCAACGTCGCTACGTTGATGCTCGACGAGAAAGTGCTGGCGGCGGTGCGTGCAGGGCAGTTCCATGTCTACGCGGTACGCCAGGCTGATGAGGCCTTGAGTCTGCTGGTCGGCGAGCCGGCGGGCGAGCCGGACGAGAACGGCGAGTTCCCTGAAGGCAGCGTCAACGCGCGGGTGGTGGAGCGCTTGCGGGTCATTGCGGAAATGATCAGTGAGGAAGATCTGAAAGAGGCTGAGAAGGAGATGGCGGTCGAGGCGCTGGTCGAGGCCAAGCCTGCTTGATGCATAACCTGCAGGAGCCGAGCTTGCTCGCGATGACGGACTGACATTCAACGCCTGTGGTGACCGAACGTCCGTTATCGCGAACAAGCTCGGCTCCTACAGGTGATCTATACAGTCCGAAAACGCCATCACTCTGGCGTCAATATTCACACAATGACCATTCGGCGCCTTCTGGTATCGAATGGCCTGCATCCCGCACTTTTCTTCTATTCTCTGCTCAAGGACAGGGACAGTAATCACTGGATCGAAACAGTCTTCCCGTGGAGGCTGAATACCGGATCTACCGAGGGTCGCCGCCATGTCGCGCAACCTCTGCCTCACTCGTCAATGCCTGGGTCTTGTGACCCGTATCGAATGCGCCATCAAGCCGTTGGCGGGTGATACGGGTATGTGGACCTTGCTCTTCGCCGCCGGAATGGCCGGCGAACAACCTTCAGCCATCAAAGCACAGGGCCCGTTTCCTGGCCCGTTCGCGGCTGAATCCATCCTCGACACCATTGTTGAAAGCCTGACCCTGCACGGCTACGAACTCGCCGATGATCCGCAAATCTGGTGCCTGCATCTGCAAGCACAGCTGCGCGAGATCAATGGCGGCCGTTGCCGTAACGTCGGTGGCTTTGAGTTTCGGCCCGATCATTGATCCGTTCTATTGGGCCAGCTTGGATGCATCAGCCTTGTCGAGTTTGACCTCGTAGCCATATTGCACGGTGGTGAGGTCAGTTCGCTGATAGGTTTCCAGGCGCGTGGGTTGGCCGTAGAAGTAATGCACGGCAAACAGCGCGGGGCCTTCTGTGCCCGCATCGTGGGTGACCGCAAGAATTTCCTTGAGGTAATTGCCGCTGTCGTCCTTGGCGAAAAACCGCCAGTCCTGCTCAGGAAACACTTTCAGGTCCACCACCAACGCATTGCCTTTGAGCTCCAGGCCTTTGGGCAGTTGATGGGCGTCGATGCTCTGTTTGCCGACCGTTGCCAGAAACAGCGGCACGGAGCCCACCACGTAAGCGGGCGTTTCCGGAAACAGGTTCAGGTCATAGGTGATGGTGCCGCGAAGGGGATCGACCTCATACGCCTCCGGCGGCAGTTCGATCGGTTCATCGCGTTTGCCCCGGCTGTCCTCGGTGAAGAAGCTGACCGGGTTTTCGCCAGGACTGAAGGAGGTGCCGAGCAGTTCGTCATTGAAACTTCTGAGGTGGCTGAACTCGACTCGGGCAGCGCTCGGGTCATCCACCGACTGACTGATTTTGACGCCCTTTTTCAGTTGTTCCTCGGTCAATGTCGCGCCCTTGAGCCAGCTCGGCGCCTGGTCGTCATACACCACCACCGGCAAGTTCAAGGGCTGGATGGTTTTCTGCGTGGTGTGGCGGTCAAAGCGGCGCACCGGCAGATCCAGATCCTTGCGGGTCACCGTGACGGCTGAAAAGTCCAGCAGGCTCACTTCGAGGGTTTCGATCGGGCCGTTGAAATACACTTTCGAATACCGATGGGTTTGTTGCTTCTCGAAGGTGCGGTGCTCTTCATCGAGCTGCTTTTCGAACGCTTCGCTCCAGGATTTCTGTTGTTGCATTTTCGCCAACTGCTTCTGGTAGAAAGCGATTTGCGCAGCGGTTTCATTGATCGAGCCGGAGCGCGAGAGAAATTGCCCGCTGGCATCCTTGGCCTGGACGATCAGCGGGTTGAGCGGTGTTTCTCCGATCTCCGGGGCTTGTGGTGCAGTATTGCTGAATTCGAATTCTGCGTAGTTATTGGCCAGCTTCAGCAGGGTGACGCTGACGTTGTCGTTGGTGCGCGTCTGGCCGACATCCTTTTTTGTCAGGTCGAAGCTGTAGAGCCGGTGGGGGGCGATGACTTCGATCTTGCCTTGCAGGCTGACCGGTTGCGGCTGGTTCTTGATGTCGGCATCCAGGCCTTCGATGAACGGATACGCCACGGTCAGGTCATCGGAATTGGTCAGGTTGGAGCTCGACGGACTCAACTGAATGCCGGGATCGGTTTCCGACCATTCCGGCTGGAAGGCGATGACGCGTTTGTTGCTCAGCGTGACCGATTGCCATTCCAGGCCATGGGGAAACAGAAACGCTGCCGGAATGCTGAAATTGAAAGGAAACACGGGTTGCAGGTCGGTGAGGTAGTCGGAGCTGGAGTCTTTATGCAACACGAACAGGCCGTTGATGTAGGTGTCGACCAGTGTCTGAGGCGAGGGGTAGTGCTTGAGGACAGCGAGGGCGTCTTCACCGTACTCGGTTTCCACCGGTTTACTGTCGAGCTTGAGTTGCGCCCGTTCGAGCAGCAATAGCGAGCCACCGAGTTCCGCCACGGCGTCCTTGAGTTTCGGGTCCTGGATCGCATCCAGCGACTTTTCGAACTGCGCAGTCTTCTCCTCCAGGCTGACCTGGCGCTTTTCATCGCTCGGCGAGCAGGCGCTCATCAGCAACGCCAGGCAGATTCCAGCACCGGTTAAAGGCAAGCGCGCATCCATTTCCAGTCTTCCTGTCCGATATCACTGAGCTGTCAATGGCTTGGACACTAGCAGAAAAACTTTGATATACACGCGCAGGTGGCGGATTTCCCGATGGTTTCTGGGTGTAACAGCCGGCTGTTATACTCGCGTCCATTTTCAGACCACCTGTGAGATTCAATGGAACGCTTTATCGAAAATGCAATGTACGCCTCCCGCTGGTTGCTGGCGCCGATCTACTTCGGCCTGTCCCTCGGGTTGCTGGCCCTGGCGCTGAAATTCTTCCAGGAAGTCTTCCACGTCATCCCCAACGTTTTTTCGATGGCCGAGTCGGACCTGATTCTCGTGCTGCTGTCGTTGATCGACATGGCGCTGGTGGGCGGTTTGCTGGTGATGGTGATGATTTCCGGTTACGAAAACTTCGTTTCCCAACTCGACATCGACGACAGCAAGGAAAAGCTCAACTGGCTGGGTACCATGGACTCGTCTTCCCTGAAGATGAAAGTGGCCGCTTCCATCGTGGCGATTTCCTCCATCCATTTGCTGCGGATTTTCATGGACGCCAAGAACGTCGATCCCGAGCATTTGCAGTGGTACGTGATCATTCACATGACCTTCGTGGTGTCGGCCTTTGCCATGGGTTACCTGGATAAAGTGACCAAGCACTGATCGACATTCATCGCTGTACCCGCCGCCCGTCTGTTGCAAAACAGACGGGCGGCGTCGTTTGTGGCTTGTACTTTGAGGCGCCGAGGCCTATCCCTGTAGAGGTAATGGCTCGCCACTGTGTGAGGTGCGTTCATGAACCTGCAAGAGCTGAATGCCTATGCCGTCGCCGGGAAGGTCGACGAGCTGAACCTGATCTCGATGGAAGGGGGGATTTATCTGCTGGAAGCGCGGATGCATGGCGCGGCGTATCCCCTGAGTGATAAACGTGGCGAAATGATGCATTTGCGTTCGGTCGAGCACGCCCGCGAAGTGCTTCACTCCTTTCCCAAGCTGAACTTCAACCTCGTGCACAACCTGGTGCATGACGAGATGTGCGGGCTCGGTGGCATTGACGAAAGCCTGAAGGTGCCGATCGACCAGCGATCTCCACGACAGGGCTGACACCCCTCATCAACGCGGTGGCAACTGTGCTAGTCTGCTGGCCCTTTTGGTTTCGGGCGCTCCGGGACGCGCTGTGCATGCACGGCAAGTTCCTGGTCCGTCCGCACAGCGGAGCAGTGTCATGTCCGAAGTAAATCTGTCCACCGACGAAACCCGCGTCAGCTACGGCATTGGCCGTCAGCTGGGCGACCAACTGCGCGACAACCCGCCACCGGGCGTTAACCTGGACGCGATCCTGGCAGGTCTGACCGACGCATTCGCCGGTCTGCCAAGCCGCGTCGGCCAGGAAGAAATGTCCGCCAGCTTCAAAGTGATCCGCGAAATCATGCAAGCCGAAGCTGCAGCCAAGGCTGAAGCGGCCGCTGGCGAAGGCCTGGCCTTCCTGGCTGAAAACGCCAAGCGTGACGGCATCACCACCCTGGCTTCCGGCCTGCAGTTCGAAGTTCTGACTGCCGGTGAAGGCGCCAAGCCATCCCGTGAAGACACCGTGCGTACTCACTACCACGGCACTCTGATCGACGGCACCGTGTTCGACAGCTCTTACGAGCGTGGCCAGCCTGCAGAATTCCCGGTTGGCGGCGTGATCGCTGGCTGGACCGAAGCCCTGCAACTGATGAATGCCGGCAGCAAATGGCGTCTGTACGTGCCGAGCGAACTGGCTTACGGCGCTCAAGGCGTTGGCAGCATTCCGCCGCACAGCGTACTGGTGTTCGACGTCGAGCTGCTCGACGTTCTGTAAGCTTTTGATCTTGTAGGAGCAAGGCTTGCCCGCGATAGCATCACTTCGGTTTCAAAACTGAACCGAGTTGCCTGCATCGCGAGCAAGCTCTGCTCCTACAGGGTTTGCGACGCTGCTCATATTTCAATCTTGTGATTCAGTTCATGCGACGGGCGCAATGCCCGGGCATAGCAGAACAGGAACAGGTTGCGCACTACTTCCTTGAGCACCACCGGCTCGCTGGAATTCAGGCCATTGAGGTCTAGGTCACCTTGATCCTGCAGTTCACTCAAGGCTTCTTCTTCAAGCACCGCACAGACTTCCCCGGTTTCCCGATGCAGAATCCTGAGGTAAGGGTGTGGGCGGTCCAACCAGGCATCGATCAAATAAGTCATGTCTCATCTCCATTGATTTGGGTTCAATGAGAATAATTCTTATTCATCAAATAGCAAGAGGCTATTGGCGGATTGCGGCTATTTCTGGGTAAAGATTGCGTAAGGTCAAATCGGCTGGCCTTTAGCTATTGCGAGGATTTGCTGGGTGAGGCGGGGGAGGGCGAAGCACCATCCCACGCTTGGCGCGGGATGGAATACAGCAGGTTCAGACTTTTCTGACGAACTCGGATTTGAGTTTCATCGGGCCGATACCGTCGATCTTGCAGTCGATGTCGTGATCGCCATCGCACAGGCGGATGTTCTTCACCTTGGTGCCGACCTTGACCACCAGCGACGTACCCTTGACCTTGAGGTCCTTGATCACGGTGATGGTGTCACCGTCCTGCAGGACGTTACCGACCGAATCCTTTTTCACCGCGTCATCGGACACCGCGTCGGCTTCGCCGCTGGCGGACCACTCGTGAGCGCACTCGGGACAGATCAGCTGGGCGCCGTCCTCGTAGGTGTATTCGGAATTGCATTTCGGGCAGGGTGGCAACGTGCTCACTAAGGCTCCTTGGATTCAGGATCATTAAAAAGCGCACATTGTATAGGGTTTTCCAGGTGCGGGGAGTTGAAAGCAAAAGATCGCAGCCTTCGGCAGCTCCTACAGAGTGGGTGTAGGAGCTGCCGAAGGCTGCGATCTTTTGATCTTGCTTTGACGATCAGTGCGTACGGGCGACCGAAAACTCGCTCAGCTCAACCAGTGCATCGCGATACTCGCTCGGCGGCAGCGCGTCGAGGCATTTGATCGCACGGGCGACGTAATCGCGGGCCAGTTGCGCGGTGTATTCCAGCGAGCCCGAGGCTTCCACGGCTTCGCGGATGCTCTCCAGGTCTTCGATGCCGCCTTTCTGGATAGCCTTGCGCACCAGGGCAGCCTGTTCCGGCGTACCTTCGCGCATGGTGTAGATCAGCGGCAGGGTCGGCTTGCCTTCGGCCAGATCGTCACCGACGTTCTTGCCCAGGGTTTCCGCGTCGCCTTTGTAATCCAGCAGGTCGTCGACCAGTTGGAATGCCACGCCCAGGTGATCGCCGAACATGCGCAGTGCTTCGCTCTGTTCAGGTGTTGCGCCGGCCAGCGCCGCGGCGCTGTGGGTCGAGGCTTCGAAGAGCATCGCGGTCTTGCCGCGGATGACTTCCATGTAGGTTTCTTCGGTGGTGCTGGCGTCACGGACCTTCGACAGCTGCAACACTTCACCTTCGGCGATAATGCGCGTCGCTTGCGAAAGGATTTTCATCACCGGCATGGAGCCCAGTTCGACCATCATTTCGAAGGAGCGCGAATACAGGAAGTCGCCCACCAGCACGCTCGGTGCATTGCCCCACATGGCGTTGGCGGTCGAGCGGCCACGGCGCATGCCGGACATGTCGACTACGTCGTCATGCAGCAGGGTCGCGGTGTGCAGGAATTCGATGGTCGCAGCCAAAAGTCGCAGGTCATCGCCTTCACGCCCCAGTGCTTTGCCGGACAGCAGCACCAATAAAGGACGCAGGCGTTTACCGCCGGCCGAGGTAATGTAGTCGCCGATTTTAGATACCAGCGGCACTCGGGAAGTCAGCTGCTTCTTGATGATGCCGTCGACGGCGCTAAAATCGTCCGCGACCGCGCGGTAGAAAGCTTGGGGTTGCATCAGCGACAGTCGCTCCAGAAGGGTTGCGCGGCATGCTAGGACCCACGTCCGGGCCTGTCAAGGCGCGATGGACGGCCCCTTGCAAGGCGCTCGTGCCTTGCGTACAATCGCGCACCCTGAACTTCCTGGGCAGCACCTGCCTTACGCAATTGCAAGCGGGCCTTCCAGCCCCATGCAGCCATGCCAGCCAATACCTCTTCTTATAAAGAGCTGGGTGAGCAGGATTATCGGAGAAATACCATGTCTTATGCAGTAATCGTTACTGGCGGCAAGCAGTACAAAGTCGCCCCAGGTGAATACCTGAAGATCGAAAAACTGGAAATCGCTACCGGCGAATCCGTTACCTTTGATCGCGTTCTGTTGGTTGCCAATGGCGACGACGTGAATATCGGCGCTCCAGTTGTTGCTGGCGCTACCGTTGTGGCTGAAGTGATCTCCCAAGGTCGTCACGATAAAGTCCGCATCATCAAGTTCCGTCGCCGTAAGCACCACATGAAGCGTATGGGCCACCGCCAGTGGTACACCGAGATCAAAATCACCGGTATTCAGGCTTAATTTCAGCCTAATTCCTCACTAGGAGAATTGAACTCATGGCACACAAAAAAGCTGGTGGTAGTACCCGTAACGGTCGCGACTCAGAAGCCAAACGCCTTGGCGTGAAGATGTATGGCGGCCAGGCTATCAAAGCGGGCAACATCATCGTGCGTCAGCGCGGCACCCAATTCCACGCTGGCTACGGCGTTGGTATGGGTAAAGATCACACCCTCTTCGCTAAAGTCGAAGGCGTGATCAAGTTCGAAGTAAAAGGCGCCTTCGGTCGTCGTTACGTGAGCGTAATCGCCGCTTAATTGCGCGATCGCTGGAAAAGCCCTGTCTCGCGACGGGGCTTTTTCGTTTGTGGGGTGAGTCTCTTGCAAAACTGTTTGTATGGGCTGTCGGCGCGCTGGACTGTGCGGTCGTTGATTGAGGTCGCTGCGCTCATTTTTGCAAGAGTCTTATGTCTTAGTGTTTTTCGGCTCGTCCGTATGGCGAGAGGCGTGTTGTTATGAAGTTTGTTGATGAAGTATCGATCCGAGTAAAGGCTGGCGACGGTGGCAATGGCGCCATGAGTTTCCGTCGGGAAAAATTTATCGAGAACGGTGGCCCGAACGGCGGTGATGGTGGTGATGGCGGCTCGGTCTACATGATCGCCGACGAAAACCTCAACACCCTGGTCGACTATCGTTACACCCGGCACTTCGATGCCGAGCGTGGCGCCAACGGCGGCAGCACTGACTGCACCGGCAAGAAGGGTGAAGAGCTTGTGCTGCGCGTTCCGGTCGGCACCACGGTGATCGACTCCGCCACTCAGGAAGTGATCGGCGACCTGACCAAAGCTGGCCAGAAGTTGCTGGTCGCTCACGGCGGCTGGCACGGTCTGGGCAACACCCGTTTCAAATCCAGTACCAACCGTGCGCCACGCCAGACCACGCCGGGCAAGCCTGGCGAGCAGCGTGACCTCAAGCTGGAAATGAAAGTGCTGGCGGACGTCGGTCTGCTGGGCTTGCCGAACGCCGGTAAAAGTACCTTTATCCGTTCGGTTTCGGCTGCCAAGCCGAAAGTCGCCGACTACCCGTTCACCACCCTGGTGCCAAACCTGGGTGTGGTCAGCGTCGATCGCTGGAAGAGCTTCGTGGTCGCGGACATTCCGGGTCTGATTGAAGGTGCTTCCGACGGCGCGGGCCTGGGGATTCGTTTCCTCAAGCACTTGTCGCGCACCCGTCTGCTGCTGCACCTCGTCGACATGGCGCCGCTGGACGACACCAGTGCTCCGGACGCTGCCGAAGTCATCGTCAACGAGCTGACCAAGTTCAGCCCGTCCCTGGCTGAGCGTGATCGCTGGTTGATCCTGAACAAGTGCGACCAGATCCTCGACGAAGAGCACGATGCTCGCGTCAAAGAGATCGTTGAGCGCTTGGAGTGGACTGGTCCGGTCTATGTGATCTCGGCGATTGCCAAGCAGAACACCGAGCGCTTGTGCCACGACATCATGCGTTACCTGGAAGATCGTGCCGATCGCCTGGCCAACGACCCGGCCTACAAGGAAGAGCTGGCCGATCTCGATCAGCGCATCGAAGACGAAGCTCGCGCCCAGTTGCAGGCGCTGGATGATCAGCGTGCCCTGCGTCGCAGCGGCGTGAAGTCGGTCCATGACATCGGTGACGACGATTGGGACGAAGAAGATGTGGATGACGAAGACGGTCCGGAAATCATTTACGTGCGTGACTGATTCGTTGCGATAAACTTAAGCGCCGCTCAATCGAGCGGCGTTTTAGTATCTGGAAATCGATCGTTGGTCACGAATAACCACGAATAATGTCACGGGCAGTGCCAAGTCGCGCTGCCCTCAAGCTAAGGTTGAAGATGATGCGGAGCAAGGTGACAGGTGCGCAGCGTTGGGTCGTGAAAATCGGCAGCGCTTTGCTGACGGCGGACGGCAAAGGCCTGGATCGCGCGGCAATGGGTGTCTGGGTTGAACAGATGGTGGCCCTGCATGAGGCGGGCGTTGAGCTGGTGCTGGTGTCCTCCGGGGCGGTGGCTGCCGGCATGAGCCGTCTGGGCTGGACCTCTCGACCCAGTGCGATGCACGAGCTTCAGGCTGCCGCTGCAATCGGTCAGATGGGCTTGGTGCAAGCCTGGGAATCGAGCTTCGCCGAGCATGGCCGGCACACGGCGCAGATTCTCCTGACCCACGACGACCTGTCCGATCGCAAGCGCTACCTGAACGCCCGCAGTACCTTGCGCGCGTTGGTCGAGCTGAAAGTCATCCCGGTGATCAACGAGAACGACACTGTGGTCACCGATGAAATTCGTTTCGGCGACAACGATACGTTGGCGGCGCTGGTGGCCAACCTGGTCGAGGCTGACTTGCTGGTGATCCTCACGGATCGCGACGGCATGTTCGATGCCGATCCGCGCAACAATCCTGATGCCCAGCTGATTTACGAAGCACGCGCTGATGATCCGGCGCTCGATGCGGTGGCGGGTGGTACCGGTGGGGCGCTTGGGCGTGGCGGTATGCAGACCAAGTTGCGCGCTGCGCGGCTGGCGGCGCGTTCCGGTGCGCATACCATCATCGTTGGCGGTCGCATTGAGCGTGTGCTGGATCGCCTGAAGGCGGGCGAGCGCATCGGCACCTTGCTTTCGCCCGAACGCGGCATGCTGGCGGCGCGCAAGCAGTGGCTGGCGGGTCATCTGCAAACCCGTGGCACGCTGGTGCTGGACGCGGGCGCGGTGACGGCGCTGTCCCAGGGCAACAAGAGTTTGCTGCCGGTCGGGGTCAAGCTGGTGCAGGGCAGCTTCCGTCGCGGCGAAATGGTGGTGTGCGTGGCGCCGGACGGTCGCGAGATTGCCCGTGGCCTGGCCAACTACAGCGCGCTGGAAGCACAAAAAATCATCGGTCAGTCGTCTGAGGCGATTGTCGGATTGTTGGGGTATATGGCGGAACCGGAACTGGTTCACCGCGATAACCTGATTCTGGTCTGAAGGAATACCTGAATGCGTTTGGCAAAAGGATTGTTGGGGTTAGTGCTGGCGATGCCGCTTTTAGCTTCGGCCGAGGAGATTGGCCAGGTGTCGACGGTGTTCAAATTCGTCGGCCCGAATGACCGGATCGTGGTCGAGGCGTTTGATGATCCCAAGGTCGACGGCGTGACCTGCTACCTGTCGCGCGCCAAAACCGGTGGCGTGAAGGGTGGCTTGGGTCTGGCCGAGGATCGTGCTGAAGCGTCCATCGCTTGCCGCCAGGTCGGGCCGATCAGCTTCAAGGGTGAGCTTAAGGATGGCGACGAGGTGTTCAAGGAGCGTACGTCCCTGGTCTTCAAGACCATGCAGGTGGTGCGCTTCCTCGACAAGAAGCGCAATACGCTGGTGTATCTGGTGTACAGCGATCGCTTGATCGAAGGCAGCCCGCAGAATGCGGTGACGGCGATTCCGATTTTGCCGTGGGCGCATCAGTAACTAGTTTTTTGTAGGTTTTTCATCAAGCACTCTTCAGTTCAGATATTAAAGGAATGCTTCGCGAGTCAGTGATGAGAACATCTGATGGGCCGAAGAGAACTCCTTTACATATTGCTCGTCATTGGATGAAATTGGAGTGTTTTGCAGGTCGGATATTTCAAGAATATTGTTGTGGCTATTTCTTAGGTATTTTATATATACAGATATCGCATAGTCATTGGCACAGAGGCTGTAGCAGACGTTTGCAAACTCAGGATCTAGGGGCGGCAGATCCTGAATGATCCGACTAATTGCTATAGCACAAACTCGTGCTTGGCACGCCGCAGCGAAAGCGGACTTTGGAAGCATTTCGGCGTACGCACAATCTCCAATCACATGGATGTTGGGTATAAGAAGTGATTCCATGGTTTGCGTGTTGACTGGGCACCAATCCTGTGTGCCAGTTAAATTGTTAGATCTTGCGAAGCTTGCGGCTTGCTGCGGCGGAATAATATTAATAACACTTCCTTCAAATCGGTACTTGGTAGTCATTAACTCCATGTTTTTGCTATTGTATCCAACTACTGCGCCGCCATCTGCCTCACTAATCCATTCGATAATGGGGTTTTTTGTTTCATAGCGATATAGTTTTCTCCACGCTAATTCGAACTGAGCCTGTTTCGGAAAGCGATTTTTGGCATCGAGGATGACTATTCTTGACTTCGGCTTGTGTGCTTTGAAGTACTCCGCAATCAAGCTTGCTCTTTCATACGGACCAGGAGGGCATTTGTAGTCGTCTACTGGTACAGACATGAGTAAAACCCCCCCATCTGGGATTCCTAGAATTTTATCTCTAAGTAATTTCTGTTGCTTGCCACCAGTCCAGGCATGCGGGCTTTTTATTGAGTCGACTCTACTGTAGCCAGAAATAGTGTTGTATTTGAATCCTACACCACAAGCAACGATACAGCGGTCGTAGCGGATTACATTGTTTTGCTGGGTGTGAATTGTTTTTGATATTGAGTCTATCGCTAGCGCCTCGTCTTTTAATATTGATATGTTGTAGAGTTTTGCTAGGGCCTCATAGGAAAATCTAAGAGAGTTTAGTGATCTTTTGCCCACCAAGTATTCGGCACCCATTGGGCATGAATAGTAATGCTCATTTGGCTCGAGTAGGCTTATAGTGATAAATGGTTGCAGCAATCGCATTGATTTGGCGAAGGTGGCTCCTGCGAATCCACCCCCAATAATAACGATGTTGTATCTATAATTCTCCTTGGCGTTTGAGTGTGATAAACCTCCAAAAAAAACTGGTCCTAAGATCAAACCTTTCAGTACGTCCCTTCGGCTGTTCATTTTGTCGTTTTTCCGGGTTTTTATTTAGTTTTCGGTTGAAGGTGTCAGTTGAGATGAGAGAGGCTCGTTGGAGAGTGGTAAGGAGCTATAGTAATTAGAGAGTTGTTCTATCTCATTTTTTTCGTATCTTGACATTATTCGGTTCATTATCGTGCTGGCGCTTGTTTGATTTTTGAAATTTGTGAGCATGAACAGTATCCGCTCTCGTTGAAGCCCGGCTATATTTGGAATGTGGCCAGCCGTGACATGGGAGTTGTGACAGTTAATACATGAGTTTATTAGCATTAAATCAGTCTCTTGGTCGGCGCTAGCTTGCGATGATATTAGTGTCATCATCATGACAGCGAGGCGAGTCGCATGCTTTGTGTAGTGCATGGCGTACTTTATTTTTTTAATTGGCCTGTACGGGGTCGCTGATTACTTCTCCGAAATGAATCTTGGAATGCTTCAGGAAGTCCGCTTCGATTTTCTCTCCTCCATATAATGTGGCGTGATTACTCATGTAGCTAAAAAGCTGCTCCCTTGATGAGAAGGTTTTTACTGCTTTGTTATATGCATCTTGGTCCCGATAAATCATTAGGTGTATTAGTGGTTCCCCGTTTTTTGTTGGGGCAATATTAATGCTTTCTACCTTTGTTGGGCTTGGATTGGTGTTTGTGTATTTTTGCATGTGTTCGGATTGGTTTTTTACAAAGACATTCAAGAACTCCAGTTCTCGACCTGGAGGAGGGTAAAATATTATCATCAGAGATTTAGCTTGAGTCGTTTTAGGTGTGTTTGAATTTGCAGGCTCAGTTGCACTGGCGGTGAGGCATGTAAAGAATAATGTTGAGGTTATGACTATATTTTTTAACTTTGGCATCTTTTTTCCATTTTTATATTTTGGTGTTGGTTTGTATTAAAGTTCTGTATTGTATAACCTTATTAAATTTGCTTGTTTCTCAAGTGTTTCTTCTTTTTCGCGGCTGCCATCATGGGAGGAAAGATATCCTTCATATTTTTCAAAAAAATATTTGTTGTTTGAATTTATTTTTTTGAATTCGCTAGTGTTCCCAGTACAGTGCATTGGGAAAAGTTTTGCATGCAAATGGTCAACTCCATACCCTTCGAATACCATCCCTGTTCGAGCTACTCCTGGCAACGCCTTGTCTAACAGTAGAGCCGTTTTTTTTGTAGCACCTATCAAGCCGAAGAGGACTTCTTCTGGTTGGTCAAATGCATAGCTTGAATAATGTTTTTTAGGGATTACGACTGTT
This sequence comes from Pseudomonas sp. NFX98, assembly GCF_047784845.1. Classification (NCBI taxonomy): domain Bacteria; kingdom Pseudomonadati; phylum Pseudomonadota; class Gammaproteobacteria; order Pseudomonadales; family Pseudomonadaceae; genus Pseudomonas; species Pseudomonas sp. NFX98. The sequence goes on along the minus strand of NZ_JBLNNF010000014.1, from coordinate 81,482 downwards.
ACGCCTACAGTGTTTGGGAATATAGAAAGAAATGATATATGATCCTTGTCTTCCCATATCACGTGGGCTTTTTGATTGTGTTGTGAGATATCGCAAAATATGCAGCTCATTATTGTTTCCATAAGTAGTTAAAAAAACTCACTGGAAATTCAGATGAGTCCCATTGGGTGCAACTGCTATGCCTTTCTCCCTTGTCTTTAGTTGTTATGTGTTCGATTGCGCCGTGAGATAAGAGTGCTGCAATACTGAAGTTAGTTGGGCCGAAGCTCGGCATAATTGATTCTGGGAGTCTGGTCCAATTATGCGAATTTGGTGCTATTTCATAGTCGCTTTGAAGATCGGTTGCGGAAAAGAAATTTGCACAGCAATGACTATGTAGATATCCGCCGCTCATAATGGAGGTGCCCGTAATTCGAGCTAGTTCTCCACACTGTGAAGCCAGATTGATTGGCGCATCGGCGGTTATTATAGCTAATGTGTAATTGCTGCTAACCATTAGCGCTTTAATTTCTTCGTAATCTAATTGCCGTTTGATGCAGGTTGTTTCGGTGTTTTCAAAGCGTTCTTTAATAGCTATCTTAAGAGTGGTCGTTTTTTCTTTTCCGATATCCTGTAGTCGCCAAAACAATTGTCTATTTAAGTTGCTTCTTTCGATTGTGTCATGATCTACTAGGGTGATTTTTTTTACCCCTGCGCCAGCTAGTAAGAGAGTTGCAGTGCTTCCAATTCCTCCGCATCCAACTACGAGGATATTCGCATTTTTTAGTGCGGCTATTTTGTTGATAATGGATGAGCAGTTTTGTGAATTAGTGAGGAAGTGAGCCGTTGTTCTGCTTGATTCTGGCTCATTTAATAGTTTTATTACTTGTAATACTTCGTCCCTGCTTCCTTTTATTAAGCTGCCAGACTCGGTTAATCCTATGGTCAGTGCTTCAAGGCTTTGTTCGTTGAGTTTTACGCATTTTTTTGGCCCGTTTAAATGCGTTTTTCCTTCTGAAAAATAGAATAGAGTAGAGGGGGTGACTACTCCAGTTGTGTTTTCTGAGGGGGCAGTAAAAATTAATCCTTCTGCGCTGTTGTAGGTGTTCATTGTTCACCACGCTTTTTAAGGTCGGAGATGCGGCGGCATATATACCGCCGCTAAAATTAATTGCACGTGGCGTTTAGTTTTTTTTGCCCTTTGTCATTTGGTGAGTAGTCTTTTAGTGTGGAAATCAGTGGTCCTGATTTTGTTTCTTCGAATTTGGTGCTGAAAGGGTTTTTTGTGGAGGGGGTGTCGGTGAAATTTGAGGCTGTGACTTGGTACTGCTCTGGTGCTTGAACTATAGCTGCCTGCGCAATATTGCTGGAGCCCAACAAAATAGCTGCAATACCTACTAGCTTGCTCATGGTTGCTGTTTCCTTCGTGAGGTGGGTGGTGGAATTATCTTGTTTTTGATTGTGTGATTCGACAAGTTTGAAAATATTTCTAAATGTTAGGGTGGTCCGAATTTTTGTAGGACGTGTTTAGTGAGTGTTTGGATTTTTGAGGTTTTTGTATGTCAGGTAAATCTGACGGGCAATCTTTGCTTTTGATAACTAGCTGATATCTTAGGGGTATTTCAGGTTTTCTTGTTTTTATTGGCTTTGAGGTTTGTCTATCCTTTTTGATTGTTTGTAGGAGTTGTTTGTAGTCTAAACTTTTTGATGGCTATTCTGTATTTTGGAGGAGGAGGGCATGGTTTTTGAGTTGCAGTTGGTTCACAGCGATAACCTGATCCTGGTCTGAAGGAATACCTGAATGCGCGTGGCAAAAGGATTGTTGGGATTGTTGGGATTGCTGTTGGCGATGCCGCTGCTGGCCTCGGCCGAAGAAATCGGTCAGGTCTCGACGGTGTTCAAGTTCGTCGGGCCGAATGACCGGATCGTGGTCGAGGCATTTGATGATCCGAAGGTCGAAGGCGTGACCTGCTACCTGTCGCGCGCCAAGACCGGTGGTGTGAAGGGTGGGCTGGGTCTGGCCGAGGATCGTGCCGAAGCTTCCATCGCTTGCCGCCAGGTCGGCCCCATCAGCTTCAAGGGTGAACTGAACGATGGCGATGAGGTGTTTAAGGAGCGCACCTCGCTGGTGTTCAAGACCATGCAGGTGGTGCGCTTCCTCGACAAGAAGCGCAATACGCTGGTGTATCTGGTGTACAGCGATCGCTTGATCGAAGGCAGCCCGCAGAATGCGGTGACGGCGATTCCGATTTTGCCGTGGGCGCACGCTCAATAAGCTGATGTAAGTCGAACTCTGTAGGAGCGAGCTTGCTCGCGATGGACGCATGGGCGACGCGGGCTGTCTGGTGCCCCGTGTTATCTTTGACGTCCATCGCGAGCAGGCTCGCTCCTACAGTTTTTTGTGTGTCCATCAAATCGCAGGCAATAAAAAACCGACCCTGAGGTCGGTTTTTTAATGAACGAGTCGCTTAGGCAGCAGCGGCAACGTTCAGGGCCTTTACGTGGCCATTCAGGCGGCTCTTATGGCGAGCAGCCTTGTTCTTGTGGATGATGCCTTTATCGGCCATACGGTCGATAACTGGCACAGCCAGAACGTAAGCAGCTTGTGCTTTAGCAGCGTCTTTTGCGTCGATGGCCTTAACTACGTTTTTGATGTAGGTACGGACCATGGAACGCAGGCTGGCGTTGTGGCTGCGACGCTTCTCAGCCTGTTTTGCACGTTTTTTGGCGGAAGGTGAGTTGGCCACCGTCGAGCTCCTCGAAAGACTTTTTAGGAAATAGCAAACAAAATAGGCCGCGAATCATGCCGATGAGTTGAAGTCTTGTCAAGGGCGCTTGAAACGTTCCGCTAAGTGGTAGGCGTGGTGCGACGGGATATTTCTTTCCGGCGTGTGACCTGTAAACTCGCGAGCTTTGGCTCTGTGCTGTTGCGGCGCGGAGTATCGCACAAGTGGGCGCATTGTTCGCCTGCTGTTTATCGACAGGCATAAACTCTTTCAATGAATCTGCTTAAATCGTTGGCCGCCGTCAGCTCTATCACGATGCTTTCCCGGATTCTGGGGTTTGTTCGTGACACCCTCATTGCGCGTACATTTGGCGCGGGAATGGCGACCGACGCCTTCTTTATCGCCTTTAAATTGCCCAATCTGCTGCGCCGGATCTTCGCTGAAGGGGCTTTTTCCCAAGCCTTCGTGCCGATTCTTGCGGAATACAAAAGCCAGCAGGGCGAAGAAGCGACACGCACGTTCATTGCCTACGTCTCGGGTTTGTTGACGTTGGTGCTGGCGTTGGTCACGGCGCTGGGCATGCTCGCCGCACCATGGGTGATCTGGGTGACGGCGCCGGGTTTCACCGATACCCCGGAAAAATTCGAGCTCACGTCCGATCTATTGAGAGTGACGTTTCCCTACATATTGCTGATTTCCCTTTCGTCGCTGGCGGGGGCGATCCTCAATACCTGGAACCGTTTCTCGGTGCCGGCGTTCGTGCCGACGCTGCTCAACGTCAGCATGATCATCTTTGCGTTGTTCCTGACACCGTACTTCGATCCACCGGTAATGGCGTTGGGCTGGGCGGTTCTGGTAGGTGGCCTGGCGCAATTGCTTTATCAGCTGCCGCACCTGAAAAAGATCGGCATGCTGGTACTGCCGCGCCTCAATTTGCGCGACACCGGCGTCTGGCGCGTAGTGAAGCAGATGCTGCCGGCGATCCTCGGGGTCTCGGTGAGTCAGATTTCGCTGATCATCAACACCATTTTTGCCTCGTTCCTGGTCGCCGGTTCTGTTTCATGGATGTACTACGCCGACCGCTTGATGGAGTTGCCGTCCGGCGTGCTGGGCGTGGCGTTGGGCACGATTCTGCTCCCGACCCTGGCCAAGACTTACGCCAGCAAGGATCGCCAGGAGTACTCGCGCATCCTCGATTGGGGTCTGCGCCTGTGCTTCGTGCTGGTACTGCCTTGCGCCTTGGCGCTGGGGATTCTGGCCGAGCCGCTGACGGTTTCGCTGTTCCAGTACGGTCAGTTCGATGCGCATGATGCGGCCATGACCCAGCGCGCGTTGATCGCGTACTCGGTCGGTCTGCTCGGGATTATCGTGATTAAAGTGTTGGCGCCTGGCTTTTATGCGCAACAAAACATCCGCACGCCGGTAAAAATCGCAATATTCACCTTGGTCGTTACTCAGTTGTTCAACCTGTTGCTGATCGGTCCGCTGGCCCACGCCGGCCTCGCGCTCGCCATCAGTGCCGGTGCCTGCCTCAATGCGGGCCTGCTCTTTTATCAGCTGCGCAAACAGCAGATGTACCAGCCGCAACCGGGTTGGGCGAAGTTCGGCTTCAAACTGGTAATCGCGGTGACGGTAATGTCCGGCGTGTTGCTGGCCGGCATGCATTTCATGCCGGCCTGGGGCGAGGGGCAGATGCTTGAGCGTTTCCTGCGCCTGGGTGCCTTGGTGGTTGCCGGTGTGGTGGCGTATTTCGGCATGTTAATGTTGATGGGCTTCCGCCTGCGCGACTTCAATCGCAAAGCGTTCGGCTGAGGATAAAACCTCCATAAATACGGGCGAGCCGGCATTTTTGTCGGCTCGATCACTTTGGGTTACGGTGTTGCCTGTCGTCGGCCGCCGGGTGTGGTTATAATCGACCACTTTATGAGCAAGAAGCGCGTTATGCAGCTGGTTCGAGGCCTCCACAATCTGCGCCCCCAGCATCGGGGCTGTGTCGCCACTATTGGCAACTTTGACGGTGTACACCGTGGCCACCAGGCTATCCTGGCGCGGCTGCGTGAGCGTGCGCTGGAGTTGGGCGTGCCCAGCTGCGTGGTGATTTTCGAACCGCAGCCCCGGGAGTTTTTCGCTCCGGACACGGCGCCTGCCCGTCTGGCCCGCCTGCGGGATAAACTGCAGCTATTGGCTGCCGAAGGCGTCGACCGGGTCTTGTGCCTGGCATTCAACCAGCGTCTGAGCAAGCTCAGCGCCAGCGAATTCGTCGATACCATTCTGGTCGACGGCCTCGGCGTGCAGCACCTTGAAGTAGGTGACGACTTCCGTTTCGGCTGTGATCGCGTAGGGGATTTCGATTTCCTGCAACAGGCCGGCGTGATGCAGGGCTTTACCGTCGAAGCGGCGCAGACCGTCGAGCTCGATGGCATTCGCGTCAGCAGCACCCAGGTGCGTAATGCCTTGGCGGCTGCCGATTTTGCACTGGCCGAACGCCTGCTCGGTCGCCCATACCGGATCGCGGGTCGCGTACTGCACGGTCAGAAACTGGCGCGTCAGTTGGGTACGCCCACTGCCAACATTCAACTCAAGCGCCGTCGCGTGCCGTTCACCGGGGTTTACCTGGTCAGCGTCGACCTCGACGGCAAGACCTGGCCGGGTGTCGCCAATATCGGCGTGCGGCCTACGGTCCAAGGGGATGGCAAAGCCCACCTCGAAGTCCATCTTTTAGATTTTGCCGGCGATCTGTATGACCGGCGTATGACGGTGGTTTTCCACCAAAAGCTGCGTGAAGAGCAGCGTTTCGCCTCTCTGGAGGCGCTTAAGACGGCGATCAATGCGGATGTCGCCGCCGCCCGTGCCCTGTCGCACCTAGCGCCAATCGCTAATGAAGAGCCTTAAATGACCGACTATAAAGCCACGCTAAACCTTCCGGACACCGCCTTCCCAATGAAGGCCGGCCTGCCACAGCGCGAACCGCAGATTCTGCAGCGCTGGGACAGTATTGGCCTGTACGGAAAGTTGCGCGAGATTGGCAAGGATCGTCCGAAGTTCGTCCTGCACGACGGCCCTCCGTACGCCAACGGCACGATCCACATCGGTCACGCACTGAACAAGATTCTCAAGGACATGATCATCCGTTCGAAGACCCTTTCGGGCTTCGACGCGCCTTATATTCCGGGCTGGGATTGCCACGGTCTGCCGATCGAGCACAAAGTCGAAGTGACTCACGGCAAGAACCTGGGCGCCGACAAGACCCGCGAACTGTGCCGGGCCTACGCCACCGAGCAGATCGAAGGCCAGAAGTCCGAGTTCATCCGCCTGGGTGTGTTGGGCGACTTCGCCAACCCGTACAAGACCATGGATTTCAAGAACGAGGCCGGCGAAATCCGCGCCTTGGCTGAAATCGTCAAGGGCGGTTTCGTGTTCAAGGGCCTGAAGCCTGTGAACTGGTGCTTCGACTGCGGTTCGGCCCTGGCTGAAGCGGAAGTCGAGTACGAGAACAAGAAGTCCTCGACCATCGACGTGGCGTTCCCGATTGCCGATGAAGCCAAACTGGCTGCCGCTTTCGGTCTGCCGTCGCTGGCCAAGCCTGCGTCGATCGTGATCTGGACCACCACCCCGTGGACCATCCCGGCGAACCAGGCGCTGAACGTTCACCCGGAATTCAACTACGCACTGGTCGATGTCGGCGACAAGCTGTTGGTGTTGGCTGAAGAACTGGTCGAAGCCTGCCTGGCTCGTTACAACCTGGAAGGTTCGGTCATCGCGACCACCACCGGTAAAGAGCTGGAGCTGATCAACTTCCGTCACCCGTTCTACGACCGTCTGTCGCCGGTTTACCTGGCCGACTACGTTGAACTGGGCGCTGGCACCGGTGTGGTTCACTCCGCTCCGGCCTACGGCGTGGACGACTTCGTGACCTGCAAGAAGTACGGCATGGTCAACGACGACATCCTCAATCCGGTACAAAGCAACGGCGTGTACGTGCCGTCGCTGGAATTCTTCGGCGGCCAGTTCATCTGGAAGGCCAACCCGGCCATCGTCGACAAGTTGACCGAAGTCGGTGCGCTGCTGCACACCACCATCATCGAACACAGCTACATGCACTGCTGGCGCCACAAGACCCCGCTGATCTACCGCGCCACCGCGCAGTGGTTCATCGGCATGGACAAAGAGCCAACCAGCGGCGACACCCTGCGGGTGCGCTCGCTCAAAGCCATCGAAGACACCAAGTTCGTCCCGGCCTGGGGCCAGGCGCGCCTGCACTCGATGATCGCCAACCGTCCGGACTGGTGCATTTCCCGTCAGCGCAACTGGGGCGTGCCGATCCCGTTCTTCCTGAACAAGGAAAGCGGCGAACTGCACCCACGCACCGTCGAACTGATGGAAGAAGTGGCCAAGCGCGTTGAAGGCGAGGGCATCGAAGCCTGGTTCAAGCTGGACGCCGCCGAGCTGCTGGGCGATGAGGCCCCGCTGTACGACAAGATCAGCGACACCCTCGACGTCTGGTTCGATTCGGGCACCACGCACTGGCACGTGCTGCGCGGTTCGCACCCGATGGGCCACGAAACCGGTCCACGCGCCGACCTGTACCTGGAAGGCTCGGACCAACACCGCGGCTGGTTCCACTCGTCGCTGTTGACCGGTTGCGCCATCGACAACCACGCGCCGTACCGCGAGCTGCTGACCCACGGCTTCACCGTCGACGAGTCCGGCCGCAAAATGTCCAAGTCCCTGGGCAACGTGATCGCGCCACAGAAAGTCAACGACACCCTGGGCGCCGACATCATGCGTCTGTGGGTCGCTTCGACCGACTACTCCGGTGAAATGGCGGTTTCCGAGCAGATCCTGCAACGCAGTGCGGACGCCTACCGTCGTATCCGTAACACCGCGCGCTTCCTGCTTTCCAACCTGACCGGTTTCAACCCGGCCACCGACCTGCTGCCGGCCGAAGAAATGCTCGCGCTGGACCGCTGGGCCGTGGATCGCACTCTGTTACTGCAGCGCGAGTTGCAAGAACACTACGGCGAATACCGCTTCTGGAACGTGTACTCGAAGATCCATAACTTCTGCGTGCAGGAACTGGGTGGTTTCTATCTCGACATCATCAAGGACCGCCAGTACACCACCGGCGCCGACAGCAAGGCCCGCCGTTCGTGCCAGACCGCGCTGTTCCACATCTCCGAAGCGCTGGTGCGCTGGATTGCCCCGATCCTGGCCTTTACCGCCGACGAACTGTGGCAGTACCTGCCGGGCGAGCGTAACGAGTCCGTCATGCTCAACACCTGGTACGGAGGCCTGACCGCACTGCCGGAAGGCTTCGAGCTGGATCGTGCGTACTGGGACCGGATCATGGCCGTGAAGGTTGCGGTCAACAAGGAAATGGAAATCCAGCGCGCGGCCAAGGCCGTCGGTGGCAACCTGCAAGCCGAAGTGACGCTGTTCGCCGAAGACGCCCTGAGCGCCGATCTGGCCAAGCTGAGCAACGAATTGCGCTTTGTACTGATCACTTCGACCGCCAGCGTTGCGCCGTTCGTACAGGCTCCGGCCGATGCCGTGGTCACTGAAGTCAGCGGCCTGAAGCTGAAGATCGTCAAGTCGGCCTTCGCCAAGTGCGCCCGTTGCTGGCACTGCCGTGAAGACGTCGGCGTGAACCCGGAGCATCCGGAAATCTGCGGTCGTTGCGTCGACAACATCAGCGGCGCCGGCGAGGTTCGTCACTATGCCTAATGCCGTTGGTCGCTTTGGGCGACTGAGCTGGCTCTGGTTGAGTTTGCTGGTTCTGGTCATCGACCAGGCCAGCAAGTTCTACTTCGAAGGCAGGCTCGAGATGTACCAGCAGATTGTGATCATCCCCGATTACTTCAGCTGGACCCTGGCCTACAACACTGGCGCGGCGTTCAGCTTCCTGGCTGACAGCTCCGGTTGGCAGCGCTGGTTGTTCGCATTGATCGCTATCGTGGTCAGTGCGGTGCTGGTGGTGTGGCTCAAGCGTCTGGGGCGCAATGAGACCTGGCTGGCGGTTGCGCTGGCACTGGTACTCGGCGGCGCGCTGGGCAATCTGTATGACCGCATTGCCCTGGGCCATGTGATCGATTTCATCCTGGTGCACTGGCAGAACCGCTGGTACTTCCCGGCGTTCAACTTTGCCGACAGTGCGATCACTGTCGGTGCGGTGATGCTGGCACTGGATATGTTCAAAAGTAAAAAGACCGGAGAAGCCGTTCATGACTGAACAGGTATTGGCTGAGCAACGCATCGGCCAGAACACGGAAGTCACCTTGCATTTCGCATTGCGCCTGGAGAACGGCGACACAGTGGACAGCACTTTCGACAAAGCCCCGGCGACCTTCAAGGTCGGTGACGGCAACCTGTTGCCAGGTTTCGAAGCGGCGCTGTTCGGTTTCAAGGCTGGTGACAAGCGTACGCTGAGCATCGATCCGGAAAACGCTTTCGGCCAGCCCAACCCGCAAAACGTGCAGATCATCCCGCGCTCGCAGTTCCAGGACATGGACCTGTCGCCAGGTTTGCTGGTGATCTTCAACGATGCGGCCAATACTGAATTGCCGGGCGTGGTCAAAGAGTTCGATGACGCGCAAGTGACCATCGACTTCAACCATCCGCTGGCAGGCAAGACACTGACCTTTGACGTGGAAATCATTTCCGTCAAAGCGCTGTAACTGACTGTACACAGTCAACTGTAGGAGCATAGCTTGCTCGCGATGGCGTAATCTCAGTTGACATCAATGTTGACTGACCCCCCGCTATCGCGAGCAAGCTTTGCTCCTACAGGGTTGTAACGATCTAATTTCTGGCGCAAGACACGAGGCACAGCATGCAAATCAAACTCGCCAACCCCCGTGGCTTCTGCGCCGGTGTGGACCGGGCGATCGAAATCGTCAACCGCGCCCTGGAAGTCTTCGGGCCGCCGATCTATGTGCGCCATGAAGTGGTCCACAACAAGTTCGTCGTCGAAGACCTGCGCAATCGTGGCGCAATCTTCGTCGAGGAACTGGATCAAGTGCCGGACGACGTGATCGTGATCTTCAGCGCCCACGGTGTTTCCCAGGCTGTGCGCACCGAAGCTGCCGGCCGTGGCCTGAAAGTGTTCGATGCCACTTGCCCGCTGGTGACCAAGGTGCACATCGAAGTCGCACGCTACAGCCGCGACGGTCGTGAGTGCATCCTCATCGGCCACGCCGGGCACCCGGAAGTCGAAGGCACCATGGGCCAGTACGATGCCAGCAACGGTGGCGCGATCTACCTCGTCGAAGACGAGAAAGACGTCGCCGAACTGCAAGTGAACAACCCTGAAAAACTGGCGTTCGTGACCCAGACCACTTTGTCCATGGACGATACCAGTCGCGTCATCGACGCCCTGCGTACGCGTTTTCCGGCCATCGGCGGTCCACGCAAGGACGACATCTGTTACGCCACGCAAAACCGTCAGGATGCAGTCAAGCAACTGGCCGATGAATGCGATGTGGTGCTGGTGGTTGGCAGTCCGAACAGCTCCAACTCCAATCGCCTGCGTGAACTCGCCGAACGCATGGCTACTCCGGCGTACCTGATCGACGGTGCCGAAGACCTGCAAAAGAGCTGGTTCGACGGTGTCGAGCGCATCGGCATTACCGCTGGCGCTTCTGCACCGGAAGTTCTGGTGCGTGGGGTGATCCAGCAGTTGCAGGCCTGGGGCGCTACCGGTGCCGATGAATTGGCCGGTCGCGAGGAGAACATCACGTTCTCCATGCCTAAAGAACTGCGCGTGCGTTCCCTGCTTTAAGTTTTTTCCCTTCTGCGCACAATGCCTGCTCAGCCTTTGCGCTGCGCAGGCTGACGCGACCGGTCGGGGCCAGCACCACCTGGTACTGGCTCGCCGGTTCGCGAGTGGCGCAAATATGTAATGTCCCTGCCTGAAACTCTCCCCTGGCGAACTGTGGTTCACCCAGATCGTTGAAACGCACGAATTTGCTCACTGGCCTATTTCCCACGATTGGCACCCGAGTGCCGCTCTGGCGTTCGACCAGCAGCGGGTTGCTGGCGTCGTACTGCCCCTTGCCGCTGATATCCAGAATGATCCGCCAACCCTGGCCCCAGTCGCCATTGATGGCGTGGATCATCACGTTCTGATGACGGGCGATGGCCTCAGCCCTGGCCATGCGGATGCCACTGTAGAGCGACTGTGCCGCCTGCTCGCGATGGTTCGATTCAGTGACGGCCGCGAATGCCGGACTGACCAAATGCAGAACAATCCCGACAATCGTCAGTCCCATAAGCAGTTCGATCAGGCTGAAGCCTCGCTGATCCATGTCGTTTCCCTCCCTGGAGTGATGCGGGCCGTGCGATCCATGCACGGGTAATGGCCATTCAACCGGGTCTTGGCGGTCGAATGTTCTAGCGTGTAAGCAGGTATAGCCGACGGCAACGGAGGGCACCGATGGAACATCGTTCAAAAGGTTTCACGCTGGTCGAGTTGCTGATCGCGCTCGGGATCTTTCTGGTGCTGATCACTCTGGCTGTTCCGGCGTTTACCCGTTCGGCGCAAACGACAAGGGCCGATACCGAAATCGGCGACCTGCAACGTGGTTTGAATTTCGCCCGTCTTGAGGCTATCGATCGTGGCGTGACGACCCGGCTTCGACCCACGGTGGGCGGCAGCGTCTGGACCGGGGAGTTGACGGTCTATGACAGTACTGGCACTCCGGCCAATGTATTGCGGGTTGTTCCAGCGATGAGCAGCGGTGCGACTCTGACGCTAACCTCAGGAGTGACCGCCATCGATTTCAATAATCTGGGCGGGCTGTCGTCACCGTCCACAGCGGTGGCAATCAACTATGTGCTGGGCACGCAAAGCAGGACGCTGAATGTGTGTTTGAACGGACGAATTCAATTGGGTGGAAGTTGCGGATGAGGTCATGGAGCAAGCATGCACAGGATGGCATGACGTTGATCGAAGTGTTGGTGGCGTTGTTGATTCTGAGCGTAGGGTTGCTGGGTGCGGCGGCGTTTCAGCTCAATGCGCTGAAGTACACCGACAGTGCGCGCATGACCAGCCAGGCCAGTTTCATTGCCTACGACATGATGGACCGCATCCGCGCCAACTCAGCCTCCGACTACACCGTGACGCCGCCGACCTCGGGCAATCTGAACATTGCCCGGGACCAGGACCTCTACGACTTCACCAGCAATATCGTCAATTTCGGTGGCCCCACCGCCACCGGCAGCATCGCGCTCAACCAACGGGTGTACACCATCACCATCACGTGGGATGACTCCCGGGCTGCCAACAGCGCCAATTCCCGTCGCAGCTTCGTCCTCACCAGTCGCGCGACCGTCGACCCGGTATCGACGCCATGAACCGCTTGCATAGAGGGTTCGGCCTGATCGAGCTGCTGATCGCCCTAGCCTTGAGCCTGATCGTGGTGCTGGGCGTGGTGCAGGTTTTCATTTCAGCGAAAAACACCTATGTCAGCCAGAACTCCGCTGCGGTCATGCAGGAAGACGCGCGATTTGTGCTGAGCAAAATGATTCAGGAAATTCGCATGGTTGGCATGTTCGGTTGCCTGGGGACGATCACCGATGCCAGTACGGCGGGCGATTTCAATGCAGCTCAAGTCACGCCGATCAGTTGGGATAACGCCAACCTCAAGCTGACGCTGGTGACTGCGGATGTGGGAAGCAGCGGCGGCACGCCGACGTGGACAGTGATTTCAGACTGTCGAAACAGTGCGACGGCTTACTCCGACTCGCGTACGCCTGCATCAGGACAACTGGCGTTTCCGATCCGGCGTTTGATTTACAGCCTGAAGAACGGCCAGTTGACGATGGGTATCGGCAGAGGCACGCCGGCCCAGCAAGTGCTGGTGGATAACGTCAGTGCCTTCAATGTCAGCTTCGGCCTTGCCAGCACCGCCGCCGATTCGGCCGCCTCCAGTTACAGCAGTAATCCCTCTGACCCGGCACGCATCCGCAGCGTGCGTTTGAGCCTGACTCTCACCGATCCGAACAATCGAGTGAGCAATCAAACCTTCAACGTGGTTGCCGCTCTGCGCAACCGCCTGCCATGAGGGGAGGGCCGATGAATTTTTCTCCCGTCACTGATCATGGCCAGCGTGGCATGGCGTTGCTGGTCAGCCTGGTGTTCCTGTTGCTGCTGACGCTGATTGGCCTTTCATCGATGCAGAACGCCACCCTGCAGGAAAAAATGGCCGGCAGTGTGAGCTTGCGCAATCAGTCGTTCCAGGGCGCCGAAGCGGCGTTGCGCGTCGGTGAAAGTGCGGTGCAACTCGACAGCTATTCATTGGCAGTGTGCAACGGCACCAGCCAGTGCGCGCCGCCAGCGGAGTCCTCGACCATCAAGGTCGCCGGGTTCAATTCCACTTCTGGAGTGACCTGGATCGCTTCCGGCAGCGGTTTTTATGGCGTGCAAAACATTGGCACCACCCTCACAGCCGTGAACGTACCGAGCAACACCTCGGCCACGTTGTACCGGGTGACCGCAGTGGGCATCGCGGGTAACTCGCGCAGTGTGGTGGAGAGTATTTATGCGAAGTACTGAAACACGCGCGCGGTTTTGGGAGATGTTTTGTGGTGCTGTTTTGGCGTTGTATCTGGGGGCTCCGGCCTATGCCTTTACGCCTTCGGACTCGCCGTTGTTGAGTGCTGCCGCAGTCGCGCCGAATGTGATGTTGATGATCGACGATTCAGGGAGCATGAATAACATCATCTGGGCGCCGGGTTTCGATCCGACGGTCAACCGCGCGCAGATTGCGATGTGCAGTTCCAACACCTCATGTCTCAGCGGGCAGAACCTGGACATGAGTGACACCAACATTTCCCTGTCGAGTCTGAATCGGGGCGGGTGTTCGACCAACGGCAATTGGTACGGTTTCTATCGAGGCTTTCTCGGGCTGACTCCGATTTGCCTGAAATTGCCCGACCCGGTCGGCAACGAAAGCACGCGTTATACCGCGAACTATCTGGCGTACCTGCTGGGTTTGGCGAACGGTTCCAGCCGCGATTTCACCACGGGCGCCAATGCAATCCCCGATGACTATCGCATCAGTGTCGCGCAGGATGTCTCGAAAAATCTGGTCACCAGCAATCGCTCGTTGCGTATCGGTCTGGCGACGTTCAATCCCCCCGTCAATAACAACCCGGGCAACGGTGGATACATTGCCCGCGCGGTTAGTGATCTGTCGGTGGATGCCAACTACAACGCGTTGATCGCGTCGATCAATGGCCTCAGCGCCGTGGCCAACACCCCGCTTGCCGAAACCTATTACGAAGTGACTCGATACATGCGTGGCATGGCGCCGTACTACAACTCGACACCCGCCACCTACACCAGTCCGATCCAGTATCGCTGCCAGAAAAACTACGGTGTGGTGATCACCGACGGTTTGCCCACCTACGACCGAACCTTTCCCACCAACGACCCGCTCGGTGGTACTCGTTTGCCGAACTGGGACGGCAACAGCGCCAATGACGGTGACAACCTCAACGGTGATGGGGAGGGTGACACCCTCTATCTGGACGACATCGCCAAATTCGCCTTTGACATCGACATGCGTTCCACCGGGACGGATCTTGCTGGGAAAAGCTGGAACGCTACCGACTTCCCCAAGCAGAACATGAACACCTACACCGTGGGTTTTACCGCGGCGAACCAGATGCTGTCGGACGCCGCCAGTTACGGTCAGGGCAAGTACTACCAGGCCACTGACAGCGCCGGATTGAATGCCGCGTTGTCTTCGGCTCTGAGTGACATCACGTCCAAGGCAGGTTCCGGCGGTAGCGGCACCACCAGCGGAACGACTCTCGCCAGCGGCACCAGTTACTTCCAGACCAGCTACGACCCCAAGGACTGGCGCGGCACGATCAAGTCCTATGGCTTCACCGCGAGCGGCGCGGTTAATACCAGTGCAGTGCTGTGGACCACTGACACGGCCATAGTGCCCGCAGCCACTGCACCGACCTATCAGTCCTGGAACAACCAAACCAACATGGCAGTAAACTTGGCCTACGCCAACTTTTCCACTGCCCAGCAAACCATTCTCAATCAGGGACTGCCTACAGGCATCAACGGCAGCGATCTGGTGGAATGGAGCAAGGGCACCAACAAGATCGGGCTGAAAGTACGTAGCGTGTTGCTGGGCGACATCATCAATTCACCGCTTGCCCTGGCATCCCCGACAGACAAAACCGCTTCCGATTTGGCGGGCGACACCACCTACAGCACTTACCTTGCCACCAAGTCGGTCAACATGAACGCCAGTCTGGTGGTCAACGCCAACGACGGTTTCGTAAACGTCATCAATTCGGCAAACGGCGCCCGGCGCTATGCCTACATGCCATCCAGTGTCTTACCATCCTTGCGCTACATCGCCGATACCACGTACATCAACGGCGTCAGCCACAAGTTTCTGGTGGACGGACAGGTCGGCGTGTTCGATGCCCAACTCAACAGTGCCTGGAAAACCCTCGCGCTCGGCGGAACCGGTGCGGGCGGGCGAACCTTCTATGCGTTGCAACTGTTCGACGCCTCGGCCGGTAACGTGACCAAGGCGTTGTGGGAAATCAGTGCACCTGCCACCGCCAGCACGGCAAATGCTTTCAATGATCTGGGTTATGCTTATGCGCGTCCGGAAGTGGCACGCTTGGCCGATGGTCGATGGGCCGCGTTCATTTCCAATGGCTACGGCAGCAACTCCGGCGTGGCGGCGTTGTATGTGGTGGATATTCGCGATGGCTCGCTGATCAAGAAAATCGTCGTCGACAGCACTGAAACCACTAACGGTTTGTCTTCGGTAAAGCTCAAGGTCAACTCGCAGAACGTGGTGCAGGCCGCGTATGGCGGCGACTTGAAGGGACGGCTGTGGAAGTTTGATTTGAGCGCTACGAGCACGGATACCTGGGGCGTGGCGTTTTCCGGCAAGCCGTTGTTTACCGCTGCGGGAGGCGCGACCCAGCCGATCACCGCGCAGCCCTTGCTTGCGGACAATTCCCTGGGCGGCAAAGTGGTATTTTTTGGCACCGGGAAATTCAACGAAACGGCGGACAAGACCAACAAGGATTTGCAGGCGTTCTATGCGGTGTGGGACGCGGACGGCGGTTCCGGGCAAATCACCACGTCGAGTTTGCAGGCTCAGGCTGTGACGGGTGTGTTCTCGGGGAGCTCCGGCCAGTTCATCACCACCAGCCAGAACGAAGTGACCTATCCGGCGGAAAAGGGCTGGTACTTGCCGTTGGTGTACAACAACGCGCTGACCGGCGAACGGGTGATCAATCAGGCCAACCTGGTACTCGGGCGGATCATCTTTACCACGGCCAGCGTCGACACCACGGACCCTTGCGCAAGTTTTGGCACAGGCAAACTGGTCGAACTCGATGCGTTCAGCGGTAAGATGCTCAACTACGCGGTGCTCGACACCAATGGAGACGGCGTGGTCGACAGCACCGACACGGTGTCCAGCGGCGTGATCTTCACTGGCGGCATCCCGACCCTGAATGCCGTCGTCAATGGCGCAACCCGCAAGGTCGTGAACGATTCCAGTGGCGGCATCACCACGCTGGTGGAAAAATCCGGCGGCGGCAGCCGTCGCATCATGTGGCGACAAATACAGTAAGTGAGAGTTGAGGCATGCACAGATCCAACCGCGGTTTTACCCTGATCGAAATCATGATCGTGATTGCGATCATCGGGATTGTCATGACCATCGCTGCCCCGAGCTTCACCGAATACCTAAAGAAGGGTCGTCGTACCGAAGTGGCCGGTCTGCTCTCCGAGCAGGCACAGATTCTCGAGCGTTTCTATTCGCAAAAGAATGTCTACACCGGTGCTGCCGGCCTGAGCGCCGGCAATGACTACTACACCATCACATCGACGCTGACCGATCAGACTTTTCTGCTGACGGCGGTGCGCAAAGCCGGTACATCCATGGCGACGGACAAGTGCGGTGATTTCACGATTACCAATACCGGCGTGCGCAGCATGGTCAACGCCACGGCCGGCCTGACCACCAAGGATTGTTGGGGTCGCTGAGTTTTCTTTTCGGGCGCCTTTTGCGTCCTCTGTCTATTTATCGGTTGGATCAGAATATGACCAGGCAACAGCAAGTGGTGATTGTCGGCGGTGGGGTAATCGGTCTGCTGACGGCTTTCAATCTCGCGTCCGAAGTGCAGAGCGTCGTGCTGCTGGACCGTTCGAACCTCGGTCAGGAATCGTCCTGGGCAGGCGGTGGCATCGTTTCGCCGCTCTACCCGTGGCGCTATAACCCGGCAGTCACTGCACTGGCCCATTGGTCCCAGGATTTTTATCCACAACTGGGCGAGCGTTTGTTTGCCGCCACCGGAGTCGACCCCGAGGTGCACACCACCGGCCTGTACTGGCTGGATCTGGACGACGAAGCCGAAGCGTTGGCATGGGCCGCACGTGAGAACCGGCCGTTGCGGGCTGTGGATATTTCGGCGGCTCACGACGCGGTGCCGGTGCTGGGCGGTGGTTTTTCCCGCGCCATCTACATGGCTGATGTAGCCAATGTTCGCAATCCGCGCTTGGTGAAGTCGCTCAAGGCTGCGTTGCAGGCGCTGCCGAACGTGACGATTCATGAGCAGTGCGAAGTCAGCGGATTTATTCGCGAAGGCGAAAAAGTGGTCGGTGTGCAGACCCCCACAGGTGCGATCCATGGCGATCAAGTGGTGCTGACGGCTGGTGCCTGGAGCGGCGATCTGCTCAAAAGCCTGGACCTGGAATTGCCGGTCGAACCGGTGAAGGGGCAGATGATTCTCTACAAGTGTGCGGCGGATTTTTTGCCGAGCATGGTGCTGGCGAAGGGGCGTTATGCGATTCCCCGACGCGACGGGCACATTCTGATTGGCAGTACGCTGGAGTATGAGGGCTACGACAAGACCACTACCGAGTCGGCTCTTGAAAGCCTCAAGGCCTCGGCAGTGGAGTTGATTCCGGCACTGGCCGACGCCGAAGTGGTCGGGCATTGGGCCGGTCTGCGGCCGGGTTCGCCAGAAGGCATTCCCTATATTGGCCGGGTGCCAGGGTTTGACGGGTTGTGGCTGAACTGCGGGCATTTCCGCAATGGCCTGGTGCTGGCGCCGGCGTCGTGTCAGTTGTTTGCCGATGTGATGTTGGGCAGGGCACCGATCATTGATCCGGCACCGTATGCGCCGACAGGGCGGATCTAAGCCAGATTCAAGGCCTTCAATCCAGCCCGAATTTCTTCAGCCGATACCGCATCGACCTGAATGAAAGATTCAACCGCTGAGCCGCCGCCGTGCGGTTCCAGCGGGTTTCTTCCAGGGCTTGCAGAAGAAGCTGGCGTTCGACGTTTTCCAGGTATGCTTCCAGATTGTCGATCTGCGTCAGATCCGGCACGCCTCCTTCCGGATGACAGTTGCCTTCGGCCAGTCGCAGGTCGCCCGCTTCAATCTGTTTATTTTCGCAAAGCGTGTGTGCGCGTTCGAGCATGTTCTCCAGTTCCCGGACGTTTCCGGGGAAGCGGTAACTTTTCAGCGCATCGAGTGCTTGCGGGTGAAGCTTTGCTTCCGGCTGGCCGGTGTCGGCCGCCAGGCGCTTGAGCACATGGCCGGCCAACGGTTCGATATCGTCTCGACGTTCGCGCAGCGGCGGAACCCGCAACTCGATCACGTTCAAGCGATAGTACAAATCCTGGCGAAAACGTTCGGCAGCGACTTCGGCGCCGAGGTCTTTGTGAGTCGCGCAAAGAATACGTACGTCGACCACCTCTTCCTGTTGCCCGCCGACGCTGCGTACGGCTTTCTCCTGAATGGCCCGGAGCAGTTTGACCTGCATCGGCAACGGCAAGTCAGCCACTTCGTCGAGGAACAGCGTGCCGCCATGGGCAGCCTGGAACAGCCCGGGTTTGTCTTCGATGGCGCCGCTGAAGCTGCCTTTGCGATGGCCGAAAAACTCGCTTTCCATCAGTTCCGACGGGATTGCTCCGCAGTTGACTGGAACAAAGGGTTGATGGGCGCGAGGCCCCCGATCGTGGATCAGCCGCGCCACCAGTTCCTTGCCGCTGCCGGATTCGCCGCTGATGTACACCGGCGCCTGGCTGCGCGCCAGTTTGTCGATCTGCTTGCGCAAATTGCGCATGGGCAATGAATCGCCGAGCAAGCGCCGATCAAGGGAGCCGCCGGGGACGGGCAGGAGCAGGGCGCTGGTGACAAGTTCCCGCAAGCGGGTGAGGTCCACCGGTTTGCTCAGGAAGTCGAAGGCGCCGGCCTTGAGCGCGTTGATCGCCGTGTCGACATTGCCGTAAGCAGTGATCATCGCCACCGGAACTTGTGGGTAACGTTGCTGGATGTGTTGCACCAGTTCAAGGCCGGTGCCATCCGGCAGGCGCATGTCGGTCAGGCACAGATCGAACGTTTCGCGCTTGAGCAGGGCCAGGGCCTCGCCGGCGTTGCGCGCACTGTAGGTATCGAGTTTCATCCGTCCCAGGGTGATTTCCAGGAGTTCGCGGATGTCCGGTTCGTCGTCGACGATCAAGACTTTTTGCCGTGGGCCCATGTTCAACTTTGTTTCCGTCCGTGAGCAAAAGTGATGCGAAAGCAGCCGCCGCCTTGGCGTGGTTTGAAGTCTAGGCGGGCCTGGTTGCTTTCGCACAGCTCACGGGACAGATACAGCCCAAGGCCTGTGCCTTGGTGACTGGTGGTGAAGAAAGGTTCGAACAGTTGCGCCTGATGGTCCCCGGCCACACCGGGGCCGTCGTCGAGGATTTCAAGGATTGGCAACTGGCTGTCGGGGTCGATGAACAACTCAAGCCATACCTGTGCCTGGTCGTGGTTCTGGGCGCTGTGGCGCCAGCCGTTGCGAATCAGGTTGTCGAGAATCTGGTTCAACTGGTTCGGGTCCATCAAGGTCTTGAAGTCTCCCGCAGCGATGTGCAGATGAATCTGCTGGCGCTCGGTCGCGCCCTCGCGGGTTTCAGTGACGAACTGTTGCAGCCACGGCTTCAAATCCAACCGTTGCGGCACGGTTTGCTGGCGGCGGGACAGTTGCAGGACGTTTTCGATGACTCGATTCATGCGCTGGGAGTGATCTTGAATGATCTGGGTCAGACGTTGATCCGCGCTGTTGAGTTCCTCAGATTCGCGCAATAGCTGTGCGGCATGACTGATGGCGCCCAGTGGATTGCGGATTTCATGGGCGATGCCGGCGGTCAGGCGCCCGAGGGCTGCGAGTTTCAGTTGTTGGGCCTGTTGCGCGATGTGGGCGAGATCCTCGAGAAAGATCAGCGTCTGATGTTGCGGGCTGGGGTCCAGTGCGATGAAGCTGGGTTGTAGCTCAACGCCGCTGCTGGCGATTTTCAGGCCTTGAGGGCGCAGGGTCGGGTTGCTGAGCCACAGGTTCAGGCGATCGACAAGTGCCGGGAGGTGGTCGTCGATCAGTTGGCCTTCGAGGCGGTCACAGCCGAGCAGCGTCAGGGCACTGTGATTGGCCAATTGCACGCGCCGCTGCTCGTCGAGCACCAGGATGCCGGTGCGCATGCGTTGCAGGATCAGCGCATTGAGCGTTTCCAGGCCGACGACTTCACTGGCCTTTTGCTCCACCAGCGTTTCGCTGACTTCCAGCCGTCGGGCCAGGCCTTGCACCAGCAGGGCTGCGGCAAAACACAGGGCGCCGAGGGTGCCGACCTGTAAATAGTCATTGGGATTGGCTTGATGGCTGACGCTCAACAGGAAGCTCGAACCGACAATGCCGATCGCCCCGACGGCGGCAATCAACAGGCCGATGCGCCTTCGCAGCAACGTATTGCTGATGGCCACCGAAACGATCAGCAAGTTGCCAATGGCGCTGGCCACGCCGCCGCCAGCGAAGAACAGACCGCACAGCAGCAGTACGTCGAGTAGCGCCAGGCTGAACAGTTGCGCCGGATGGCGGGTGTTCTCGAAGAACACCACCAGCAAAATGTTCAGCACCAGGTACAACCAACTGCCGGAGCGCAGCAGGTCGTCATTGGCCGAGGTCAGCAACCGGTTGTCCATGTTGCTGGAGATCAGCAGCACCAGAATGATGCCGACGCTTAAACGGTAGAGATGATAAAGGCGCAGCAGTCGCTGGGCCTGTTTGTCGCTGTGACTGGACGCCTCAGCGATCACTGGAACCGGGGCCTTGCTCCAGATGAGCCTGGCTGCAATACCACTGTTTTTGAAGGTTCAGCGCGCGATCGCGGGGCAGGTGCACGCCGCAATGGGCGCAGCGAACCATCGGTGCCGCTTCCAGTTCGGCAGGGGACTTGGGTACGGCAGCCGCGCTTTTGTACTTGCGCCAGAACCACACGGCGGCGGCAATCACGGCGATCCAGAATAATAAACGAAGCATGATGAGCTGCTTTATTGGCTGATGAACCGGCAGTTTAGCCGGGGACATGACAGGCGCACAGTGCAATTGCTCAACACAAAAAAACGGCAACAAAAAAGGGAGACTCAAGAGTCTCCCTTTGCGTACCGCCGGTCGTGTCAGTCGAACACGCCGAAAGTCATGTAGCTGAACCACGAGCGGTCATCGTTGTTGCCTTCCGCTTCGTGATCTTCTTCTTCGATCACATCGCCGTTTTCGTCTTTAGGCTTGAGATCGCTCGGAATTGCGTCTTTCGCGTCCTGGAACTGCTTCTGCACGTCCTGGTTGGCGCGGGTTTCTCCCGGCGGCAGCGGCGGACGGGATTCGATCAGGCCCAGAGTGGCCTTGCTCAGCCACGAACGGTTGTCGGCTTCGGCAACCGACGGCACGAACTGACCGTCAACCAGGCTTGGGTGGTTCGGGTAGTTGAGCTTCAGGGTTTCGAGACTGGTGGCTGCCAGTTCGTCCAGGTGCAGACGCTGGTAAGCCTCGGTCATCACCGCCAGGCCGTCGCCGACCGAAGGGGTTTCCTGGAAGTTTTCCACCACGTAGCGGCCACGGTTCGCGGCAGCGACATAAGCCTGACGGGTCAGGTAATAGTCGGCAACGTGGATCTCGTAGGCTGCCAGCAGGTTGCGCAGGTAGATCATGCGCTGCTTGGCGTCAGGCGCGTAACGGCTGTTCGGGAAGCGGCTGGTCAGCTGGGCGAACTCGTTGTAGGAGTCACGCGCGGCGCCCGGGTCACGCTTGGTCATGTCCAGCGGCAGGAAGCGCGACAGCAGGCCAACGTCCTGGTCGAACGAAGTCAGGCCCTTGAGGTAGTAGGCGTAATCGACGTTCGGGTGCTGTGGGTGCAGACGAATGAAACGCTCGGCAGCGGCTTTGGCAGCTTCAGGTTCGGCGTTCTTGTAGTTGGCGTAGATCAGTTCGAGTTGAGCCTGGTCAGCATAACGACCGAACGGATAACGCGACTCCAGAGCCTTCAGCTTGGCGGTGGCGCTGGTGTAGCTGTTGTTGTCCAGATCGGCCTGGGCCTGTTGGTACAACTCGACTTCACTCAGGTTTTCGTCTACGACTTCCTTCGATGAGCAAGCAGCGGTCAATGCGAGGATGGCGATCAGCAGCAGGTGTTTCACTTGCATGGCGGCTTGCGTCCCTATGACGGCCGCTGTCTTGGGCGTGGCCGTCCTGTTATGATGAGCGCCCCGTTGAATAGCCTCGGGGCAAAAGACGCCGTATTTAACCACAAGCGCGCAGCCGAAACCAAAGGCTGTGCCGACGCCTAGTCTGAGCATGTCCGATAAAATTGAACTTCGCGCAGAGGTGCCGTCCGAATTGGGCGGCCAACGCCTCGATCAAGTCGCCGCACAATTATTCGCTGAGCACTCGCGCTCGCGCCTTTCCGCCTGGATCAAAGACGGCCGCCTGACTGTGGATGGGGCGGTTATCCGCCCGCGAGACATCGTTCATGGTGGCGCCATTCTTGAACTCACTGCCGAGCAGGAAGCTCAGGGCGAATGGGTCGCTCAAGACATTGCCCTGGACATCGTCTACGAAGACGACGAAATCCTGGTGATCAACAAGCCTGCGGGCCTGGTGGTGCACCCGGCTGCCGGTCACGCCGACGGCACCTTGCTCAACGCCTTGCTGCACCACGTGCCGGACATCGTCAATGTGCCCCGCGCCGGTATCGTGCATCGTCTGGACAAGGACACCACCGGTCTGATGGTGGTGGCCAAGACCATTCAGGCGCAGACGCAGCTGGTTACACAGTTGCAGAGCCGCAGTGTCAGCCGCATCTATGAATGCATCGTGATTGGTGTGGTAACCGCCGGCGGCAAGATCAACGCGCCGATCGGTCGTCACGGCCAGCAGCGCCAGCGCATGGCTGTAATGGAAGGTGGCAAGCAAGCCGTCAGCCATTACCGCGTGCTCGAGCGTTTCCGCTCCCACACTCACGTGCGGGTGAAGCTGGAAACCGGTCGTACGCACCAGATTCGCGTGCACATGGCGCACATCAACTTCCCGTTGGTCGGAGATCCTGCCTATGGCGGTCGTTTCCGAATTCCACCGGCAGCCAACCCGACCATGGTCGAGTCGCTGAAAAATTTCCCGCGTCAGGCGCTGCATGCGCGTTTCCTGGAGCTGGATCACCCGACCACCGGTCAACGCATGAGCTGGGAATCGCCGTTGCCAGAAGATTTCGTCTGGTTGCTGACTCTGCTCAAGCAAGACCGCGAGGCGTTCATCGGATGAGTGACTGGCTGATTCCTGACTGGCCCGCGCCGGCCGGGGTCAAAGCCTGTGTGACCACCCGTGCGGGCGGCGTCAGTCTGGCGCCGTTCGACAGCCTCAACCTCGGCGATCATGTCGACGACAGCCCTGAAGCTGTCGCCGAGAACCGCTGTCGTCTTACCGATCACTTCTCTATTCAACCGGCCTGGCTACAGCAGGTCCACGGCATTGTCGTGGCCGATGCCGACCCGAGTCGGGTAGTCACCGCTGATGCCAGTTGGACCTCGACCCCCGGCATCGCTTGCGCAGCAATGACCGCCGATTGCCTGCCAGCATTGTTTTGCGACCGTGCCGGCACTCGCGTTGCGGCGGCCCATGCCGGTTGGCGCGGATTGGCGGCCGGTGTGCTGGAAGCCACGCTCGACAGTCTGGCTGTGCCACCTGCCGACGTGCTGGTCTGGCTTGGTCCGGCCATTGGCCCGCAAGCCTTTGAAGTCGGCCCGGAAGTGCGCGAAACCTTCGTGCAACAGTTGCCGCAAGCGGCTGAAGCCTTTGTGCCAAGCGTCAATGCCGGCAAGTTCATGGCCGACATCTATAAGCTGGCGCGTCTGCGTCTGGCGGCTCGCGGTGTGACTGCTGTCTATGGCGGTGGTTTCTGCACCGTGACCGATCCTCGCTTCTTTTCTTATCGCCGTGCCCCGCGCACCGGTCGCTTCGCCTCCCTTATCTGGCTCGAACGCTAGACTTGTCTGACCTGCATCAACGTCACGACGCTTGAAACTCCCAGAATTGACCACATCTATTGTGGTATCTGGCAGGTTTCTTCATTCAGGATGTTTTATAGGTCCGGCCTGCTCAAAAGGAAGGTGACCCATGCGTATAGACCGTTTAACCAGCAAATTGCAGTTAGCGTTGTCCGATGCCCAATCCCTGGCTGTCGGTCTCGATCATCCGGCCATCGAGCCGGCGCACTTGATGCAGGCTTTGCTCGAACAGCAGGGCGGCTCGATCAAGCCCCTGTTGATGCAGGTGGGCTTCGACGTCAACAGCTTGCGTAAAGAGCTGACCAAAGAGCTCGACCAGCTGCCGAAAATCCAGAATCCCACCGGCGACGTCAACATGTCGCAGGATCTGGCACGTCTGCTCAATCAGGCTGATCGCCTGGCCCAGCAGAAGGGCGACCAGTTCATTTCCAGCGAACTGGTGCTGCTCGCCGCCATGGACGAGAACAGCAAGCTCGGCAAGCTGTTGCTCGGTCAGGGCGTGAGCAAGAAAGCTCTGGAAAACGCGATCAACAACCTGCGTGGTGGCGAGGCCGTCAACGACCCGAACCACGAGGAAGCACGCCAGGCGCTGGATAAGTACACCGTCGACCTGACCAAGCGCGCCGAAGACGGCAAGCTCGATCCGGTGATCGGCCGTGACGACGAAATTCGCCGGACCATCCAGGTCCTGCAACGCCGCACCAAGAACAATCCGGTGCTGATCGGTGAGCCTGGCGTCGGTAAAACCGCCATCGCCGAAGGCCTGGCCCAGCGCATCATCAACGGTGAAGTGCCGGACGGCCTCAAGGGCAAGCGCCTGCTGTCCCTGGACATGGGGGCGTTGATTGCCGGTGCCAAGTATCGCGGTGAGTTCGAAGAGCGCCTGAAATCCCTGCTCAACGAGCTGTCGAAGCAGGAAGGGCAGATCATTCTGTTCATCGACGAACTGCACACCATGGTCGGCGCCGGTAAAGGCGAAGGCTCGATGGATGCGGGCAACATGCTCAAGCCTGCCTTGGCTCGCGGTGAGCTGCATTGCGTCGGTGCGACCACGCTCAACGAGTACCGCCAATATATAGAGAAGGATGCGGCGCTTGAGCGACGCTTCCAGAAAGTGCTGGTGGACGAGCCGAGCGAAGAAGACACCATCGCGATCCTGCGTGGCCTGAAAGAACGCTACGAAGTTCACCACAAGGTGGCGATCACCGACGGTGCGATCATCGCGGCGGCCAAGCTCAGCCATCGCTACATCACTGACCGTCAGTTGCCGGACAAGGCCATCGACCTGATCGACGAAGCCGCCAGCCGCATCCGCATGGAGATCGACTCCAAGCCGGAAGTGCTGGATCGTCTGGAACGTCGCCTGATTCAGTTGAAGGTGGAATCCCAGGCACTGAAGAAAGAAAGCGACGAAGCGGCGATCAAGCGTCTGGAGAAACTCCAGGAGGAAATCGTTCGTCTTGAGCGTGAGTACTCGGATCTCGAAGAAATCTGGAACTCGGAAAAGGCCGAGGTTCAGGGTTCTGCGCAGATTCAGCAGAAGATTGAACAGTCCCGTCAGGAACTGGAAGCCGCGCGCCGCAAAGGCGACCTGAACCGCATGGCCGAATTGCAGTACGGGGTGATCCCGGACCTGGAGCGCAGCCTGCAAATGGTCGATCAGCACGGCAAAGCCGAAAACCAGTTGCTGCGCAGCAAGGTGACTGAAGAAGAGATCGCCGAAGTCGTCTCGAAGTGGACCGGTATTCCGGTGTCGAAGATGCTCGAAGGCGAGCGCGACAAACTGATGAAGATGGAAAGCCTGTTGCACCAGCGTGTGATCGGCCAGGACGAAGCGGTGGTCGCGGTTTCCAACGCGGTGCGGCGTTCCCGTGCCGGGTTGTCCGACCCGAATCGTCCGAGTGGTTCGTTCATGTTCCTCGGCCCGACCGGTGTCGGTAAAACCGAGCTGTGCAAGGCGCTGGCCGAATTCCTCTTTGATACCGAAGAGGCGATGGTGCGGATCGATATGTCCGAGTTCATGGAGAAGCATTCCGTGGCTCGCTTGATTGGCGCGCCACCAGGCTATGTAGGCTATGAAGAGGGCGGTTACCTGACCGAGGCGGTGCGTCGCAAGCCTTATTCGGTGATCCTGCTGGACGAGGTCGAGAAGGCGCACCCGGATGTGTTCAACATCTTGCTGCAAGTGCTCGAAGACGGTCGCCTGACCGACAGCCATGGCCGCACGGTGGATTTCAAGAACACCGTGATTGTCATGACCTCCAACCTGGGCTCGGTACAGATCCAGGAACTGGTCGGTGATCGTGAAGCGCAGCGTGCGGCGGTGATGGATGCGATCTCCAGCCACTTCCGGCCGGAGTTCATCAACCGGGTCGACGAAGTGGTGATCTTCGAGCCGTTGGCGCGGGATCAGATCGCTGGCATTACCGAGATCCAGTTGAGTCGTCTGCGCAGTCGTCTGACTGAACGCGAGTTGAAGCTGGAGTTGAGCCCAGAGGCCATGGATAAGCTGATCGCGGTCGGTTACGACCCGGTGTACGGCGCGCGGCCACTGAAACGGGCGATCCAGCGCTGGATCGAAAACCCGCTGGCACAGCTGATTCTGTCCGGTCGCTTCATGCCGGGAGACACTGCTGTGGGTACAGTGGAAAACGACGAAATCGTTTTCAACTGAGTCCAAACGGCAGCACAAAAAAGGAGGCCTCGCATTGCGAGGCCTTTTTTTCGCCAGGCTGTTGAACTTAAAGGAAAAGGCTTGTAAAGTGCGCCCCGCAGTAAGTCACCCGGTAGGGTTTCTGCTCCCCAAGCAGGAATCTGAAATAAGTTGCAAATCATTAACTTGAAAGCAATTTAGGGGGTTGACAGAGGTGCTTAAGATTGTAGAATAGCGCGCCTCAGACACACGAACGCAGCGATGCGAACGGGTCGAAGAGAACGCAGTAAAGCTTCACCGTTGTAAATTGAAATATGTAGTTCCGTGATAGCTCAGTCGGTAGAGCAAATGACTGTTAATCATTGGGTCCCAGGTTCGAGTCCTGGTCACGGAGCCAATTTCAAACCGGGGTATAGCGCAGTCCGGTAGCGCGCCTGCTTTGGGAGCAGGATGTCAGGAGTTCGAATCCCCTTACCCCGACCATTTTTGGGTCGTTAGCTCAGTTGGTAGAGCAGTTGGCTTTTAACCAATTGGTCGTAGGTTCGAATCCCACACGACCCACCATTTTTGAAACCAGTTAGCGCTGGAATCGAATCTTAAGATCAGAGGCCAAAAGCACTGATCGAAGAAGGCGCCTTTCAAAGGTGCCTTTTTTTTACCGGGGTATAGCGCAGTCCGGTAGCGCGCCTGCTTTGGGAGCAGGATGTCAGGAGTTCGAATCCCCTTACCCCGACCATATTAAAAATCCTCGTATCGAAAGATACGGGGATTTTTTTTGCCTTCGAAAAAGTGCATCCATCTCTTTAGTCATCGTACAACTTGCCGATAACGAGCTACCGGAGCGCCAACAGCGTCTCCACTCAAGCCAACAAAAACAAAGGCACTCCTTATGTTTCTGCGTCAGTTGAATATTGCCCCCCGTGCCGCACTGGGTTTTGCCTTGATCGCGGTGCTCGTGGCGCTGCTCGGGATTTTTGCGCTGGGGCAGATGTCGAGCATTCGCGAGAGTGAAGTGGCGGTGGAGAAACAATGGCTGCCGAGCATTCGCGGCGGTGATGAAATACGCGAAATCATGTTGCGCATTCGCACCATCTCCTTGCGCATGGCGTTGGACCCGGATCCGAAGAACATCGCCCAATACCGCAGCCAGATGGATACCCGGGACAAGGAGCTGAGCGAAAAAATCGCTGCCTACGACAAACTGGTCACCACGGCTGAAGGCAAGGCGTTGTACGACCAATTCAAAAACACCTTCACGGCCTATCGCGCCGGTATTGCCCAATCGTTCACCCTGGCCGAACAAGGCCGTCGCGACGAGCTGACCAAGCTGCTGCTGGTGGATATGAAGACCGTGGTCGACGGCTCCGGCAAGCAACTCAGTGACCTGGCGGAACTGTTTAGCCGACAAGTCGCGGCAGAGAGCGAGAAGTCCAAAGAACACTACGAAACATCACGCACGATCGTCAGCCTGTTTATCGCCCTCGCGGCGTTGGCGACTGTTGCCCTGGCCATGTTGCTGACCCGCAGCATCGTGCGTCCGCTGAGTGAAGCCGTGAGCGCAGCGGAACATGTGGCGCAGGGCGACCTGACTCGCCCGATCGAAACCCATGGCAATGACGAAGTCAGCCGCTTGCTCAAGGCATTGGCGACCATGCAGCAGAATTTGCGGGAAACCCTGCAAGGCATCAGCGGCTCCGCGACGCAGTTGGCCACTGCTGCCGATGAATTGAACGCCGTTACCCTCGACAGCAATCAGAGCCTGCAACAACAGAACAACGAAATTGAGCAGGCGGCCACGGCGGTCAATGAAATGACCTCCGCTGTGGAAGAGGTTGCACGCAACGCCGTGTCCACCTCCGATGCCACTCGCCAGTCCAGTGAGTCGGCGCATCTGGGGCAGGAGCGGGTCAGCGAGACGGCCAGCGCGATCAGTTCGCTGGCCCATGACGTGCAAAGTACCGGGGAGCTGGTGCGCTCCCTGGCCAATCAGTCGCAGGATATCGGCAAGGTGCTGGATGTGATTCGCGCCATTGCCGAGCAAACCAACTTGCTGGCACTGAACGCGGCCATTGAAGCGGCGCGGGCGGGGGAGAGTGGTCGAGGTTTTGCTGTGGTGGCCGATGAAGTGCGTGCCTTGGCCCATCGCACACAGCAATCGACCCAGGAAATCGAGCAAATGGTGCAAGGCATGCGCGATGGGTCGAGCCAGGCGCTTGAGGCGATGAACACCAGCGCTTCACGTGCTGCCAGCACGCTGGTCCTGGCCGAGCGCGCAGGCGAGGCGTTGCAAACCATCACGGCTTCCGTGCATGAGATCCACGAGCGAAACCTGGTGATCGCCAGCGCGGCGGAAGAGCAGGCGCAAGTGGCGCGTGAAGTCGACCGTAATCTGGTGAACATTCGCGACCTGTCGGTGCGGTCCGCCACTGGGGCCGATCAGACCAGCGCATCGAGCCATGAGTTGTCGCGACTGGCCAATGCGCTGCAGGGGATGGTGCGGCGTTTTCGGGTGTAACTCCGACAAGCCCAAAAAACTGTGGGAGCGAGCTTGCTCGCGATGACGGCGGAACATTCAACAAATGCAATGAATGTCAGACCACTATCGCGAGCAAGCTCGCTCCCACAGGGGATAGGGGTGTTAGTGCAGTTTGAGACGTGGCTCGGTTCCACGTCCGATCTTGCTCCCCAGCATCAACATCGCCGTGCGGAACGGTCCGTACAGCGCCATCTGGTGCATGCGGTACAGCGACACGTAGAACATCCGCGCCAGCCAGCCTTCCAGCATCACGCTGCCGGTGAGGTTGCCCATCAAGTTACCCACAGCCGAGAAACGCGACAGCGAAATCAGCGAGCCGTAGTCGGTGTACTTGTACTCCGGCAATGCCTTGCCTTCGATGCGCAGCTTCAGTGATTTGGCCAGCAACGACGCCTGTTGATGCGCTGCCTGGGCGCGCGGCGGCACGTTGCGGTCGGTGCCCGGTTGCGGGCAGGCGGCGCAGTCACCGAAGGCGAAAATGTTCTCGTCGCGGGTGGTTTGCAGGGTCGGCAGCACTTGCAGCTGGTTGATGCGATTGGTTTCCAGGCCATCGATGTCCTTGAGGAAACCTGGTGCGCGAATCCCCGCCGCCCAGACTTTCAGGCTGGCGTTGATCACTTTGCCATCGGCGGTGATCAGGCTGTCGGCCGTCACTTCGCTGACCGCCGCGTTGGTCATCACGTTGACCCCGAGTTTCTCCAGGGTTTTATGCACAGGTCCGCCGATCCGCTCAGGCAGCGCCGGCAGCACCCGTGGCCCGGCTTCGATCAGGGTGATGTGCATGTTTTCCGGTTTGATCCGGTCCAGGCCATAGGCCGCCAGTTCATGGGCGGCGTTGTGCAGTTCGGCCGCCAACTCGACCCCGGTGGCACCGGCGCCGACGATGGCCACGCTGATTTGCTCGACCGCGTCGGTTTGCCCGGCATGGGCGCGCAGGTAGTGGTTGAGCAATTGCTGATGGAAACGCTCGGCCTGTTTGCGGGTGTCGAGGAACAGGCAATGCTGCGCCGCGCCCTGGGTGCCGAAGTCGTTGGTGGTACTGCCGACGGAAATCACCAGCGAGTCGTAAGACACTTCCCGCGCCGGCACAAGTTCCAGCCCGGCTTCGTCATAGGTGGCGGCCAGCTGGATTTTCTTGTTCGCGCGATCGAGCCCGCTCATGCGCCCCAGCTGGAACTCGAAGTGGTTCCATTTCGCCTGGGCAACATAGTTGAGTTCATCTTCGGAAGAGTTCAGGGAACCGGCCGCCACTTCGTGCAACAACGGTTTCCAGATGTGGGTCAGGTTCGCGTCGACCAACATGACGTTGGCCGTGCCGCGCTTGCCCAGAGTCTTACCCAGACGGGTAGCCAACTCCAGACCGCCGGCGCCGCCGCCGACAATGACAATACGATGGGACATGGGGATAACTCGCAAGGCTAAAAGAAATCGGTGCAGTTACCCGAGCGAGCGCAAGGCAGCTCATAGCGTCAGGTAACTGATAAGTCGGCTCAACAGGCCCAAACCAATGGTCACTGCCAGCACCATCACCAGGAGCATCCACGGCCGGAATGGCCGGCGCTCGACTCGGTGTTGGGACAGTTGCAGATACGCTTCGACATGCTTCTGGTCGTCAGGGTTCAAGCGGCTGGTCATATCGGGCCTCGTCAGGGGTAGACGTTGCTAAATGTGATGAAGCTACAACGGGCGTTATCCCGCGATGAACGGAGCATAGCCGCTCTCTGGCAAGGGCTCGACGCTCACCGTATCTTCCAGGCGAATGATGCCACTTTGTAACACTCGGGCGGTGATTCCGCCATGCCCGCGCACGGCCTGGAACGTTCCGCTGCCAAGGTTGTTTTCCAGGCGTGCGCAGGGCTGGCACCAGCCGGTGGTTTCGAAAATCGCCTGGCCAATCCGGAAGCGCCGACCCTTGAGGCTGAACAGGTTGATCCCACTGATAACGAGATTGCGCCGCAGATCTTCAGGCCGGATCGGTTGATCCCCCGGGCGGCCCATCAGCGAACTGATGACTGGCAAGTGTTCCCATTGAATCAGCGTTACCTGCCGCGCGTTGCGTACGCCGGGGCGGGCGCGGTCACCGGTCAAACCGGCTTCAAGCCGCGCTTCCACGGCGTCCAGTTCGATCATCGGCGCGTGACGCTGCGGGCGCACGCCGATCCAGCGTACGCGGCCGGTTTGCGGGACATGGGCAATCAATTCCTGCAACGGACTCACAGGCTGATCCCGACATCGAAAACGATGCTGCGTCCGAGGTTGCTGCGCAGGAAGTCCGGTGCATCAGGATGGGCGAACAGCACACGGGCGAAGGTCGGACCCACCAGCGACAGCGAGCGCCAGCCTTGGCGCAGGTATTCCGTAGGCGGCGGGAAATGGCTGTTGAGGTCCAGCACTTCGCGCTTGAGGCTGGCGAAGGCGATGATGTCCAGCTCACCCAGGTCCATGCCGCGTTCTTTGTAGTTGTGCGCTTTTTTGCGCAAGGTCGGTGCCAGTCGCAGCAAGAACTCGTTGGCGGGGATGCGTCGCGGCTTGGCTTCGCGGCGTACCAATTGGCTCAAGGAGAATGCACTACGTCGACGTTGCAGCTCATCTCGCCATTCATCATTGAGGCGCCGGCCCTCATCGAGCACGAAGAACACCTCGAAACTGGCGTCGCGAAACAACACGTCCGGCGGCTCTCCGGCCGGGGCGAATTCGTCGGCGCGATAGGGAATGTTCAGCCCTTGCAGCAGGCGTTGGCACACCCAACGCTCACGCTCCCATTTGCGGGCATTGGACAGGAACGCGTTGGCTTGCTCGGCCGCGATGGTCAGCAGGCGTAAGTAATCTGAGTCATCCATAGGCCAAGCTTAGCGTCCAAATGCGATCGCAAAGAAGACAGTTTATCGGAGAGGGGCAATTCCCTCTGTTCCCATGCCCGTTTCAGGGCCCTGCACAAAACGGATAGTGGTCTGCGCAATGCGGATATTGACCCGCGCCTGATGACTTTACCCTCGGCTGTACGGACGTAAGCCGTGATACCCACGCTCTAAAAAAACAACAACAAGAGAAAAATGCCATGCGCAAGATCGACGTACATGAGGTTATCGACAACGCTCGTTTCAACCGCTTTCACTGGATGGTGCTGTTCTGGTGTGCCCTGATCATCATTTTCGACGGTTACGATCTGGTGATCTACGGCGTGGTTTTGCCGATGCTGATGAAAGAGTGGGGGCTCAGCCCTCTGCAAGCCGGCGCACTGGGCAGTTATGCACTGTTCGGCATGATGTTCGGCGCACTGTTCTTCGGGCCGCTGTCGGACAAGATCGGTCGTAAAAAAGCCATCACGATCTGCGTGATGCTGTTCAGTGGCTTTACCGTGCTCAACGGTTTTGCCCGCAACCCCACCGAGTTTGGTCTGTGTCGTTTCATTGCCGGGCTCGGCATTGGCGGTGTGATGCCTAACGTGGTGGCACTGATGAACGAGTACGCACCGAAGAAAATCCGCAGCACGCTGGTGGCGATCATGTTTAGCGGCTATTCGGTCGGCGGCATGTTGTCCGCCGGGCTGGGCATTGTGCTGATCCCGAGTTTCGGCTGGCAGTCGGTGTTTTACGTGGCGGTCCTGCCGTTGCTGCTTTTGCCGCTGATCATGTACTTCCTGCCCGAATCAGTGGGTTTCATGTTGCGTCAGGGGCGCAATGAAGAAGCACGCGACATTCTTCAACGCATCGATCCGGCCTACGTCGCGCAAACCTCCGATCAGTTGCATATGTCCGAAGTGAAGGGCACGGGCACGCCAGTATTGCAGTTGTTCCGTGAGGGCCGTGCGCTGCGCACGCTGATGTTGTGGCTGGCGTTTTTCTGCTGTCTGTTGATGGTGTACGCGCTGAGTTCCTGGTTGCCGAAACTGATGGCCAACGCCGGTTACAGCCTCGGTTCGAGCCTGTCGTTCCTGCTGGTGTTGAACTTCGGGGCGATTTTCGGCGCGGTCGGCGGTGGGGTGTTGGGCGACAAACTCAATCTGCCGAAAGTGCTGGCGGTGTTTTTCGCCATGGCAGCGGTGTCGATCACGCTGTTGGGTTTCAACAGCCCGATGCCGGTGTTGTACTTGCTGATCGCCATTGCCGGCGCCACCACCATTGGCTCGCAGATTCTGCTGTACGCCTGCGCTGCTCAGTTCTATTCCATGACCATCCGTTCCACCGGGCTGGGCTGGGCTTCGGGTATCGGGCGCAACGGGGCCATCGTCGGTCCGCTGCTGGGCGGTGCCTTGCTCGGGATCAGCCTGCCGCTGCAACTGAACTTCATGGCGTTTGCCTTGCCCGGTGCGGTGGCGGCCCTCGCCATGACCGTGTTCGCCATCAGCAGCCGACGCAGCGCCTCCAGTGTCAGCCCAGCGCTCTCCGCGACCGGTGCCTGAGTCATGAAAGCGTTCTTTCAGGACTTTTCGTTGTCCGCCGCCGTGGCTGGATTCATCGCCACGGTAATTTCCTACGCCGGTCCGTTGGTGATCATTTTTCAGGCGGCCGAAGCGGCCCATCTCTCGCGGGAAGTGTTGTCGTCCTGGGTCTGGGCGATCTCCATCGGCAGCGCGGTGCTGGGTATCGGTTTGAGCCTGCGCTACCGCGTTCCGGTGATCATCGCCTGGTCGGCGCCGGGCTCGGCGTTGCTGGTGGCGCTGCTGCCGGACATCTCCATGGCAGAGGCGGTGGGCGCTTATCTGGTCAGCAGCCTGATCATTTTCGTGGTCGGGATTTCGGGGGCGTTTGACCGGATCATCAGCAAGCTGCCCGCAGCGATTGCGGCGGCGATGCTGGCGGGCATCCTGTTCAGTTTCGGCACCGGGTTGTTCGTGTCGATGCAACGCAAGCCGCTGCTGGTGCTGGCGATGTTTGCCACGTACCTGATCTGCAAGCGGGTGATGCCGCGTTATGCGGTGTTGATGGTGCTGTTGGTGGGTTGTTCGATTGCGGCGTTCACCGGTGATTTGCATCGTGAAGCGCTGGTGATCGGCCTAGCCACGCCGGTATGGATCACGCCCGAGTTCAGCCTGGGCGCGATCCTCAACATCGCATTGCCGTTGGTGATGGTGGCGCTAACCGGGCAGTTCGTGCCCGGCATGGCGGTGCTGCGCGCCAGTGGTTACTCGACGCCGGCGAGTCCGATCATCGCCAGCAGCGCGCTGGGTACGGCGTTGCTGGCGCCGTTCGGTTGCCATGGGTTGAACCTGGCGGCGATCACCGCAGCCATCTGTACCGGTCGCGAATCCCACGAAGATCCGCGTAAGCGCTACGTGGCCGGCGTTGTCGGCGGCCTGTGTTATCTGCTGTTCGGGATCTTCGGCGCCACGCTGGTCTCGCTGTTTTCCGCGTTCCCCAAAGAGCTGATCGCCGCACTGGCTGGATTGGCGCTGTTCGCCGCGATTGCCGGGGCTTTGGCGGGGGCGATGGCTGTGCCGAGCGATCGTGAAGCCGCGTTGGTGACCTTTCTGGTCAGCGCGTCGGGCATGTCGCTGTTTGGATTGTCCGCCGCATTTTGGGGGCTGATTTTCGGCATGGTCACCCATGTGCTGTTAAGCGCCCGTCGTCCTGTTCCCCGTCGCGAATCCACTGCAACTGAAGTTGTTCAACCTGTCGATCAATAACAATAAGAGAAAGACAATGAAACAGATTTTCCCAACAACCGGTTCTGCGTTGTCCCTGGCTGTCGCCTCGAGTTTTTCCACAGGTGCCATGGCCGCTGAAAAAGGCTTCATCGAAGACACCACCGCGACCTTGCAGGCGCGCAATTACTACTTCAGCCGCGACTTTTCCGACATCGTCGGCGCCAACCAACAGTCGAAGGCTGAAGAGTGGGCTCAGGGCTTCATCTTCAACGTGAAATCCGGCTACACCCAGGGCACCGTCGGGTTTGGTGTGGACGTCATCGGCCTGCTCGGCCTCAAGCTCGACAGCGCCCCGGACCGGACCAATACGGGCTTGTTGCCGGTGCAGGACGACGGCCGTGCTCCGGACAACTACAGCCGCCTGGAAGGCGCGTTGAAGATTCGCTACTCCAAAACCGAGCTAAAGGTCGGCGAGCTGCAACCCAATCTGCCGGTGTTGGCGTTCAGTGACATTCGCCTGCTGCCGCCGAGTTACCAGGGTGCGAGCATCAGCTCCAACGAGATCAACGGCCTGACGCTGCAGGGCGGTCACTTGAGTTCAACCAGTCTGCGCAACGAGGCCGGTGACGAAAAGATGCAAGCCATGCTCGGCCACGTGCCGCAGCGCCAGGTCAGCAGTGACGGCTTCAATTTTGCCGGCGCTGATTACGCCTTCAACGACAAGCGCACTTCGGTCAGCGCGTGGTACGGGCAACTGGAAGATATCTACAACCAGCGCTTCCTTGGCCTCAAGCACAGTGAGCCGGTGGGCGACTGGGTTCTCGGCGCCAATCTCGGTTATTACGATTCGCGCGAGGATGGCAAAAAGCTGCTGGGCAACATCGATAACCAGGCGTTCTTTTCGCTGCTGTCGGCCAAGCGCGGTGGCCATACGTTTTACATCGGCTATCAGGGCATGTTCGGCGACAGCGCGTTTCCACGGGTGTTTGCCAACATCTCGCCACTGGGCAACGAAGTACCGACCTATGAGTTCGCCTACACCGATGAGCGCTCGTGGCAAGCGCGCTACGACTACGATTTCGCGGCACTCGGTGTACCGGGGCTGACCAGTACCGTGCGCTATATCAGCGGCAACAATGTCGACACCGGCAAGGGCTATGAAGGCAAGGATCGCGAGCGTGACCTGGACATCGGCTATGTGCTGCAAAGCGGCAGCCTCAAAGGCCTGGGTATCCGCGTGCGCAATGCGATGGCGCGTTCCAATTACCGCAGCGACATCGACGAAAACCGTCTGATCCTCAGCTACACGTGGACGTTGCTATGAGCCTTTGATCAGAGGTTGCTGGTGCAATTGCCGATGACTTCGTACGTCACGCGGCGAGTCTGGCCCTGATGATCGACGTACACCATCGTCGCCGGCACAACCCCGCACGCGGTCGCGGTGTCCGATACGGAAACCACCTTGGCGATGTCCAGTGGCTGCGCGGGGTTGTACTGGACAGCGGGTGGCTCGATTTCAGCGGCCATCGCCGAGGTAGCGATGACGGTCAGCAACAGGCTGATCAACGTTTTCATGCTGGCGTACTCCGGATCGGTTTCGATGTGTGAATTTTAGTCTTTGCCACCGTCCGATAAAGGGGCGAACGCCAGATGCAGTCTTGCGTAAAACGTAACAATCAGCGCCCATTTGGCACGAGATCAAAAGGGGCGGGTAGACTGGAGCCCTGTTCGCTTACGGCAAGACAAGGGAGCGCGCCCAGCCATGATCGGTGCCGAGTTGCTGTCATCTCAAACCCTCACGGTGGGGTGGCTGATCTACGGAGCGGTTTTGATCTGGGCCGCTGCGCGCGCACCGTGGGTCGAGCTGTTCACCGACAGCCGTCGTCAGCATCTACTGTTCGGCACAGTGTTCGCGTTGTTCATGCTGTGGCTGGTGCGACGGGATTTCGATACCGGCGTGTCTTACCATTTCATCGGCATGACGGCGGTGACGCTGTTGCTGGACTGGCCGCTGGCGATCGTCGGCGGTGTGGTGGCGCAAACCGGGCTGGTGCTGCTGGGGCGTCAGGACCTGGTGGCAATGGGGGTCAACGGCGCGCTGTTCATTTTGTTGCCGGTATTGGTCACCGAGTGCTGTGCGATTCTGGTGGAACGCGCGCAACCACGAAATCTCTTCGTCTACATCTTCGTTTCCGGGTTCTTTGCCGCAGCGCTTTCGGCGTTGTTGTGCCTGGTGCTGGCGCTGACGGTGCTGTGGTACGACGAACTGTTCGCCCTGCCGTACTGGCTCGAAGACTTTATCGGTTACCTGTGGCTGATCATTTTTCCCGAGGCGTTCATCAACGGCATGGTGGTCAGCGCGCTGGTGGTGTTCTGCCCGGAATGGCTGGAAACCTTCAACCGCACGCGCTATCTGTCGGCGCCGTGGAAGGACGACGATCCCAGGTCTTGATGGACATCAATGCCTGAAATCGCCGACACAATGGCTCAGTGACGCGGGTCGAAATCACCGCTGAACAGTTCATCCTCGGCATCCGGCGCCACCGGGATTTTGTGCTCTTCCGACGCCCACGCACCCAGGTCGATCAGTTTGCAACGGTCGGAACAGAACGGCCGGAATTTGCTCTCGGGGCTCCATTCGACAGGGGCGCCGCAGGTCGGGCATTCGACGGTTGGAATCTGGCTCATGACTGGCCTCCAGGCAAAGTTAGATAAAAGTGATGCAGGCGTTCGACCTCGCTGTGCAGCCAGGCGAGGTCGCGGTCGTTGACCACCACTTCGTTGGCATGGCTGACGCGGTCCTGGCGGCTGGACTGGACCTTGAGGATCGCCTGGACCTGCTGTTCGCTGGTCTGGTCGCGCTGCAGGGTGCGTTCGATCTGTAGCTGTTCCGGGGCATCGATGACCAGCACCCGTTGAGTCATGGCGTACTGGCCGGACTCGATCAGCAGCGGCGAAACCAGAATCGCGTAAGGTGATTTTGCCAGCGCCAGATGATGAGCGATTTCCTCGGCGATCAGCGGGTGCAACAAGGCTTCCAGCCAGCGGCGTTCATCCGGCACTTCGAAGATCAGTTTACGCAGGGCGGCGCGGTCCAGTTGCCCATCGGCCAGCAACACGCCGGGGCCGAAATGCTCGGCGATCTTCGCCAACGCCGGTCGGCCCGGCTCCACTACCCAGCGAGCCGCATGGTCGGCATCGACCACATGTACGCCCAGGTCGATGAAATGTTGGGCCGCCGCGCTTTTGCCGCTGCCGATGCCGCCGGTCAGGCCGAGAATCCAGGGTTTTTCCACAGGGGTATTCATTTCAAACCGACAAACTGCCAATAGAAGTCGGTTATTTGACCACCCCAGAGCAAGGCAATCCAGCCGGCAATTGCCAGATAGGGGCCGAAGGGAATCGGGGTCGAGGTTTTAGCCTTGCGCAGGCGCAGGTAAATCACGCCGATAACGGCCCCCACCAGGGATGAAAGGAGGATGGTCAGCGGCAGAATCTGCCAGCCGCCCCAGGCGCCAAACAGCGCCAGTAACTTGAAATCACCATGGCCCATGCCGTCCTTGCCGGTCATCAGCTTGAACAGCCAGAACACCGACCACAGCGCCATGTAACCGGCAATGGCGCCCCACAACGCGTCATGCAGCGGCACGAACAGGTCGAGACTGTTGACGATCAGCCCCAGCCACATCAACGGCAGCACCAGCATATCCGGCAACAGTTGATGCTCGGCGTCGATCAGGCTCATGGCCAACAGACCCCAGGTCAGCAGCAACGCCATGCAGGCCTGCCAGTCGAAGCCGAAGTGCCAGGCAATGAACGCCGACAACAGGCCGCAGGCCAGTTCGGTCAGTGGATAGCGTTTGCTGATCGGTGTGGCGCAAGCGGAGCAGCGTCCGCGCAAAAACGCAAAACTCAGCAGCGGAATGTTTTCCCAGGCACGAATCCGGTGAGCGCAATTCGGGCACTGGGAGTGGGGCAGGAACAAATTGAAGGTCGGCAGCGGCGTTTCACCGGGCAGCCCGAGGATCTCATGGGCCTGCACGCGCCACTCGCGTTCGAGCATTTTCGGCAGGCGCCAGACCAGCACATTGAGGAAGCTGCCCACCAACAGGCCGATCACTGCCGCGATGACAACAAAGGCCAGCGGGTATTGGAGCAGGATTTCGTTCAAGGGCATGTCAGATCGCTGAGCCGAGTTGGAAGATGGGCAGGTACATCGCAACCACCAGGCCGCCGACAATAACACCCAGCACCACCATGATGAACGGTTCCATCAGGCTGGTGAGGTTATCGACCATATTGTCCACCTCGTCCTCGTAGAAACCCGCGACCTTGTCGAGCATGTCGTCCAGTGCGCCGGACTCTTCGCCAATGGCGGTCATCTGCACCGCCATGTTCGGAAAAATGCCCGAGGTGCGCATGGAAAAATTCAACTGCATGCCCGTCGAAACGTCCTGCTTGATGCGCAGCACCGCGCGTTTGAACACGATGTTGCCGGTGGCACTGGCCACCGATTCCAGGGCTTCCACCAGTGGCACGCCGGCGGCGAAGGTCGTCGACAACGTGCGGGCAAAACGCGCCACGGCGGATTTGTACATCAAGGTGCCCACCAGCGGCAGCTTCAGTAGCCAAGCGTCCATTCGGTCGCGAAAGGCCTGTGACGTCCTGAAGGCGTGACGCAGCGCGAAGATCGCGACGATCAGCACACCGAGCATCATCCACCACCAGTCTTGCATGAACCGCGACAGACCAATGACCATCACAGTGAAGGCGGGCAGCTCGGCGCCAAACCCTTCGAATACCGACTGAAACTGCGGCACCACCTTGACCAGCAGAATCGCGGTGACAACGATCGCAACGAACACCACCACCAGCGGGTAGGTCATGGCTTTCTTGATCTTGGCCTTGAGGCTTTCGCTCTTTTCCTTGTAGGTCGCGACCCGTTCCAGCAGGGTGTCCAGCGCGCCGGCCTGTTCGCCGGCATCCACCAGATTGCAGTACAGCTCATCGAAGTATTGCGGTTTTTTGCGCAGGGCCGCGGCGAAGCTGTTGCCGGCCGCGACTTCCTGTTTGACCTCGTCCACCAGCGTACGCATGGCCGGGTTATCGAAGCCTTCGCCGATGATGTCGAACGACTGCAACAGCGGCACGCCGGCTTTCATCATGGTCGCCATCTGGCGCGTGAACAGGGCAATGTCCTGGGCCTTGATGCGCTTGCCGACGTTGAACAGCGAGACGGATTTCTTGCGCACCTTGCCGGGGTTGATGCCTTGCTTGCGCAGTTGCGCCTTGATCAGCGCCGGGTTTTGCCCGCTCAACTCACCGGTAACTTTCGTGCCTTTGCGGTCGGTGCCTTCCCAGGCGTAAATGCTGATTCTTGCTGCCTTGACCGCCATGTTCAGTCCTTGGTGACCCGGTTGATTTCTTCAAGGCTGGTGATGCCCTGCATGGCTTTGAGCAGGCCCGAGGTGCGCAGGTCGTTGAAGCCGTCCTTGCGCATCTGATCGTCGATTTCCAGTGAGTTGCCTTCGGCCATGATCAATCGTTGCAAGTCCGCTGTGTTCTTCACCACTTCATAAATCCCCACTCGCCCTTTGTAGCCGCCGTTGCATTGTTCGCAGCCAACCGGCTCATAGATCGTGAATGTGCCGATGCGTTCCTCGGGGAAGCCTTCCTTGAGCAGCGCTTCGCGGGGAATGTCGAGAGGCACCCGACAATGGCTGCACAGTTTGCGCGCCAGGCGCTGGGCGATGATCAGGCTGACGGACGTGGCGATGTTGAAGCCCTGGATGCCCATGTTCTGCAGGCGAGTCAGGGTTTGTGCGGCACTGTTGGTGTGCAGGGTCGACAGCACCAGGTGCCCGGTCTGTGAAGCCTTGATGGCGATTTCGGCGGTTTCCAGATCACGGATTTCGCCGACCATGATCACGTCCGGGTCCTGGCGCAGGAACGAGCGCAGCGCCTGGGCGAAATCCATCCCTTGCTTCGGATTGACGTTGACCTGGTTGATGCCTTCCATGTTGATCTCCACCGGGTCTTCGGCGGTGGAAATGTTGATGTCCACGGTGTTGAGGATGTTCAGCCCGGTGTAGAGCGACACGGTTTTGCCCGAGCCGGTGGGGCCGGTCACCAGAATCATGCCCTGTGGCTGCCTGAGCGCGGCCATGTACAGCTCTTGCTGTTCAGGCTCGTAGCCGAGGGCGTCGATGCCCATTTGCGCGCTGGAGGGATCAAGAATCCGGATCACCACTTTCTCGCCCCACAGGGTCGGCAAGGTGTTGACCCGGAAGTCGATGGATTTGCTCTTGGACAAGCGCATCTTGATCCGCCCGTCCTGGGGCTTGCGGCGCTCGGAGATGTCGAGACTGGCCATGACCTTCAGCCGCGCGGCGATTCGATTGGCCAACTGGATCGGCGGCTTGGCGACTTCCCGCAGCATGCCGTCGGTGCGCATCCGCACGCGATAGATTTTCTCGTAGGGCTCGAAATGCAGGTCTGAAGAACCGCTCCTGATCGCGTCGAGCAGCATTTTATGGACGAAGCGCACCACCGGCGCGTCATCGGCATCCTGGCCGACGATGGCGTCCTGACGCTTGTCATCGATGGTCTCGATATCCAGGCCTTCGAGGTCAACGTCGGCCATGTCCTCCAGGCCGGTGCCATGGCTGTCGAAGAACTTCTCGATGGCATCGCTGAGCTTGTCGTCCTCCACGAGGATGGCTTCGGTCGTCAGCCCGGTGCTGAACTGGATATCGTTGATGGCCTGGTGATTGGTCGGGTCGGAAATTCCCACGAACAATTTGTTGCCTCGGCGCCAGAGTGGCAGGGCGTGGTGCTGGCGGACCAGCTTCTCGCTGACCAGGCCCTTGGGCTGAATCTCCTTGTCCAGGGCATGAAGGTCCAGCAAGGCCATGCCGAAGTGTTCCGAGGCGATCTCGGCGACCTGGCGGCTTTTTACCAGTTTGTTCTGCACCAGGTAGCTGACCAGGGAGATGCGGTTGCGTTGGGCTTGCTGGGACGCCTGTTGCGCGCTTTTGTCAGTGAGCAGCTCGGCCAGGACCAATTGCTTGGCCAGGCCGCTGAGGGCGATGTCATTCATTGGGATACCGGACGCAGACAATTCATGACTTATAGCCTAGTCAAGCAATGGAGCCAAACCAGCGGTAGAGAGGTGACAAAAAGCGTCAGATAGTGCGGATCCTGGGAGTAGGAAAGGGCGTCGCAGACGGCACGCCCCCCGTCTATACGGCGCACGGGGCTTGGCATGGGCTGTGCTGCGACAGGTTCAGATCATGAGATTTCGACTCATGCACGGAGGCTGTCTATGAACACTCAAAAAGGTTTTACCCTGATCGAGCTGCTGATCGTGGTGGCGATCATCGGGATTCTCGCGACGTTCGCGATACCGGCTTATTCCAAGTATCAGGCGCGGGCCAAGGTGACGGCGGGGCTGGCGGAGATTTCGGCGTTGAAGGTGCCATTCGAGGACATTATCAATCAAGGGACCGACCCTGATTTGACCAAGGTTGGCGGCACGGCAGCCACTTCCAACTGCACCACCACGGCCTCGGGTAAAGCCGCTGATGGCACCGGGACCATTGGTTGCACGATCCTCAATGCGCCGGGTCCGGTATTGAATAAAACCATTACCCTTTCGCGTACGGTGACTGGCTGGACTTGTGCCACAACCGTGGATCAGGAATACGCGCCGAAGGGCTGCACGGGGGTTGCTCCGAAAGCTTGAACCATCGCTTTTCATGCCTGATACCCCGCCCGTGGCGGGGTATTTTTTTGCTCGCAGTCCAGAATGTCGAGTAAATGAGAAAACCTCCAACAATTCATGGCTTTAGGCCTTGTTGAAAACCCGCAACTTGCATGTAGATAAAGTTCAACTCATGCAATTTGCACGAATCCGCAAAATAACCTTTTTAATAAGTCATTGATTTATAACGATTAATTATCTGTCTCAAACTTGGCACAGCGTTCGCAATATCTCTGGTAACCCTGCTGACAACAACCCAGCAGACTTTCCAGAAAAACAGGAGTTACTCGTATGAAGAAGTTCGCTATCACTGCCGCTGCTGCTACCGCGCTGACCCTGACCATGGCCAACGGCGCATTCGCCCAAACCACCCAGGCTACCCAGTCGCCAATGGTGCTGGCCGCCGGTGAAATGACTGAAGCGAAAGAAGCTACTTCCGATACCTGGATCACTACCAAAGTCAAAGCCGACCTGGTCACCGAAAAAGGTATCCCAGGTACCGATATCAAAGTTGAAACCAACAAAGGCGTCGTGTCTCTGTCGTCCACAACTGCGGTAACTGATGCTCAGAAAACCACCGCCGTGGCGATTGCCAAGAAAATCAAAGGC
This sequence comes from Pseudomonas sp. NFX98, assembly GCF_047784845.1. NCBI lineage: Bacteria > Pseudomonadati > Pseudomonadota > Gammaproteobacteria > Pseudomonadales > Pseudomonadaceae > Pseudomonas > Pseudomonas sp. NFX98. Next base: position 38,255 of record NZ_JBLNNF010000014.1, on the reverse strand, counting down.
GTCAAAGCGGTCTCCGCTGACGGCCTGAAAGCCGAGTAAGGCAAGGCTTCTCGCCTGGACCGGGAGAAGGCGCGGTAGACGGGCCAAGTCATACGTCTGCCGCATCTCAGGAGTTCATGCGAACGGCCATAAGGATGTGGCCATTACAGGCCCCGGCATTCGTGTCGGGGCCTGTTCTATTTGTAACGCAAAAGATCGCAGCCTTCGGCAGCTCCTACAGGTGTACTCATCCCATGTAGGAGCTGCCGAAGGCTGCGATCTTTTGACTTTTAATTACCGCGCTTGCTGGTGATCTGCACCAATCGATTCCCCTCGAACCGCAGGTACTGATACATCCCGCCATTCGGCCCGTAGGTCCATTCCTCGACCTGGAACTCTTCCCGCCGATTGGCGCTGCGCTTGTAGCCCAGCAAATCACGGCCAGCAGGTTCGCCGCATTTCTGCAGCACCTCGCTCGACCGGTCGCCGACGCTGATCAATTGACTGCCACAACGCAAGGTATCCGCTGCCGAAGCCTGGCTCGCAGCGGTTGCCAGCGCCAGTGCGAGCAGCAGCCGATTACCCATCACTCGGCGTCCAGATGCATCGGCGTCACGACCTTGCCGTCCTTCTCCGCTTCGCCCAACTGCGCATCGATGAAGTACACACGGTCATCGGCCAGTTGGCCTTTGTCGACCAGATAGTCCTTGATGCTGCTGGCGCGGTCCTGCCCCAACTGGCGCAGCAACACATCGCTGGAACTCCAGAACTGGATCACGCCTTCGCGCATTTTCGCCGTGCGATCTTCCTTGCCCAGGTCCTTCCATTCCGTAGGCGGCTGAACCTTCAGGCGTGTGCGGTAGATGCCTTCCAGCAGCGGACCTTTTTCGCTGTCCGGAACGTCCAGCAACGAAGCCTGGGCGGGAACCTTGTCGCCGCGACGCTGGAGCATCTTGTAGTAGTTGTACTGGTATTCCCGTTCCAGACGTTGCTCGGCAATCAGCGGACCGTCGCTGCTCTTCGCCGCCGTACCTTCGATTTCCAGGCGCAGGGCAGGGCGTTCTTTCAGCGCCTTGCTCAGCTTGTCCAAAGCGCCTTCGGCGTCCTTGCTCAAGTCGCTTGAGCCTGGGTCGAAGGACACGCTGCCCAAATCTTCCGAACCGCCGCCAGATACAAGGCCGCCAATAAGTTTGAACGGCGCGGCCGCAGCCTTGACGATCAGGTTGCGCAGGGTCTGCCAGACAATCGGCATAACGCTGAACTGCGGGTTGTTCAGGTCGCCGGTCACCGGCAGCTCGATGGAAATCTTGCCGTCGACGTCCTTGAGCAAGGCAATCGCCAATTTCAGCGGCAGGCTCACGGCATCCGGGCTGTCGACTTTCTCGCCCAGTTGCAGCTGCTCGACCACCACTTTGTTTTCGGCTTTGAGCTGGCCCTTGGTGATCTGGTAATGCAGGTCCAGATTCAGCCGGCCCTTGCGGATGCGGTAACCGGCGAACTTGCCGGAGTAAGGCGTCAGCGTGGTCAGTTCCACGCGTTTGAAGCTGGTGGCGATATCGAGGCTGGCCATCGGATCGAACGGGTTGACCGCGCCCTTGATGGTGACCGGCGCATAGCGGTCGACCTTGCCCTTGACGTCGACGCTGGCCGGTTTCGCCTGACGGCTGTCGATGGTGCCGATCTGCCCGTTGAGTTGCTGGATGGCCGTCGCGAAGTTCGGCGTGAGGCTGAAGTCGGCGAAGTTGGCCGAGCCGTCATTGATGGCGATGCCGCCAATGTGGATGCCCAGTGGCTTGTCCTTGCTCGCGGCAGGTTTGGCGACAGCAGGTTTTGAGGCAGTGTCGGCCGGTTGCGGGATCAGCAAGTCATCGATGTTGGTAGTGCGGTCATCGTTGATCATGAAGCGTACATAGGGTTGCAGCAGGTTGACCTTGTCGATCGACAGGCTGTCGCCGTGTTGATAGTTCAGGCCTTCGACCACCACCTGCTGCCACTTGAGGAAGTCGCGGGTTTTCAGGGTGTCGAGGGTGTGCAGTTGATCAACCTGGGCGCGGCCTGTGACGCTGAAGGCCAGCGGCTCGGTGCTTTTCAGGTTGACCGCCAGATCGCTGCCGAGCATGCCGCTGCGCAGCTCAAGGCGAATGAACGGGCTGATGTAGGACTGGGCGACACGCAGGTCGATGTCCTTGCTCTGCACATTCAGCTTGGCGCTGACCGGCGCCAGATTGACCTCGCCTTCGGCGATGAGCTTGCCTTGCTTGCCCACGCCGGTATCGAACTTGAGCAAGAAGGGCGAGCCGTTGAGGCTGTCGAATTTCTGCAGGTCGAGATTCAGTGGCCCGAGTTCCAGTGCCACGGCGGGTTGAGCCTTGCGGTCCGCCAGGTGCACTTGGTAATCGCGCAGTTGCACGTCATTGAGCAATACCTGCCAAGGCTTGCTTGGGGTAGCTTCTGCTTTCGGGGAGTCGGCGGCAGCGGGCGTGCTGGCCGGTTCGGCATTGGCCTTGGCGGCGGGTTTGGATGGCTGACTGGCGAACAACTTTTGCCAATCCAGTTGGCCATCGGCTTCCAGTGCGGCCCAGGTTTCCAGTTTGTGGCTGCGGATCTTGCCGACCACCACTTGCTGTTTGGCCAGGTCGACAGTGGTTTCGCTGACGTCCAGTCGTTCGAGCTTCACCAGCGGCCGACCGTCCGGTGCCTTGATGGCGAAGGGCGCGATGGTGGCCGAGACATTGCTCAGCAGCAGCTCGGTTTCCTTGGACAGATTGAGTTTGTAGTCAGTACTGATGCTCATGACGCCGCTTTCAAGGTCCAGGGGCACGGCATCGCGCACGTAGGGCCAGAAGGCTTTCATCTTGCCATCGGTGATTTTCAGCTTACCTTCGGAGGCGATCGGGATCAGGCTGAAGTTGCCGGTCCAGTCAATCTGCCCGCCGTTGGGGCCGACAGCCACCAGGGTCATGTCGGCGCTGTCTTCGGGCAGGGTGCTGAGGTTTTTCAGCTCGAAATCGAGGGCGTCGTAGAGGAATTCGATGGGCTCGCTAGGGCGCGCATCCTCGAAGTGCACGGCGCCACCGGCAAGTTTGATGCTGTCTATACGCAGAGGAAACGGCTTGGCGTCAGGATCGGCGGGAGTTGGTTCGCTGGCCGGTATCTTGAACAGCCCCAGCAGGTTGAGTTTGCCGTCCTTGCTGAAGAGGATTTCGGTTTTGGACTTGTCCAGTTCGATTTCCGACAGATGCAGCGCCTTGGTCCACAGGCTATCGAGTTGCAGGTTGGCGTACAGGCGTTCGAAGCCGACCTGTTCCTTGCCAGGCTCACCGATGCTCAGGCCCCAAAGGGTCACTTCGAGGCTGAACGGGTTGAGTTCGATCCGCTGAAGCGTGGCGGGCGTCGTGGAATAGTTGGCTAATTGCTGGTTGGCGATGCGCAGGGCGATGCCCGGCAAAATCAGAAAGCCCAGCAAGCTGTAGAGCGCCAGAGCAGTCAACAAGGCGCCGATGGCGCGAATCAATCCTTTGTACATGCGTGGCTTCATCTGTCTGAATCGGAGTGCCTTGGAGTATGGCACGCGATTCCGGTTCCGAAGCAAACAGCCTGTTCAGGATTTTTCAGATTTATCTGACACGAATCAGAGCTGCAGGATCAGGGTTTTCAGTGGTGGTTGCTGATCCATCGACGGGAAATCGGCACCGGGTTTCATCACCGTCCATTCACGTACCGGCCGCCCGGCTTTCTCTGCGCAACGCAAAACCTGTTCGCGCCAGTCGTCCATGCTGACCTTTGCCAGGTTGTTGCAGCAGATCAGCACGCCGTTGTCGGCGGTGGTCAGCAGGGCGGGTTTGAGCAGGCTTTGGTAGTCACGCAGCAGGTCGACGGTGCCGAACGCGCTCTTGGCCCAGGCCGGTGGATCGAGCAGCACCAGATCGTACTGGCGCTGTTCCAGACGCTGATAGCTCGGCAACTTTTGCCCGCGACGCTGGCTGATGGGCAGGCCGGCGAGTTGGCGGATGGCCGGGAAATAATCGGACTGGATGAATTCCATGGTCGGCAATTGTGGATTGAGCAAGCCGTTTTCACGACCGACCGCCAGATTGCCTTCGGCGAAGTCCAGGTTGCACACCTCGCTGGCGCCACCGGCCGCAGCGCTGAGACCGACGCCACAGGTGTAGGCAAACAGGTTCAGCACGCTTTTGTTTTTGCTGTGGTCCTTGACCCAGCCGCGGGTGTTGCGCAGGTCGAGGAACAGCAGTGGGTCCTGCCCGGCATGACGTCCACGCACCCGATAGTTCAGGCTCCACTCATGGCCGATCAGATCTTGCAGCGCGGCTTCGTCGGCGCGGTAGACAGTGTCTTCGCGGTCGATGCGCGAATTGCCACGGGAGCGGTCGTTGTAGACCAGCAGGCTTTCAAAACCGAGGTGCTGGTTGACGATTTCGTGCAGTTGCAGCAAGGCATCGCGTTCCAGCGACTGATGGAAACTCTGCACCATCAGTTGCGGGCCGTAGCGGTCGATGGTCAGGCCACCGGCGCCTTCCTGGCTGCCGTGGAACAGGCGATAGCAATCGGTGCCTTGGCTGTGCAGCTCGGCGAGCAGATCCTGGCGATGTTCAAGGGCGGCGCGCAGCGCCTGATTCAAGGAAGACATGCTGGGCGCCTTGCAGGAGGGAATTTGGCGCGGGAGTTTAACAGTTATAGGCGAAGAAGAACCTGTAGGAGCAAGGCTTGCCCGCGATGAACGATAACGCGTTTCATCAGGTTCACCGAGGCGCACCTATCGCGGGCAAGCCTTGCTCCTACAAGGACAGTCAGGTTAGCAACCCCATCCGCCGCTTGGCCCGTTGCACCGAGCCATTGCGCACCGCCCAGCGCAGCATCGGCGCACTGCGATTGACACTGGCACGGATCAGTTTGCGTTGCAGCGGGTTCTGGCTGACGCCAAGCATGTCACTGGCCCAATCCGGCAACAGGTCGATCCCGGCCTGCATCATCAGCCCGCCGAAAGGCCTGGCCAAACGGCTGGGTGACGGAGCGTTCAACAACAACCGCAACACGTCACGGCTGCGTGCGTCGCACAGCAGTTGCGGACGGATGCTTTCGAGATAATCGGAAATTTCCTGCCGCGAGCGCGGCACATTCCGCGCGCCCAGACGTTCGGCGACCAGGGCGATTTCTGCGTAATAGCGATCCTGATCGGACAAGGACAAATGCGGATTGCGATAGCGCAAATGTGCGGCGAGGAAGTTACTGACTTCGGCCACATGCACCCAGGTCAACAGGTCGGGATCGCTGGCGGCGTAAGGGCGACCGTCCGGCGCGGTGCCGGTCACTTGCAGGTGAATGGTGCGGACTTTTTCGATCAGCCAGTCGGCGTCCTGTCTTGATCCGAAGGTCGTGCCGGAGATGAATTGCCCGGTGCGACGCAACCGGCCGAGCATGTCCTCACGAAAATTCGAATGGTCCCACACGCCGGCCAGCGCCAACGGATGCAAGGCCTGCAACATCAGGGCGCTGATGCCGCCGATGAGCATGCTGCTGAAGTCGCCGTGCACCTGCCAGCTCACGGAGTCGGGCCCGAACAGTCCCGGATCGCCCTTGGGGTTTTCCAGGTCGAGCTTGCCCAGGGACAGACCGGTCAGGCTCATGATCTGGGTTTCAATGCGGGTGCGGATGAATTCCATGATGTCCCGGTAATTTATGATGCTTTTGTAGGAGCAAAGCTTGCTCGCGATGAACGATGACGCGGTTCATCGGTAGACCGCGTTATCGTTCATCGCGAGCAAGCTTTGCTCCTACGGACGGCAGTGCATTATTGATTCAGGCGCTTGTCGATCAAGCCTTGCACCACGCTCGGGTCGGCCAGGGTCGAGGTGTCGCCCAGACTGTCCAGTTCGTTGCAGGCGATCTTGCGCAGGATACGCCGCATGATCTTGCCTGAACGGGTTTTCGGCAAGGCCGGCGCCCACTGGATCAGGTCCGGCTTGGCGAAGCTGCCGATTTCCTTGCTGACCATCGCCAGCAGCTCTTTCTTCAGTTCGTCGCCGGGCTCGACGCCGTTCATGGGCGTGACGAACGCGTAGATGCCCTGACCCTTGACGTCGTGGGGGTAACCCACCACGGCGGCCTCGGCGATGCTGTCGTGCAGCACCAGCGCGCTTTCCACTTCGGCGGTGCCGATGCGGTGCCCGGAAACGTTGATCACATCGTCGATACGCCCGGTGATCCAGTAATCACCGTCCTCATCGCGACGAGCACCGTCACCGGTGAAGTAATAGCCGGGGTAAGGCTTGAAGTAGGTGTCGACCATGCGTTGCGGATCGCGATAGACGCTGCGGATCTGCGCCGGCCAGCTTGATTTTATGGCGAGTACGCCGCTGCCGGCGCCTTTGATTTCCTTGCCTTGCTCGTCGAGCAGCACCGGTTGCACGCCGAACATCGGCTGCGTGGCGCAGCCGGGTTTGATCCGTTGTGCGCTCACCAACGGGCTGAGCATGATGCCGCCGGTTTCGGTCTGCCACCAGGTATCGACGATTGGGCAGCGCTCCTCACCGACCTGATGGAAGTACCATTCCCACGCTTCCGGGTTGATCGGCTCACCGACGGTGCCGAGCAGTCTGACGCTGGCGCGGGAAGTTTCCTTCAACGGTTCCGGACCTTCACGCATCAAGGCACGCAGGGCGGTGGGAGCGGTGTAGAAGATGTTGACCTTGTGCTTGTCGATCACTTGCCAGAAGCGCGAGGTGCTCGGATAACTCGGCACGCCTTCGAAGATCAACGTCGTGGCGCCGTTGGCCAGCGGCCCGTAAACGATGTAGCTGTGCCCCGTGACCCAGCCGACATCAGCGGTGCACCAGAACACTTCGCCGTCGCGGTAATCGAGCACGTACTTGAAGGTCATCGCCGCTTGCAGCAGATAACCGCCGGTGGTGTGCAGCACCCCTTTGGGTTTGCCAGTGCTGCCGGAGGTGTAGAGGATGAACAGCGGGTCTTCAGCATCCATCTGTTCGGGCGGGCAGTCGTCGCCGACGTCACGCAGCGCCTGGTGATACCAGATGTCCCGGCCTTCAACCCAGTTCACCTGATTCTGGGTGCGCTCGACCACCACCACGGTGCTCACGTCCGGACAGCTTTGCAGCGCTTTGTCGACGTTCTGTTTCAGCGGCACGAATTTGCCGCCGCGCACACCTTCATCAGCGGTGATCACGGTGCGGCAGTCGGCGTCGAGTATCCGGTCGCGCAGCGAGTCCGGGGAGAAGCCGCCGAACACTACCGAATGCACCGCACCGATGCGCGTACAGGCGAGCATGGCGTAGGCCGCTTCGGGAATCATCGGCATGTAGATGCACACGCGGTCGCCTTTCTTCACGCCACGGCTTTTAAGCACGTTGGCCAGGCGGCAGACGTTGTGATGGAGTTTTTTGTAGGTGATCTGGGTGGATTCGGCGGGGTCGTCGCCTTCCCAGATGATCGCGATCTGATCGCCGCGTTTTTCCAGGTGCCGGTCGATGCAGTTGTAGCTGACGTTCAATTTGCCGCCGGCAAACCAGCTGGCCTCACCGGTTTTCAGGTCATAGCGCTGGACGGTGTCCCACGGCTTGCTCCAGTCGAGGAAGCGGGTGGCTTGTTCGGCCCAGAATGTAGTGGGGTGTTCAATGGATTCGCGGTACAGGCGGTGGTAGTCGTCTTGACTCAATTGTGCAGCCCGGCGGACGGCATCGGCTTTGGGGAACGTGCTGATATCGAACATGACGGTTCCTTATTCTTGTTTTGCGACAAGAGGGGAGCTGCGCGACCCTCGTAGGAGCTGCCGAAGGCTGCGATCTTTTGACTTTGCTTTGAAGATCAAAAGATCGCAGCCTTCGGCAGCTCCTACAGTGATAGCGCACGCCACCGATTTTGCAGTAAGCCCGGTGCCGTAGAACTGTCGATGCTGCAAGTTGAAGGGGCGGGCAAACCGCCCCTTCAGCCTATCACCCGCGGTGACGACCACGGAAGTAGTTGATCAGGCCTTGGGTGGACGCGTCGTCAGCCGGAGTTTCTTCGCTGCCGACCAGGCGGTTGTAGACGCCTTTGCCCAGCTCCTTGCCCAGCTCCACGCCCCACTGATCGAAGGCGTTGATGCCCCAGATCACGCTTTGCACGAAGACTTTGTGTTCGTACATCGCCACCAGCGCACCGAGGCGGCGCGGGCTGATGCGCTCGACCACCAGGGTGTTGCTCGGACGGTTGCCCGGGATCACCTTGTGCGGCGCGAGTTTATGCACTTCAGCTTCGCTCATGCCTTTGTCACGCAGCTCGGTTTCAGCTTCGGCAAGGGTCTTGCCGAGCATCAGCGCCTGGCTCTGCGACAGGCAGTTGGCGTACAGCCACTGGTGATGGTCGGACACCGGGTTGAAGCTGACGATCGGCACGATGAAATCGGCCGGGATCAGTTGGGTGCCTTGGTGCAGCAACTGGTGGTAGGCGTGCTGACCGTTGCAGCCGACGCCACCCCAGATCACTGGGCCGGTGTCGGTGGACACCGCGGTGCCGTCCTGACGCACACTCTTGCCGTTGGATTCCATGTCCAGCTGTTGCAAGTGCTTGGTGATGTTTCGCAGGTAGTGGTCGTACGGCAGGATCGCGTGGCTCTGCGCGCCCCAGAAGTTGCCGTACCACACGCCGAGCAAGGCCAACAGCACTGGCATGTTCTGTTCGAACGGTGCGCTCTGGAAGTGCTGGTCCATGGTGTAGGCACCGGACAGCAGTTCCTTGAAGTTCGACATGCCGATGGCCAGGGCGATCGGCAACCCGATGGCCGACCACAGCGAGTAACGCCCGCCGACCCAGTCCCACATCGGGAAGATGTTTTCTTCACGGATGCCAAAGGCCACGGCGGCGGCGTTGTTGCTCGATACCGCGATGAAGTGACGATACAGCTCGGCTTCCGAACCACCCTGGGCCAGATACCAGGCACGGGCGGCCTGGGCGTTTTTCAGGGTTTCGAGGGTGTTGAAGGATTTCGACGAGACGATGAACAGCGTGGTTTCTGCACGCAGTTTCATGGTCAGCTCGTGGAACTCACTGCCGTCGATGTTTGCCAGGTAATGGCAGCGCACGCCTTTCTGGGCGTAGGACAGCAGTGCTTCGGACACCAGCTCAGGGCCGAGGAACGAGCCACCGATGCCGATGTTCACCACGTCGGTGATCGGCTTCTCGGTGTAGCCACGCCACAGACCATCGTGGATGCGGCCCACGAGGTCGGTGATCTGGTTCAGCACCTTGTGCACTTCCGGCATCACGTTGACGCCATTGACCGACAGCTTGTCGCCGACCGGGCGGCGCAACGCCGTGTGCAGGGCCGGGCGACCTTCGGAGGCGTTGACGATCTCGCCGTCGAACAGCGATTTGATCGCGCCCTGGAGGTCGACTTCGTTGGCCAGGCCCACCAGCAGATTGCGGGTCTCGGCGTTGATCAGGTTCTTCGAATAGTCGAGAAACAGGCCGCAGCTGCTGAGGGTGAATTGGGTAAAGCGCTGCGGGTCGGCATTGAAGGCCTCGCGCATGCTGAAATCCTGCATGGCTTGGCGGTGGTCATTCAACGCCTGCCAGGCGGGCAGAGCGGTCACGTCGTGAGGAGTGCGGTAATACGCCATCGCTGCGGGTTTCCTTTTTACTTGAACGGCCTTTTGAACACTAAAAATCCCGGAGCGCTATGGATGGGCGTCCCGGTCAACTGCGTCGACACGAATTCATGGCGCAGGGCGAATACAGTAAACCCCGCGCAATGATCTGTCTTGACTTTGTCTGACCTGTTTCCGGTACTTTTTTAACATCCAGGTTAGGAACAGTCCGACAAACGGAAGCAAGACAGGCTTCGATCAGGCGACCTGGACCGGAATGGCATTGCTGGTGTGGCTCAGTTCGTTGCCCGGCGCCATGTAAAGCATGCGGGGTTTGAAGTTGAGCAGTTCGGCTTCGCTGTAATGAGCGTAAGCGCAGATGATCACGCGATCGCCGACCTTGGCCTTGTGTGCGGCGGCACCGTTGACCGAGATCATGCGGGAACCTTCTTCGCCACGGATGGCGTAGGTGGTGAAGCGTTCGCCATTATCGACGTTGTAGATCTGGATCTGTTCGTACTCACGGATACCGGACAGGTCCAGCCATTCACCGTCGATGGCGCAAGAACCTTCGTAATCGAGTACAGCGTGGGTGACTTCGGCGCGATGCAGCTTGGCTTTGAGCATGATGGCGTGCATGAGTGTTTTTCCAAGGTCGTGTTTTTACCCTGTAGGAGCTGAGCTTGCTCGCGATGAGGGCCTGACATTCAATATTTGTATTGGCTGTCTGTCCGCTATCGCGAGCAAGCTCGGCTCCTACAGGAGGATGGGTGGGGTTTAGATGGGTGTATCGAGATTCAGGTGCAGGTTGTCGATCAACCGGGTCGTGCCGAGGAATGCCGCGACCAGAATTACCAGATCGCGATCTTCCGCCGTCGCCGGGCGCAAGGTCAGCGCATGGCGAATTTCCAGATAATCCGGGCTCAGACCAGCCGCTTCGAGCTGTTTGATTTGCGCGTTGATCAGTGCCGGGAAATCCCGCTCACCCTGCTTGATCGACTCGGCAATCTCGCTCAGCGTGCGATACACCACTGGCGCCACGGCCCGCTGTTCTTCGCTGAGGAAACCATTGCGCGACGACAACGCCAGGCCATCGGCCGCGCGAACGGTCGGCTCGCCGATGATCTGGATCGGCATGTTCAGGTCGTGGACCAGCGCGCGGATCACCGCCAGTTGCTGGAAATCCTTCTGGCCGAAAATCGCCAGGTCCGGCTGGACCATGTTGAACAGCTTGCTGACCACCGTCGCCACACCTTCGAAATGCCCCGGACGGCTGGCGCCGCACAGGCCTTCGGACAATTGCGGCACGCTGACGCGAGTCTGGCCGGCCATGCCGTCGGGGTACATCTCTTCCACGGCGGGCGCGAACAACAGGTCGCAACCGGCTTCGAGCAGTTTTTCCTGGTCGGCCGCGAGGGTGCGCGGGTATTTGTCGAGGTCTTCGCCGGCACCGAATTGCAGCGGGTTGACGAAAACGCTCGCGACCACGAAATCCACCCGTTGGGTGGCCTTGGTAATCAGCGCGACATGGCCGCTGTGCAGGTTGCCCATGGTAGGCACGAAGCCTATGCGCTTGCCTTCGCTGCGGGCGCGGGCCACGGCGGCGCGCAGTTCGCGTACGGTTTTTACGGTGTTCATGCAGAGAATCCGTGTTCGATGCCTGGGAAAGTCGCTGCTTTGACTTCGCTGACGTATGCGCTCAGGGCCGCGTGAATGCTTTCCTGGCCGGCCATGAAGTTCTTCACGAATTTCGGTACGCGGCCGGTGATGGACAGGCCCAGCATGTCGTGCAGCACCAGTACCTGGCCGTCGGTGCGATTGCCGGCACCGATACCGATCACCGGAATGCCCACAGCCTGGGTGATTTCTTCGGCCAGTTCGCTTGGCACGCATTCGAGCAGCAGCATCGCCGCACCAGCCTGTTCCAGCGAAATCGCATCGGCGCGCATCTGCCGCGCCTGGTTTTCGTTGCGGCCCTGGACTTTATAACCGCCGAGGATGTTCACCGATTGCGGTGTCAGGCCCATGTGCGCGCACACCGGGATGCCACGTTCGGCGAGCAGGCGAATCGAGTCCGCCAGCCACAAGGCACCTTCAACCTTGACCATGTGCGCGCCGGCCTGCATCAACAGGGCGCTGTTGGCCATGGCTTGTTCGGTAGTGGCGTAGGCCATGAAAGGCAGGTCGGCGAGAATCAGTGCATCGCTGTTACCGCGTTTGACGGCGGCGACGTGGTAAGCCATTTCAGCGGTGGTAACCGGCAGGGTGCTGTCGTGACCTTGCAAAACCATGCCGAGGGAGTCGCCCACCAGCAGCACTTCGACGCCAGCCTGGTTGCAGGCGTGGGCGAAGGTCGCGTCATAGCAGGTCAGCATGGTGATTTTTTCACCTTTCTGCTTGAGGCTCTGGAGCGTGGTCAGGGTGATGGCTGGCATGTCAAAAAATCCTCGTTCAGGCGCTATGGAAACTACTGCGAGTAACGCGCGTGATTCGTCATCTACTCAGGCGCACGGTCTTCTGTCGTGCTTATAAGGCCTGGATTGCGCCCTTGTGTGCCGTGTTGGCGGCAGCGGGACGCCTATAGTCGTGAGGAGAACTCGGGAAGTCAATCGGGTGTGTTACCGCATTGTTACGGGTGGGGTGTTACCGAAGGGGACTGATGCGATTCAGCAGGCTGGCTGCTGTGGTGCTGCTCGGCGTAGGTAATTTCTGTTGGAGCAAAGCTTGCTCGCGAAAGCGGTGTGCCAGCTGATGTAGATGTCAGATGTGAGTCCGTCATCGCGAGCAAGCTTTGCTCCTACAGGGGGCGGTGTTAGCTCGAAGTCAGGCGTTCGAGGCCGACGAACGGGCATGCGGCAAGCAAATCGGTCAACTTGCGACCATCGGCCAAACGCAGATCCGCAGGCGCAAGCTCGGCCAGCGGATACAGCACAAAGGCGCGCTCCTGCATGTGGTAATGCGGGACTTTGAGCCGCGGCTCGTCAATCAATCGGTCGCCGAACAGCAGGATGTCGAGATCCAGCGTGCGTGGCCCCCAGCGCTCAAGTCGCTCACGGCCCTGACCGTTTTCGATGGCTTGCAGTGCATCGAGCAGGTCCAGTGGGGCGAGGGTGCTGTCGATAGCGGCAACCGCGTTGGTATAGCGCGGTTGGCCGGGGAGCAGCGAGTCGCTTTGATAAAAGGCGGAAACCCCGACCAGCTCCGATTGCGGTAATTGCGCCAGCGCTTCGACGGCGCTGCGCAATTGTTCGGCAGGGTCAGCGAGGTTGCTGCCCATGCCGATGTAGATGCGTTCCATGGATTACTCGTCTGTGGTGCTCGAAACGCCGGCGGTGCGCTTGCGCTTGGAACCGCCGCTACGACGACGTTTGCGCGGTGCACCGGTGCCTTCGTCCTTGTTGCTGAGGTCGCGGATCATGTCACGACGTTCACTTTCGTTGGCGTCCTGATAATCCGTCCACCATTCGCCCAGGCCATCGGTCTGTTCGCCCGCGCTTTCACGCAGCAGCAGGAAGTCGTAGCCGGCGCGGAATCGCGGGTTGTCCAGCAACAGGTCGGCACGTTTGCCGCTGCGACGAGGCAGGCGCTCCTGCATGTCCCAGATCTCGCGGATCGGCATGGTGAAGCGTTTTGGAATCGCAATGCGCTGGCACTGTTCGGCAATCAGCTCGTGAGCCGCTTCCTGCATCGCCGGAATCGGCGGCATGCCACGCTCTTGCAGGCGCAATACGCGCGCCGGCAGGGCAGGCCACAGCAGGGCCGCGAACAGGAACGCCGGGGTCACCGGTTTGTTCTGCTTGATCCGCAGATCGGTGTTGATCAGTGCTTCGCTGATCAAGGTATGGGTGTAGGTCGGGTTGTATTCCAGCGCCTCGGCACTGGCCGGGAACAACGGATCGAACAATTGCAGGTCGACCAGCATCTCGAAGGTGTCCGCGGCATGGCCGGAGAGGAACAGCTTGAGCACTTCTTCGAACAGACGGGCCGCCGGGATATCGCGCAGCGTCTTTGCCAGGTCGCGGATCGGCAGGGCGCTGTGCTTTTCGATGCCGAAATTCAGCTTGGCGGCGAAACGCACCGCGCGCAGCATCCGGACCGGGTCTTCCTGGTAGCGCTGCTTCGGATCGCCGATCAGGCGGATCAGTTGATTGCGGATGTCGTGTACGCCGTTGGCGTAGTCGAGGATGCGCTCGCTGACCGGATCGTAATACAGGGCGTTGATGGTGAAGTCGCGGCGTTGCGCGTCTTCTTCCAGAGTGCCGTAGACGTTATCGCGCAGGATGCGCCCGCTTTCGTTGCGTGAGGATTGGTTGTTGTCTTCCTCTTCATCGTTTTGCGGGTGATTGGCGCGGAAGGTCGCGACTTCGATGATTTCGCGGCCGAAGTGGATGTGCACCAGTTTGAAGCGGCGACCGATGATCCGCGCGTTGCGGAATTCGGCACGGACTTGCTCGGGTGTGGCACTGGTGGCGACGTCGAAGTCTTTCGGCGTGATGCCGAGCAGCATGTCACGCACGCAACCGCCGACCAGATAGGCCTGGTAGCCGGCGCCCTGCAGGCGTTCGACGATGTTCACCGCGTAACGGCTGAATTGAGCCTTTTGCAGCGAATGTTGGCCGCTGTTGAGCACTTCAGGCGTGCTGCGAATGTGTTGCGTACGACGCAGGGGAGTACGGAATGACTGGAACAGCTTCTTCAGCATGGGATGCACTGTTTGAAGGAATGTTCGGCCAAAACAAAGAATGACCGCATGATGGGCGGGGATTCTAGCATTTAGTCGGGGGATGGTGTAGGACGCAGCAGATATGAGCTGTAAGGCGCATGCTTACGGCTGAAAGCGGGCATTTTTGCGGGGTTTCTCAAATCGCAGAAACTACAAGGGGAGCCGAAGCTCCCCAAGAAGTAGTTGCATGCTCTATTTTTGTTATTGGTTTCGGGCTTCTTGTTTTTGTTGAGTGCCCTCGCCATGAAGCTTTCCTTCATGACCCTCCCAATCGGGAGCCAAGAGCAAACGGATTGCTTTGGTCGCTGAATTGCAGTGATCTTTCGATCCAACCAGTACAGGCTCTGTCTTAAGACAGTTTTTTGTTGTTCTCGGCCTGGTCGTGGGGCAAGCCCCAAATACAACGCCTCTCCAAAAGAATCAGTTAGCTGCGCCTCTCGCCGTCTTGTTTTTATTGTGCGTGAGTCGATTCGTCTTATTTTTATTGTCTTGTGCATTGCTTGTTATTGTTCTTGTACCAAACATATAGCAGGGTGCGTGCCAACTTTTGCGAACCCCATTAAAACAAGGGGTTAGGCGTGCTGATGGGGTTTGTGCAGGCGAAAAAAAGCCGGGGCTTCGTTACCGTAAGCCCCGGCTTCTGTTACGTGAAAAAGCTGAGGTAACAGTTTTTTCAACAAGTCACGTGTTACCCGCACATCAGACAGCTGCGGTTCAGCTCTCGCTGGCCACCCCGGTCTTGCGCCGTGGAATGCCCAGGCGTTGGCGGCGTTCCCACAGGCACTTGCGGCTGACCCCGAGTTTGCGCGCCAGCTCGGTTTCGGTCATGTGGTCCTGATGCTCGAGCACGAAGTGCTGGAAGTAGTCTTCCAGGGACAGGTCTTCGGTCGGTTCGTGGTTGTTGTTACTGGCGTTGCCGTTGCCCTGTTGCGGGGGCAGGCCGATGAACTCGTCGTCTTCCAGATCACCCAGCTCGATATCGATACCCAGCAGCTCGGCGGAAATCTCCGCGCTCTCGGACAGGATCACGGCGCGCTCGACGGCGTTTTCCAGCTCACGAACGTTGCCTGGCCATGAGTAATGACGAATGGCTTGTTCGGCGTCCGGGGCGAATTTCAGGTCGGTGCGGTTGATCCGCGCGCTCTGTCGCGCCAGGAACGCATTGGCGATTTCATTGACGTCGGCACCGCGCTCGCGCAGGGCCGGCAGCTTCAGGGCGATCACGTGAAGGCGGTAGTACAAGTCCTCGCGGAACTGGCCGATTTTCGCCAGGCTCTTGAGGTCACGGTGCGTCGCGGCAATCAGGCGCACATCGACTTTCTGCGACTGGACCGAGCCCACCCGGCGAATCTCGCCTTCCTGAAGCACACGCAGCAGACGAGCCTGGGCTTCCAGCGGCAATTCGCCGATTTCGTCGAGGAACAGAGTGCCGCCATCGGCGGCTTCCACCAGACCTGCGCGCCCGGCGCTGGCGCCAGTGAACGCCCCTTTTTCGTGGCCGAACAGTTCGGACTCGATCAGGCTTTCCGGAATGGCTGCACAGTTCACCGAGATCATCGGCGCCTTCGCGCGTTTGGACAGGTTGTGCAGGGCACGCGCCACCAGTTCTTTACCGGTGCCGGATTCGCCCTGGATCAGGACATTGGAGTCGGTTGGTGCAACCTTGCGGATCTTGCCGTACAGGTCCTGCATCGGTGGGCACGAGCCGATGATGCCGATCTCGCCGTTGCTGTTATCGATGCCCGGTTTGGCCGCGCCATTGCTGGCTTTGCCGGCAATCGGTTCACCGCTGGCTTGCGCCGATTGGCGGTCACGCAGGATACGCGCGACGGCCTGGAGCATTTCGTCGTGATCGAAAGGCTTGGCGATGTAATCCACCGCGCCCATCTTCATCGAGTCCACCGCCGAGCGCAGGCTGGCGTAACTGGTCATGATCAGCACCGGAGTGCCCTGGCCGAGTTTGATCAGCTCGGTGCCCGGAGCGCCCGGCAGACGCAGGTCACTGACGATCAGGTCGAACGTGGGAATGGTGAAGCGTTCTTGTGCTTCCTGCACTGAACCGGCTTCGCTGACCTGGTACTGGTTGCGTTCCAGCAGGCGGCGCAAGGCGGAGCGGATAATTGTTTCGTCTTCGACGATCAAAATGTGCGGCATTGATTCGATACTCTCGACGGTCTCAGTTCACAGCGGACGTCGCTTCGACATGACGCGGTAATGTCACCCGGATACGGGTGCCGCGTTGGCTCTGAACATCAGCCGGGCTGTCGATGGTGATTTGTCCATAATGCTCTTCAACGATGGAATAGACCAGTGCAAGGCCCAGACCGGTGCCTTCACCCGGGTCCTTGGTGGTGAAGAAAGGTTCGAACAATCTATCCATGATGTTCTTCGGAATACCGCTGCCTTCGTCTTCCACGATCAGGTCGACCGTGTGTTCGCCGGCTTCGCTCTTGACCCGCACCGCGCTGCCGGGAGGCGAGGCGTCGCGGGCGTTTGAGAGCAGGTTGATCAATACCTGGGCGAGCCGTTGCGGGTCGCCTTCGACCCAATGCTCGGGGTCGCACAGGTTGTAGAACTGCACTTCGAAATTGCGTCGGTTCAGGGCCAGCAGGCCGATGGCGTCCTGGGCGACCTCAGCCAGACAGACGGGCTCGTCGCTGTGTTGGTGGCTACCCGCATGGGCGAAGCTCATCAGCGATTGCACGATGCGCGACACGCGTTTGGTCTGTTCGAGGATCTGCCCGCTGATTTCCTTGAGCTCGCCGTCCTCCTCGCGCTCTTCGCGCAGGTTCTGCGCGAGACAGGCGATACCGGTGATCGGGTTGCCGATTTCATGGGCCACACCGGCGGCCAGTCGACCAATGCTGGCCAGACGCTCGGAGTGCACCAGTTTGTCTTCGAGCATCTGCGTTTCGGTCAGGTCTTCCACCAGCAACACCAGGCCGCTGTTGCCCGGCGCGAGCGGTTCGTCGATGGCCGCTTTGTGCAGGTTCAGCCAGCGGGTCTGGCCGTCGAGGGCCAGGTGCTGCTTGTGCAAGTGTTCGTCCGGAACGTTGATGAAGCCTTGCAGCAGTTCTTTCCACGGATCGGCGATGGTGCTCAGGCGCGAACCGACCACACGCTGCGCGGCGATCCCGGTCAACTCCTCCATGGCTTTGTTCCACATGAGGATTTCCTGATCCTTGGCCAGTGAGCAAACGCCCATCGGCAACTCCTGCAGGGTCTGGCGGTGATAGCGGCGCAGCGCATCGAGTTCAGCAGCCAGGCCGGTCAGGCGCGAGTGGTAGTCCTCGAGACGGCTTTCGATGAAGTGGATGTCTTCGGTGACATAGTTTTCGCCGCCGGCCTTATACGGCAGGAACGTCTCGACCATGTCTTGTGCCACGCTCGGGCCCATCAGGCCGGAGAGGTTGGCTTCGATGCGGTCACGCAAGCGGCGCAAGGCATACGGTCGGCGCTCGTCGAAAGGCAGGTAAAGGTCGCGCAGGGCTTGTTCGACTTCTTTCTGCGCTGCTTTTGCGCCCAACGGTTTGGCCAGTTGTGTGGCGAATTCCTGCGGCGAGGCGGCATGCAGTTCGCGGCGCTGCGGGCGACGCACGTTATCCACGGCGCAGGCTTCAGCGGCGCTGGCCTCTTCGGTGCTGGCATTGGTGAACAGCGAGATCAGGGTGAACATCAGCACGTTGGCGGCCAATGAGGCGATTGCGGCCATGTGCCAACTGGTGTCGTCCAGCACGTAGATCATATTCAACAGCGGAATGTAGAAACCTTGCAGGTTGCCGACCAGCGGCAACAACATGGTCACCAGCCACACCAGAATCCCCGCCAGCAAACCGGCGATGAAGCCGCGGCGGTTGGCGGTCGGCCAGTACAGAACCGACAGCACGCCCGGCAGAAACTGCAGCGTGGCGACAAACGCGACGATGCCGAGGTTGGCCAGGTCCTGCTCGGCGCCCAGCAACAGGTAGAAACCGTAGCCCGCCATGATGATCGCGACGATCAGCGCCCGGCGAGTCCATTTCAACCAGCGGTAAATGTTGCCTTCCGCCGGAGGCTGATACAGCGGCAACACCAAGTGGTTGAGCGCCATTCCCGACAGAGCGAGGGTGGTGACGATGATCAGGCCGCTGGCAGCGGACAATCCGCCGACATACGCCAGCAACGCCAAAGCCTTGCTGTTGGCCGCGATGCCGATGCCCAGCGTGAAATATTCCGGGTTGGTGGTAGCGCCGAGTTTCAGTCCCGCCCAGAGAATCAGCGGCACCGCCAGGCTCATCAGCAGCAGGAACAGCGGCAAACCCCAACTTGCGCTGACCAGCGAGCGCGGGTTGAGGTTTTCGGTGAAGGTCATGTGGTACATGTGCGGCATCACGATCGCCGAGGCGAAGAACACCAGCAGCAGCGTGCGCCACGGGCCTTCCTGCAATGGCGTGTGCAGGGCGGCGAGAGCGGTCTGGTTTTGCAGCAGCCATAGTTCCAGTTGTTGCGGGCCGTCGAACACGCCGTATAGCGCGTAGAGGCCGACGCCGCCGAGGGCGATCAACTTGATGACCGATTCGAAGGCAATCGCGAACACCAGCCCTTCATGCTTCTCGCGGGTAGCGATGTGCCGGGAACCGAAGAAAATCGTGAACAGCGTAATCAGGGCGCAGAAACTCAGGGCCACGCGATGCTGCACCGGCTCGCGGGTGAGGATGCCGATGGAGTCGGCCACCGCCTGAATCTGCAGCGCCAGAAGCGGCAACACGCCGATCAGCATGAAAATTGTGGTGAGCGCGCCGGCCCAGGTGCTGCGGAAGCGAAACGCGAACAGGTCGGCCAGGGACGACAGCTGATAAGTGCGAGTGATCTTCAAAATCGGATACAGCAACACCGGTGCCAGCAGGAATGCGCCGGACACACCGAGATAGCTGGACAGGAAGCCATAACCGTACTGATACGCCAGGCCCACGGTGCCATAAAACGCCCAGGCACTGGCATAGACGCCCAGCGACAGGGTGTAGGTGAGCGGGTGGCGAATGATCGCCCGGGGGATCATGCCCCGTTCACTGATCCAGGCCACACCGAACAGCACCGCCAGGTACGCGGCACTGATCAGGATCATCTGGGTCAGGCTAAAGCTCATCGGCATCTTTTTGGCTCTGCAGGATGAAGGTCACGACGATCAGGATCAGCCAGAGCAGATATGGGCGATACCAGGCGCCAGTGGCGTCGATCCACCAATCCATGATGGCCGGGGAAAACAGATAAATCCCCACTACCAGGAGCAGGACCAAGCGATAGATGTACATCCCGGCCTCTCTTTTTTATGCGCGTGCCCGAAAACGTGCGGCGATGGTAACGGATGGGCGCGCCACTGCAAGCACGATCACTGTAGCTGCGCCTCGGGCAGGCTGAGTGTGCGCGGGATCAGCAGGGCGTCCCAGTGGGCGATCCCCCAATCCAGCACTTCCCGTGGCGTGGCGTAAGCCAGTTCGGCGCCGGGATTTTGTCCCAGCGCACGCAAGGCCCGCAGCAGCAACGGCGTGGCCTGATCTTCGGTCAGCGGTGGCGAACGGTAGGACTTGCCGAGTTTGTTGCCATCGGGCTGGGTAATTAGCGGGATGTGCAGGTAACGCGGTTGCCGCAGGCCAAGCAGCTCCTGCAAGTAGAGCTGGCGTGGCGTGGAGTCGAGCAGGTCGGCGCCGCGC
This sequence comes from Pseudomonas sp. NFX98, assembly GCF_047784845.1. NCBI lineage: Bacteria > Pseudomonadati > Pseudomonadota > Gammaproteobacteria > Pseudomonadales > Pseudomonadaceae > Pseudomonas > Pseudomonas sp. NFX98. The sequence goes on along the minus strand of NZ_JBLNNF010000014.1, from coordinate 18,261 downwards.
ACGATGTCGGTGATGCCTTGCCAGGCATCGTCCAGCACCACCGCCAGTTGATAGGCGTAGAGCCCGTCGCGGCGGCGAATCACGAAATCACCGACATCCCGGCCCAGGTGTTGATGGAATTTGCCCTGCACCCGGTCGATGAAGTGGTAGTCCAGTTCGGGGACACGCACGCGGATGGCGGCGTCTTCTGTGCCGTGCCCGGCATTGCGGCAGAGTCCCGGATAAATGCCGTGATACGGTTCCAGTTGCTTGCGCGAGCACGTGCAGGCGTAGGCCAGGCCGTGATTGAACAGGCGATTGAGTACTTCAGCGTAGGCATCATGGCGGTCACTCTGGCGGACCATTTCGCCATCCCACTCGAAGCCATAGCTTTCCAGTGCCTTGAGGATCGCGGCTTGGGCGCCGGGTTCTTCACGGGGCGGGTCAAGGTCTTCCATGCGCATCAGCCAGCGGCCGCCCACCGAGCGCGCGTCGAGGTACGAAGCCAATGCGGCGACCAGCGAACCGAAATGCAAATGGCCACTGGGCGTAGGGGCGAAGCGCCCGATGTAGGTGGGGGAGGTGATGGCGGTCATGAATGCATTTAAAGCCAAAAAAACATCAGAAACAAAAACGGAGCGTTCGCACGCTCCGTTCTTCGTTCAAGTCGCAATTATTTGCCGACTTGCTTTTCCTTGATTTCCGCCAGGGTCTTGCAGTCAACGCACATGTCGGCGGTAGGGCGGGCTTCCAGACGCTTGACGCCGATTTCGACGCCGCAGGACTCGCACCAGCCATATTCTTCGTCTTCGATCAGTTGCAGCGTCTTGTCGATCTTTTTGATCAACTTGCGCTCACGATCGCGGGCTCGCAGTTCGAGGGCGAACTCTTCTTCCTGGCTGGCACGGTCGGCCGGGTCCGGGAAGTTGGCTGCTTCGTCCTTCATGTGATCAACCGTACGGTCGACTTCCTGCATCAAGTCCTGTTTCCACTTGTTCAGGACCTTGGTGAAGTGCGCGCGCATGGGCTTGCCCATGTACTCCTCGCCCTTCACTTCTTTGTAGGGTTCGAAGCCGCTGATCGACGGGGTTGCCTGTTGCTTTGCTTGGGTGGACATGAAATAGACCGCCTCTACTCTTGTAATCCATCTGCGCAGGATTGCTCCATCACCGACACCTGCCGGCCCTGCGGCTGCAAGCGGGCGAACTTACCAGATCAAATCAGAGCGCGCTACTCCCGGATGTCGAGGTTGCGGCCTGAGGCGCTCGCAGATGGTGGCAAAGCGCTGTCTGGTGGGGGTGGAGCCCTGCTCAATTAATGATTTTAGTCAAACCTTGGGCACTCGCTCGAGTCGTTTGTGGCCGGGGTCTTATGGCCTCTGACCGCTTTAGGTTCTCGCTCGTTCCTGCGCTTGGGTAGAATCGGTTCTTTTCCCCGTTGAAGGAAGGCCAATGGCTCAGTCCTACAGTGCCCGCAGTCGCGCGATCGAACCTTTTCATGTCATGGCGTTGCTGGCGCGGGCCAATGAATTACAGGCCGCCGGTCACGATGTGATTCATCTGGAAATCGGCGAGCCGGACTTCACCACCGCCGAACCGATCATCCGTGCCGGTCAGGCGGCATTGACGGCGGGGAAGACGCGCTACACCGCCGCGCGCGGAATTCCCGAGCTGCGTGAGGCCATTTCGGGCTTTTATCAGCAGCGTTATGGGCTGAACATTGACCCGCGACGCATCCTCATCACGCCGGGCGGTTCCGGCGCGCTGCTGCTGGCCAGCGCCTTACTGGTGGATCCGGGCAAGCACTGGCTGCTGGCGGATCCAGGTTACCCGTGCAACCGGCATTTCCTGCGGCTGGTGGAAGGCGCTGCGCAGCTTGTTCCTGTTGGTCCGGATGTGCGTTATCAACTGACTCCGGATCTGGTCGAGCGGTATTGGGACCACGACAGCGTGGGTGCGTTGGTCGCGTCGCCGGCCAATCCGACGGGGACGATCCTGACCCGGGATGAGTTGGCCGGGCTGTCTCGTGCGATCAAGGAACGCCACGGTCATCTGGTGGTGGACGAGATCTACCACGGCCTGACCTACGGCACCGATGCGGCCAGCGTGCTGGAAGTCGATGACAACGCCTTTGTGCTGAATAGTTTTTCCAAGTATTTCGGCATGACCGGCTGGCGACTCGGCTGGCTGGTGGCGCCGGAGGCGGCAGTCGGTGAACTGGAGAAACTCGCGCAGAATCTCTACATCAGTGCCCCGAGCATGGCTCAACACGCTGCCCTGGCCTGCTTTGAACCCGCAACCATCAGCATTCTCGAAGAACGTCGCGCCGAGTTCGGTCGTCGTCGGGATTTCCTGTTGCCGGCCCTGCGTGAATTGGGCTTCGGGATCGCCGTCGAACCCGAGGGCGCGTTCTACTTGTACGCCGATATCAGCAAGTTTGGCGGCGATGCCTTCGCGTTTTGCCGGCACTTCCTCGAAACCGAGCACGTGGCGTTCACGCCAGGACTGGACTTCGGACGTTATCAAGCCGGGCACCACGTGCGTTTTGCCTACACGCAAAACCTCGAACGCTTGCAGGAAGCGGTGGAACGTATCGCGCGTGGTCTGCGGAGCTGGCAAGGCTGATGCGCTTTCATCCTCCCCTCGAAGAAGGTCGCCTGATCCGCCGTTACAAGCGTTTTCTCGCCGATATCGAAACCGTTACCGGTGAGTTGCTGACCATTCACTGTCCCAACACCGGTTCGATGCTCAACTGTCAGGTCGAAGGCGGGCAGGTCTGGTTCAGCCGCTCCAACGACCCCAAGCGCAAGTTGCCCGGCACCTGGGAAATCGGCGAGACCCCGCACGGCCGTCACTTTTGCGTTAACACCGGTCGGGCCAACGCTTTGATCGAGGAAGCGCTGCACGCCGGGGTGATCACCGAACTGAACGGCTTTACCCAACTCAAGCGCGAAGTGGCCTACGGTCAGGAAAAGAGCCGAATTGATTTTCGTCTCGAATACCCCGACGGCCCAGCCTACGTGGAAGTCAAAAGTGTCACGTTGGGGTTTGACGGAATCGCGGTGGCAGCGTTTCCCGATGCGGTGACCCAGCGCGGCGCCAAGCACTTGCGGGAATTGGCGCATCTGGCCCGGGACGGGATTCGTGCGGTGCAGTTGTACTGCGTGAACCTCACCGGGGTCGACGCTGTGCGTCCTGCCGAAGAAATCGATCCGGTCTACGCACAGGCCTTGCGTGAAGCGGTGGCTTGCGGAGTTGAGGTGCTGGCCTATGGCGTGCGCCTGACCCATGAAGAAATGGTGGTGGATCGACGCCTGGAAGTGTTGCTCTGCGGTTAAAGGCTGACCCAGATTCCCTGTGCGTCTTCGCGGCAATTGACGCGGGTCAGCGATTGTCCCGCGCAGGGGCCGGACACGCATTCGCCGTCCTCGATCAGAAACAGGGCGCCGTGGGTGGCGCACTGGATCAGGCTGTTGCTCGGGTCGAGAAACTGGTCAGGGGTCCACTCGAGCCCGACACCGCGGTGCGGGCAACGATTGATATAGACATAAACCTGGCCGGCCCGACGCACGGCGAATAGCTTTTGCCCGTCGAGTTCGAATCCACGGCTGCTGGCGTCGGCCAGCTCAGGGCCAGTACACAGAAATTTCATGCCTATCCTCAGGTCGCGCAGTTGTGACCGGGTATGTCCGAGCTTGACGTGAAAATGCAAGCGATTATCAAATGGCTGACTTGCCCATGGTTGCGGGTGCCAGATGCACAGGATACTTGGCCTGCCCACCTGATGCCCGGGAAACCCTAAAAGGAAGCTGTTTATGCGCCTGAGTACCCGCGTCGCCGTGCTTTGTGTCGGACTTCTCGCCAGTCATCACGCCGCCGCGGCAGACTTGCCGCAGCGCTGGGTCAGTGCCGGTGGCGCGCTTTCGGAGTGGGTCAGTGCATTGGGCGGTGAGCCGAAACTGGTGGGCGTCGATACCACCAGTCAACATCCGGAGTCGCTGAAGGCACTACCCAGTATCGGTTATCAACGGCAGCTTTCAGCGGAAGGTGTATTGAGTTTGCGCCCGCAGATTCTGGTCGGCACCGAAGAAATGGGGCCGCCGCCGGTGCTTTCGCAAATTCGTAGCGCCGGCGTGCAGGTCGAATTGTTCTCGGCGCAACCGGATCTGTCCACGTTGCAGGGTAACCTTCAGCGTTTGGGCAAGTTGCTCGGCGCCGAAGACCGGGCAACTCAGTTGCTGACTACTTATCAACTGGCGCTGGAGCAGCAGAAGGTCCGGGTTACCCGAGCGCAATTGAAGCAACCGTCTCCGGGTGTGCTGTTGTTGCTCGGGCACGCTGGCGGCAAACCGCTGATTGCCGGTAAGGACACCGCCGCCGATTGGTTGCTGCAACGGGCCGGTGGCCACAATCTGGCAACTCACACCGGGTACAAGCCCTTTTCGAACGAGTCGCTGGTGAGTCTGGATCCCGATGTGCTGGTGTTTGCCGACAGAGCGCTGACGGGTGACGCCGCGCGGGCAGCGTTGTTCAAGGAAAATCCGATTCTGGCCTCTACCCGCGCAGTCAGGGATGGGCGGGTCATCGAACTTGATCCCACTTTGCTGGTGGGTGGGTTGGGACCACGGCTGCCGGAGAGCCTGAAGAAGCTGTCAGACGGTTTCTTTCCCGCTGACGTAAGCCAGTAGTTTTCCACAGGCAAAAAAAGACCCGGCAAGAGCCGGGTCAAATAACCGTGATTAGCCTGATGAGGAGATAATCTGAGAGTCCGAACCAAGGGCTTTTCAGAATATCGACCAGTCTCGCGACCAGTTGTGATAATCATAGCGATTCTCATTACCAAGTCAACAGCTGATTTTCCGTTAGCCTGATTTGTGTCGCACCCTATCGATAAGTCGCTGTAATCATTGAATATTGGTCTGTCGTTTTTAGTGCGCCAGGATGATAAGCGGTGCTCGTTCAATTCTTGTGGCGCGACGAGATGGCTTCCAGTTGTTTATTCAGCGCTTCTTTGCGTTCGGCAGGAATGTCGTTCCAGTGCACGTCCATCAGGGCGCCTTCGATTGCATACAACAACACCTTGGACGCTCGAAACCCGCGCGTGCGCACGGCCCGATAAGCGTCCACCGCCCCCAGGCGACGCAAGTCCGAGGCGCTGTGGATGCCCACGGCATGCAGCCATTGCGCCGACGTCTTGCCAAGATTTTTCAGGTGTTGCAGTTCATCATTCATCAAGCCTCCTTGCGATGGCCGAATGGTGCGTGGGCAAGCTTCTGAGGAGTGTAGCCATCAGTAGGAAAAGCGTGATTGTTTGGTCGTTTTCGACGCAAATGCTTCTAAGAGGCAGGCGCTCGCGGATGCATGAAAATCTGCGAAAGGATCGGGAAAGACGCTGAAGATGTCTGGATTCAGGGCAAGTCTGCCCGAAGTCCAGTGCGAAGCGGGGGCACCGGACTTGTCAGATTGCGTTAACGGTCAGCGGGTGCGGTAACGCAGTCGGGTGCCGAAGTTCATCGACATCAGAATCTCGTCCGCACTCAGCTCTGCCGGAAAGTACGCACCGGAAATCTGCGCATGAGCCAGGCTCGCGCCTTCAAGCGATGCTTTGCGAAAGTCGATGCCGCGCAAATCGGCGGAGCGGAAATACGCATCGGTGAAATCGACGCCGTCGGCGTTCAACTCGCGCAGATCCAGACCCCGGAAGTCACCACCGACCATATCGACAGGCCCATCCTTGGGGCGTTCGTTGTTAAAACCTGTGATGTCGTCTTTGTGCAGCAAGGCGTAAAGCGGGGTGTCGAGAAGTTTCGGCTGGCTCATGTCGCATCACCTGATGGTTTTATGACGCCAGTATAGTGCCACTATTTGACAGCCGTGAAGCGGGTGAACGCTTCACGACTGAAATAGTTTTTTACAGGCCTGGCAGGCGTTGGCGAATCTGTGCCACGACTGTGTCGAGCGTCCCGCTTTCATTGGTTTGAACGCGTTTGCTGCAGAGGATTTCTGCTGGCGTCAGAGCTTCCCGGCTGGCTTGCTGAGCGGCGATTACTTCCAGCGTGGCGTCGGACGGATCTGCTTTATCTGCCTGGCGCAGGGCCAGCCAGCTCTCGATGACCGCTTGTGGTGCATTGCAGTCGAGGATCAGGAACGGCGCGCCCGTGGCCTCGGCCACTTTTGCGGCGCTGGCGCGCTGGTCATGCTTGAGGTAAGTGGCATCGATCACCACCGGGAAACCGGCGTGGAGGATGACGGCGGCAATTTCATGCAGGCGGTTGTAAGTCGCGGTGCTGGCGTCGGCACTATAAATGCCGGCCTGCAGGTCGTTCGCGACGGTTTGCTCGCCGAACAGGCGCTTGCGCTCGACATCGGAGCGCAGGCGAATCGCGCCCAACGCTTCCACCAGGCGCATCGCAACGTGGCTTTTGCCAACGGCGGAAACACCGTGGGTAATGGCCATGAAGCGCGAAGGAATGGTGCTGTAGCTTTCCGCCAGGTTCGCATAGGTACGGTATTGGCGCAGGGTGGTGGCGCGCTGCACCGGGGTGGCGTCGGCCGGCATGCTGAACAGCGAGACCTTGGCGCGAACCAATGCACGGTAGGCTTTATAGAAGTTGAGCAACTCCAGGCCCTGATAATCGCCGGTCAGTTCCAGATACTGGCTGATGAAGCGACGAGCCAGGCACTTCAGGCCGCGATCTTCGAGGTCCATGGCCAGGAAGCCGGCGTCGGCATACACATCGGTGAAGCGGAACGGTTCGTTGAATTCGATGCAGTCGAAAATCACGACGTTACCGTCGATCACCGTCGCGTTACCCAAATGAATGTCGCCGTGGCATTCACGGATGAAACCGTCGGCCTTGCGCTGGGTGAGTACCGGCTTCAGGCGATCGAAGCTGCTCTCGGCCCAGGCTTGCAGGGCGTCGAGTTGCAGCAGGTCATTCTTGTCGCTGAGGAATGGACGGATCTGATCGAAGTTCTGGCGCACCGGTGCCATAACGCTGTCCGGGGTGCCGGCTTCGTGTTCGCCCGGTACTTTCGGTGCGTTGAGGTGGAACCGGGCAATTTGCGCGGCCATCGCATCGATGTGCGCGGTGGTCAGTTCGCCATTGGCCTGCAAGGTGCTGAGCAGGCCGCTTTGTGGGAACTGGCGCATTTTCAGCAGGTATTCGATGGCCGGGCCTTCACCGCCCAGTTGTGGAGCTTCGACAGTGCCAGTGACCGGCAACACTTCAAGATACAAATCATCTGTCAGGCGCTGGTTCAAACGCAGCTCTTCGCCGCAAAAATGCTCGCGAGCTTCAAGGGTAGTGAAATCGAGGAAACCGAAGTTCACCGGTTTCTTCACTTTATAAGCATAGGGGCCGGTGAGCAGCACCCAGGAAATATGGGTCTCGATGACCTGGAACCCGTCAACTGGATGCGGATAAAGGGCCGGGTTTTGCAGGGCGGCGATCAGGGACTGGCTCACAGGGTGATCCTTCAGAGTCTGGAAAATTCAGGTCGTCATTATGGCGGCTAGCCAGCCTAACGCAAACTCGGAGGGCTCCTGTTGAGTATGAATAAAGTGCGTATAATCCGCCGCCATGACTCGTACTCGATCCCCCCGCACTCCTAAAAAACCACCTTCCCGAGGCCTGCGGCCTTGGCTGGGCTGGGCCCTTAAACTCAGTCTGGTCGGCCTTGTGGTGCTGGCCGGATTCGCCGTTTATCTCGATGCCATCGTGCAGGAGAAGTTCTCCGGCAAGCGCTGGACGATTCCGGCCAAGGTTTACGCGCGTCCGCTTGAGCTGTTCGTCGGACAAAAGCTGAGCCGCGACGACTTTCTCACTGAGCTAGATGCCTTGGGCTATCGCCGTGAAAGCGTGAGCAATGGCCCCGGCGCGGCGGCGGTCAACGGCAACACTGTCGACTTGAATACCCGTGGCTTCCAGTTCTATGAAGGCATGGAGAGTGCTCAGCCGGTACGTGTGCGTTTCTCCGGTGACTATGTCGCCGAGCTCTCGGCGACGAACGGTTCAAAGTTGTCCGTGGTGCGCCTGGAGCCGCTGCTGATCGGCGGGATTTATCCGAAGAACCTCGAAGACCGCATTCTGATCAAAATCGATCAGGTCCCGCCGTATTTGCTGGAAACCCTGGTCGCCGTGGAAGACCGGGATTTCTATAGCCACTGGGGCGTGTCGCCGAAATCGATTGCACGAGCCGTCTACGTCAACACCTCTGGCGGCAAGATGACCCAGGGCGGCAGTACGCTCACGCAGCAACTGGTCAAGAACTTCTACCTGACCAGTGAACGCAGCCTGAGCCGTAAGCTCACCGAAGCCATGATGGCGATGTTGCTTGAGTTGCATTACGACAAACGAGAAATTCTTGAGGCTTACCTCAATGAAGTATTCGTCGGTCAGGATGGTCAGCGCGCGGTGCATGGTTTCGGTCTGGCCAGCCAGTTCTTCTTCGGGCAGCCATTGTCGGAACTGAAGCTGCATCAAGTCGCGATGTTGGTGGGCATGGTCAAAGGCCCGTCTTACTACAATCCGCGTCGCAATCCTGAGCGCGCACTCGAGCGGCGCAATCTGGTGCTCGATGTGCTTGAGCAACAGGGCGTCGCCACCGCCGAGCAGGTCGCTGCCGCGAAGAAAATGCCGTTGGGAGTGACAACGCGAGGCAAATTGGCGGACAGCTCGTTCCCTGGCTTCCTCGATCTGGTCAAGCGCCAGCTTCGCGAAGACTATCGCGACGAAGACTTGACCGAAGAAGGCCTGCGAATCTTCACCAGCTTCGACCCGATCTTGCAGATGAAAGCCGAGGCGTCGGTCAACGACACCTTCAAGCGCCTGTCCGGGCGCAAGGGTTCCGATGACGTTGAAGCGGCCATGGTCGTGACCAATCCGGAAACCGGCGAAGTCCAGGCCATGATCGGTAGCCGCCAGGCCAGTTTTGCCGGTTTCAACCGTGCACTGGATGCGGTGCGACCGATCGGCTCGTTGATCAAGCCGGCGGTTTATCTGACAGCGCTCGAGAAACCGAGCCAGTACACATTGACCAGTTGGCTGTCAGACGAATCCTTCTCGGTCAAAGGTGCGGACGGTCAGGTCTGGAAACCGCAGAACTATGATCGCCGCTCCCATGGCACGGTTTTCCTTTATCAAGGGTTGGCGCATTCCTACAACCTGTCGACCGCGCGTCTTGGCCTGGCGGTGGGTGTGCCGAATGTGCTAAAGACCCTCGGCCGATTGGGGGTGACCCGCGAATTCCCGGCGTTCCCGTCGATGTTGCTGGGGGCGGGCGGTATGACCCCGATCGAAGTGGCGACCATGTATCAGACCCTGGCCAACGGTGGTTTCAATACACCGATGCGCGGGATTCGTAGCGTGCTGACGGCCGAAGGCGAGCCGCTCAAGCGTTATCCGTTCCAGATTCAGCAGCGCTTTGATCCGGCATCCATTTACCTGATCCAGAGCGCCATGCAGCGGGTCATGCGTGAAGGAACCGGTAGTTCTGTTTACAACGTGTTGCCGAAAACCTTGACCCTGGCCGGCAAGACCGGCACCAGTAACGATTCGCGGGACAGTTGGTTCGCGGGCTTCAGCCAGGATTTGCTGGCAGTGGTCTGGCTCGGCCGCGACGACAACGGCAAGACACCATTCACCGGTGCTACCGGCGCGTTGCAGGTCTGGACCAGTTTCATGCGCAAGGCCGACCCGTTGCCGCTGGACATGCCGCAACCGGATAATGTCGTTCAGGCCTGGGTCGATTCACGGACCGGACAAGGCTCTGATGCCGGTTGCCCAGGTGCCGTGCAGATGCCGTATATTCGCGGCAGCGAACCGCCTCCCGGCGCCGCATGTGGTGGCGAAGGCCCTGCTTCCGGCGAAACGGTGATGGATTGGGTCAAAGGCTGGATGAATTAAGCAAAGAGGGTTTCAAGTGAACAAGTGGTTGATTCCAGCGGTTGCCGCCGTAGCTTTGCTCAGCGGTTGTTCCAGCGTACAGCGTGGCTCGATTCCGGTAGTGGACTCCGGCACCACGGTTTCCAATAGCGAGCGCGTTTCTGCGAACGGTGGTTACCGTCAGACGACGGTAAAACGTCCCGTGCAATCTCAGGCTCAGGAAATTCCACAAGGCGATACCGGTGTGGTCGTGATGGTGCCGGGTGGCGGTGCAACGACGTCGACGCCGATCAGCACCACGCCGATTACCCCGGGTCCGATTACGCCTGGGCCGATTGATACTTCGCCGGTTCAGTCTGCGCCGATCAATCAGGGCAGCTACAGCATGCCGTCGACGCCGAGCGGGATTCCGTCGGCCAGCTCCGGTGGCCTGTCCGCCGATGAGCAACTGGACGGTCCGGTCCTGGCACTGTTGACCACCGCTCAGCAGCAACAGGCTGGTGGCGACCTTAATGGTGCCTCTTCAAGTCTCGAGCGCGCCCAGCGTGTTGCCCCGCGTGAACCGCAAGTGCTTTATCGCCTGGCGCAAGTACGCATGGCCCAGGGTGATGCACCACAGGCCGAGCAGTTTGCGCGTCGTGGCCTGACTTTCGCCAATGGTCGTCCGGCACTTCAGGCAAGTCTGTGGGAATTGATCGCCCAGGCGCGTGAGAAACAGGGTGATTCCGCTGGCGCCGCATTGGCCCGTCAGAAAGCCAAGGTTACGTCGTAATGGATGCACGTTTTCTTAAAATCGTCGATCAGCTGCTGCTGATCGAGCGTGAATTGCGAGTGCAAGGCTGGTGGGACGACGTTCCGCCATCCGCCGAAGCGCTTTCCAGCGTTGAGCCATTTGCGGTCGACACACTGGACTTCGAGCAGTGGCTGCAGTGGATTTTCCTTCCGCGCATGAAGGCAATCCTAGAGCAGGATCTCCCGTTGCCGAACGCTTCGGGCATTCAGGAAATGGCCGAAATGGTCTTCGCTGGGCGCAATGTTCGAGGCAAGGATCGACAGCTTCAAGTGCTGCTCAAAGAGTTTGATCTGCTGATCACCGCTTCCCGTTGAATCCCGGACTTTTGTAGGAGCCGAGCTTGGTCCGGGCGGCGTTCCGGCGATAGCGGTTTGACATTCAGCAGATGCATTGACTGGTACATCGCTATCGCGAGCAAGCTCAGCTCCTACATGCAGTTATCCGCAATCTGCTTCTGCGTTTCGCTTATGCGCTCTTGCCGCTGTGCGTCATCCAGGCGGCGCAATTCTCCTTCCACTTCCTCCCTGAGCCGCGGATTGTTCTGCAGCTGCGCCAGGTTGGTTCGCGCCTGATCACAAAACACCTTCAATTCTGCCTGCTGCTCGGCGACCTGCTTCTTTACGCTGTTGTCGATGGCCCGTTGATCGCCAATCACACCGCTGTTGGTGGTTGTGGGTGGCTTGCTGGCAGGTGAAGAGGGCGTTACCACTACAGTGGCTTGCTGGCCTTGCGGCGGCTGTGCATCGAAATGGGTAACGCCTTGGGCGTCGACCCACTTGTAAATCTGCGCGGCCATGGACAACGGGCTGAGGGCGACCATCAGGCCGGCGATGAAGAAGTGCGTACGCATGCCAATTCCTTGTCAAAAGTTGCGCAATTGAAGCTAACACACATGGGATTTATGGGTTTTTTCTTGCGTTCTCATGTGGTTACTAGAATAAAGCACATTGACGGCTTGACTTGCGAGGGGCGAAACAGAAGAATCCAAAGTCCGCTGTACAGGGACTGCCAGAAGCAGACCCTCTCAGCAGATCATGAGGCGCACACCAGCGCCGACCTGTTACACCCGCAACGCGTTACCTCGCGCTGGGTGGGAAAGGCCCGCAACACTTGGGACGATCCCAATACTTGCTCAGTCAGTGCTGACGTAGTCGGCGACCACCGTCGCTCATGCTCTGCTGAGAAGTAAACCTATTAAGACCCGTCCCATTTTTGTGGGCGGTATTCTGGCGTTTTAGAGGTGAGCAACGTGGAGCTTTTATCTGGCGGTGAGATGCTCGTCCGCTTTTTGCGTGACGAAGGCGTCAAATATATCTACGGGTACCCGGGTGGTGCTCTTCTTCATGTTTACGATGCCCTGTTCAAAGAACCGGAAGTGACCCACATTCTGGTTCGTCACGAACAAGCGGCTACCCATATGGCTGACGGCTACGCCCGTGCTACCGGTAAAGCCGGCGTGGTACTGGTGACTTCCGGTCCTGGCGCAACAAACGCTATTACCGGTATCGCTACGGCCTACATGGACTCCATTCCGATGGTGGTGATTTCCGGCCAGGTGCCAAGCACCATGGTCGGCACCGACGCATTCCAGGAAACCGACATGATCGGTATCTCCCGGCCGATCGTGAAACACAGCTTCATGATCAAGCACGCGTCGGAAATCCCGGAAGTCATGAAGAAAGCTTTCTACCTGGCGCAATCCGGTCGTCCTGGTCCAGTCGTTGTCGATATCCCGAAAGACATGACCAACCCGGCCGAGAAGTACGAATACGTCTTCCCGAAAAAAGCCAAGTTGCGCTCCTACAGCCCAGCCGTTCGCGGTCACTCCGGGCAAATCCGCAAAGCGGCAGAAATGCTCCTGGCGGCCAAGCGTCCCGTGATGTATTCGGGCGGCGGCGTCATTCTGGGTGGTGGCTCCGCGCCGCTGACCGAGTTGGCGAAAATGCTCAACTTACCAGTGACCAATACCCTGATGGGCCTGGGCGGTTTCCCTGGTACCGATCGTCAGTTCATCGGCATGCTCGGCATGCATGGCAGCTACACAGCCAACCTGGCGATGCACCATGCTGACGTGATCCTGGCCGTCGGTGCGCGCTTTGATGACCGTGTTATCAACGGTGCCTCGAAGTTCTGCCCGAACGCCAAGATCATTCACATCGACATCGACCCGGCTTCGATTTCCAAGACCATCAAGGCCGACGTGCCTATCGTGGGTCCGGTCGAGAGCGTCCTGACCGAAATGGTCGCGATCCTCAAGGAAATCGGCGAGACGCCGAACAAAGAGTCCGTTGCGAGCTGGTGGAAGCAGATCGACGAGTGGAAGGGTGATCGCGGCCTGTTCCCTTACGACAAGGGCGACGGCAGTGTCATCAAGCCGCAGGCTGTGATCGAAACTCTGTGCGAAGTGACCAAGGGCGATGCCTTTGTTGCTTCCGACGTGGGCCAGCACCAGATGTTCGCGGCGCAGTACTACAAGTTCAACAAGCCGAACCGCTGGATCAACTCCGGTGGCCTGGGCACCATGGGCTTCGGTTTCCCGGCGGCCATGGGCATCAAGTTGAACTTCCCGGATGACGACGTCGCCTGCGTAACGGGCGAGGGCAGCATCCAGATGAACATTCAGGAACTTTCGACCTGCCTGCAATATGGTTTGCCGGTAAAAATCGTCATTCTGAACAACGGTGTGTTGGGCATGGTTCGCCAGTGGCAGGACATGAGCTACGGCAGCCGTCACTCTCATTCCTACATGGAATCGCTGCCCGATTTCGTCAAGCTGGCGGAGGCTTATGGTCACGTTGGTATGCGCATCACCGACTCGAAAGATTTGAAGTCGAAGATGGAAGAAGCGTTCGCCATGAAAGATCGCCTGGTGGTGATCGATATTTCGGTCGACACCAGCGAGCACGTCTACCCGATGCAGATCAAAGACGGCTCCATGCGCGATATGTGGCTGAGCAAGACGGAGCGTACCTAATCATGCGGCACATTATTTCCTTGCTTCTGGAAAACGAACCTGGCGCTCTGTCTCGTGTGGTTGGCCTGTTCTCGCAGCGCAACTACAACATCGAAAGCCTGACCGTGGCGCCAACCGAAGACCCTACACTGTCGCGTCTGACGCTGACCACCGTGGGGCACGATGAAGTCATCGAGCAGATCACCAAGAACCTGAACAAGCTGATCGAAGTGGTAAAACTGGTCGACCTGTCGGAAAGTGCTCACATCGAGCGCGAACTGATGCTGGTCAAGGTCAAGGCCACCGGCGCCCAGCGCGCCGAGATCAAGCGCACTACCGATATTTACCGTGGACAGATCGTCGATGTCAGCGCCAGCGTGTATACCGTTCAACTGACCGGTACCAGCGACAAGCTCGACAGCTTCATTCAGTCCATCGGCACCGCCTCGATTCTGGAAACCGTCCGTAGCGGCGTAACCGGTATTGCACGCGGCGACAAAGTACTCAGCATCTAAACCAAATTAGCGAACGGCCCGAACGGCCTGGATATAGGGGAATTTCATGAAAGTTTATTACGAAAAAGACTGCGACCTGTCGATCATCCAGGGCAAGAAAGTTGCCATCATCGGTTACGGTTCCCAGGGCCACGCTCAAGCGTGCAACCTGAAAGACTCCGGTGTTGACGTGACCGTTGGCCTGCGTAAAGGTTCGGCTACTGTTGCCAAAGCCGAAGCCCACGGCCTGAAAGTGACCGACGTTGCTTCCGCTGTTGCGGCTGCCGACCTGGTCATGATCCTGACCCCGGACGAGTTCCAGTCCTCCCTGTACAAGAACGAAATCGAGCCGAACATCAAGAAAGGCGCCACTCTGGCCTTCTCCCACGGCTTCGCGATCCACTACAACCAGGTAGTGCCACGCGCTGACCTCGACGTGATCATGATCGCGCCGAAAGCTCCAGGTCACACCGTACGTTCCGAATTCGTGAAGGGCGGCGGTATCCCTGACCTGATCGCTATCTACCAGGACGCTTCCGGCAACGCCAAAAACGTTGCACTGTCCTACGCTGCCGGCGTTGGTGGCGGTCGTACCGGCATCATCGAAACCACCTTCAAGGACGAGACTGAAACCGACCTGTTCGGCGAACAAGCCGTTCTGTGCGGCGGTACCGTTGAACTGGTTAAGGCCGGTTTCGAAACTCTGGTTGAAGCTGGCTACGCGCCGGAAATGGCCTACTTCGAGTGCCTGCACGAACTGAAACTGATCGTTGACCTCATGTACGAAGGCGGTATCGCCAACATGAACTACTCGATCTCCAACAACGCCGAATACGGCGAGTACGTGACCGGCCCGGAAGTCATCAACGCCGAATCCCGTCAGGCCATGCGCAACGCCCTGAAACGTATTCAGGACGGCGAGTACGCCAAGATGTTCATCAGCGAAGGCGCTACCGGCTATCCTTCGATGACCGCCAAGCGTCGTAACAACGCCGCTCACGGTATCGAAATCATCGGCGAGCAACTGCGCTCCATGATGCCGTGGATCGGTGCCAACAAGATCGTCGACAAAGCCAAAAACTAAGTCTGACACTTGTACGAAAAACGCGGCTTAGGCCGCGTTTTTTCGTTTGGACGGTCTGTTCTGGTATAAAGCTGCATCGTTTGCGATGCGAACCGGCGTCGCAGACATCTGTCGAAACTTTCCACCCCGTTGCAAGGTATTGTCCATGAGCGAACGTCCCGAAGAGCCAAAGCAGGCCTCTGACGCCGAAAGCCTGCTGCCCATCGATGAGCATGTCGAAGAAGGGCATGACGCTGAAGGCCGTAAAGTCCGGCATCGTGGCATCTATCTTCTGCCGAATCTGTTTACCACTGCGAACCTGTTCGCAGGGTTCTATTCCATCATCAACTCCATGAGCGCCCAGAGTGCCTTGAGTGCCGGTGATTCGATTGGTGCGAGCAAGTATTTTGCTTTCGCCGCCATCGCGATTTTCGTCGCCATGGTGCTCGACGGTCTCGACGGTCGCGTTGCCCGCATGACCAATACCCAGAGCGCCTTCGGTGCCGAGTACGACTCGCTGTCGGACATGGTCGCCTTCGGTGTTGCGCCGGCGTTGCTGGCATTTGGCTGGGCATTGGGTGACATGGGCAAGGTCGGCTGGATGGTTGCCTTCATTTATGTTGCGGGCGCGGCGCTGCGTCTGGCGCGCTTCAACACCCAGGTCGGCACTGCCGACAAGCGCTACTTCATCGGTCTGGCCAGCCCGGCTGCCGCTGGTGTTGTGGCCGGGATTGTCTGGGCGTTTAGCGACTACGGCATCCAGGGCTCCAAGATGTCCTTCCTGGTGGCGCTGATGGTTGCCGCCGCAGGCATGCTGATGGTCAGCAACATCAAGTACAACAGCTTCAAAGAGCTGGACCTGAAAGGACGCGTGCCGTTCGTGGCGATCCTTGCGGTGGTCCTGGTGTTCGCAGTGGTGTTCAGTGATCCGCCGCGTATTCTGCTGTTGGTGTTCCTCGCTTATGCAGCTTCCGGTCCGGTGCAGTACTTGTTACATCTTCGTCGGCGCAAAAGCGTCGAGTGATGTAATTTCCCTCATACTCCGCAGTCTGTTGGTGCATCTGTTCTCCAATGCTGCGGAGTAGCCATGCTGATCAAAGTCCCAAAAGCGTCCGACTGCCTAGAGTCGGACGTCACGCCTGAATCCTTCTATCTTTCTCGACGCAATATATTGGGTGCTGCCGTTGCCGGATTGGCCGTGAGCGGTCTGCCTCGATGGGCGGTGGCCGATGAAACGGCGCGTTATCCGGATGTCGTACCTGGCAAGGCGCCTTCCTGGTTCAGCGAAAAGCTTCCTTCCACCCAATGGGGGGTGGTTAACGTTAAAGATGAGGCGATCACACCCTTCAAGGATGCGACCCACTACAACAACTTCTATGAGTTCGGTACTGACAAAGGTGACCCGGCTGCCAACGCTGGTGCGCTGAAGACCGAGCCATGGACTGTGGTCGTGGATGGGGAGGTGGGGAAGCCAGGGCGATACGCGCTGGAAGACTTCATGAAGCCTTATCAGTTGGAAGAGCGGATCTACCGTCTTCGCTGTGTGGAGGCGTGGTCGATGGCTATTCCATGGATAGGCTTCCCCATTTCGGCTTTGCTCAATCAGGTCGAACCAACCTCAAAGGCCAAATTCATTCGCTTCGAAACCCTGCAGGATCCCAAGAGCATGCCGGGGCAGCGCTCTGGTTTTGCCTTGATCGACTGGCCTTACATAGAAGGGCTGCGATTGGATGAAGCGATGAATCCTTTGGCGATTCTGGCGGTGGGGATGTATGGGCGTGAGTTGCCGAATCAGAACGGGGCGCCGCTGCGTTTGGTAGTGCCATGGAAATACGGGTTCAAAAGCATCAAGTCCATCGTGCGGATAAGTCTGGTCAGCGAGCAGCCAAAAACCACTTGGCAAAGTATTGCCTCGGACGAGTACGGCTTCTACGCGAACGTAAACCCTACGGTTGACCATCCTCGCTGGACCCAGGCCCGCGAGCGACGACTACCAAGTGGTCTGTTCAAGCCGAATGTGCGTGACACGCAAATGTTCAATGGCTATGCGGATGAAGTCGCTTCTTTATATGCAGGGCTTGATCTGCGGAAGAACTACTGATGCGATATCCGTTTTGGCGCGTGGGTGTTTTCGTTGCTGCGTCGATCTGGCCACTGTTGTGGTTGTGTCAGGCTTGGGCGGATGTTCTTGGACCGGATCCGGGCAAGGTGTTGGTTGATCGATTGGGGTTGGGCACGCTTGTGCTTTTGCTCATTACATTGAGCATGACGCCGCTGCAGAAGCTCACGGGGTGGGCGGGGTGGATTGCTGTCCGGAGGCAATTGGGTCTTTGGTGTTTTGCTTATGTCGTTCTGCACTTGAGTGCCTACTTGGCATTCATCCTGGGTTTTGATTGGTCGCAGTTGGGTGTCGAGTTGCGCAAGCGTCCGTACATCATTGTCGGCGCGCTGGGCTTTCTGTGTTTGTTGGCATTGGCGGTGACGTCCAATCGATACAGCCAGCGTCGTTTGGGTGTGCGCTGGAAGAAGCTCCATCGCCTGGCTTATGTCGTTCTCGGGCTTGGGTTGCTGCATATGCTCTGGATTGTGCGCGCCGATCTGAAGGAGTGGGCGATCTATGCATCTATAGGCGCGTTGCTATTAGCGCTGCGGCTACCGCCGTTAGCCCGTCGAATCCCGCGTTTAGTGAGTAAAAAGGGCTCTTCTGCCAAAAAGGCGTAAATAGTGGTTGACGGCAGATCTCAGGTGTCTATAATTCGCCCCACTTCCGGTGCAGTCGAAACGGAAAACTCCTTGGTAAACAACGAGTTACGCAGTTTTCGACAGCGGGTTGCTTCAGGTCATCGAAGCCAAAAGGAAGTTGAAAAAGAGGTGTTGACAGCAGCGTGTAACGCTGTAGAATTCGCCTCCCGCTGATGAGAGATCTGAAGCGCAAGTGGTTGAAGTTGTTAAGGATTCCTTGAAAACTTCTGAAAATAATCACTTGACAGCAAATGAGGCTGCTGTAGAATGCGCGCCTCGGTTGAGACGAAAGATCTTAACCAACCGCTCTTTAACAACTGAATCAAGCAATTCGTGTGGGTGCTTGTGGAG
>NZ_JBLNNF010000013.1:0-215503 GCF_047784845.1 Pseudomonas sp. NFX98 | reverse complement strand
CGCTTGGGTGAAAGGAGGAGGGGCGAAATCTCCCACGGATCTGTACTGCGCTAACAGTCAGAATCGAGCCTTGTCCCTCCTCCTCCCTTCAAGTCCTAGCATACAAGCGAGCTTGCTCGCGATGACGTTCATCCAGCCAATACATATGCTGGATGCAATGCCCACATCGCGAGCAAGCTCGCTCCCACAGGTTTTATGTACACCCCGTATTTCTGACGAGAACCCAAATGAAAAACGACAACCTTCGCGCTGATCGCGATGACCTGGATGAGCTGGATCGCTTCGTCCCCCGCGCCCCGGCCAAACGCGGCAACAACCTGGTGATGCAAGTCGCTGCCGGCGTATTTCTCGGTGGTTTGGCGCTATGGCTTGTGCAACTGGGCGCCACGGCGCTCTACGCCAAACTGATGATGGGCACGATCACCTTCGGCGGTTAAGCCAGTTCGCTCGCGCGTTGGCTGGCGGCGTCGTCATAGGCGACGTAGAGCGACTCGGCGATTTGGCTCTTGATCGCCTTGGTGCTTTCCAGCCCCAAAACAAACCCTTCGGCCTTGCCACCGGCGCGATTCAACTCATCAGCGGTGCTGGCCTGGGTGATCGCGTCGAAGAGTTTTTCAGCGTGCGGGCCAACACCTTTAGGCAGGCTGATCTGTGCGATGCTCATGCGAGCACCTCGTTGGTTTCGGGTGTTGTGGTGGTCAAGCGAGACATGGCGCGTACCTTTTCGGCGAATGGCCGGCAGCGCGTGTAACCACTTCCGGGCGGTCATGGTAGCTCCCTGAGGCGATTCCGGTAACCGCCAATCAACGATAAACCACCGTCCGTCCCGATGAATCCGTCGAGTTGCTATCTGATGCTTGACTTCTCTTTTTGAATCAGTAACATAGGCGCCATTCCGCGATAGCTCAGTTGGTAGAGCAAGTGACTGTTAATCACTGGGTCCCTGGTTCGAGTCCAGGTCGTGGAGCCAGACAAGGTTCGGAGATCAAAATCTCCGACCACAAAAAAACCCGCCTAATGGCGGGTTTTTTTGTGCTCGCGTTTTCTGCTCATGCCTGAGACTTCACCGTCTGCCTGGGCAACTCTCCAAAACGCTGCCGATAGTAATTGGCAAATCGCCCCACATGCCCAAACCCGAACTCCAGCGCCACCTCAGTCACACTGGCGTGCGGTCGCGCCAGCAAATATTCCCGCGCGGCTTCAAGCCGTAATCCGCGCAAACGGTCCATCGGGCTTTGACCGTATTCGCGTTGGCATAACGTGTTCAGGCTGCGAATGCTCACCCCGGCAGCAACCGCCAGTTCAGCCAGGCTGATGCCCTGCGCAAGGTGTTCGCGCATACAGCTGTCGATTTTTTGCAGTTGGCGGGTGGGCTGCCGCGACGAAGGCGAGTCTTGCTGTGCAACGCCACAATGGCTGAGCAGAAACAGCGGCAGGCTTTGCTCCAGATGCTGTAGCCAGCGTGAAGGCGTTGCGCTCGCCTCGCCCTCGGGCAAGTGCTCCAGCAACTCGCTGACCAGACGAAACCAGCGCATCGCCAGTGGCCGTTGCAGGCGACTGACCGGCGCCAACGTGAAGCCTGACGGCAAGTCATCGGCCAGCGCTTGCTGGCTCGCCTCGATCAGTGCCCGAGGCAGTTTGAGGATCAGTTGCTCACAGCCCTCCTCCCACACCACGCGCGCGTGTTCACGCGGAGACAGAATCGCCACTTCTCCGGGGCTGACGCCATAGCCCATGCCGTCGGACTCGAGGGTCGCATTGCCGCGCAGCGGCATTTGTACCAGCACGAAATCTTCGAAAGGCTGCGGCCGGATTTCTACCTGGCCGCCGTAACGCAGCGCATACAGTTCGCAGCTGGCAACCTGGCCGCGATAGAACGCCGTATCGACGCCGCCCCGTGGCCAATTCAGCTCATGCTCCACCAACGCTTGCCCCATCAAGCGCTGGGTTTCCTGCGCCGAGCGGCTGGTGAAAACCGGCTCGCGGCACATCAACGACAAGTTCAGGCCCACGCTGTTGGCGGTGGCGGCTTGTAAGGTCGTCATCTCAAAGCGACCGATTGCGACGGGCTTCGCTGCGTTGCAGAGTGGCGCTGGGCGTTTCGTTGAACAGCTTGCGGTACTCGCTGGCGAACCGGCCCAGATGCGAGAACCCCCAGCACATCGCGATCACCGAGATGTTGCGCACCGAGGCGTCTTCGAGGATTTCCTGACGCACGGCGCCGAGGCGATACTTTTTCAGGTAAGCCATGGGCGAGACGCCGAAGTGCTTGCGAAAGCCTTCGAACAGTTTGAAGCGCGACACCCCTGCCGCCGCCTCGATGTCTTCCAGGTGCATGTCTTCGCGGGCGTTGCTTTCGATGAAGTCCTTGGCGCGCACCAGGTAGTACGGCAACTTGGCGCCCAATTGGTCACGCAGTTCGGCGCTGTAGTTGTTGGGCTGGGAAAGGATCAGGCCCTTGATCAACGCGCTTTCGATATCGCGGGTGAAGAACACCTGATTGAACAGATCCTGACCGCGCTCCAGCTCATCGATGTAGTAACGGGCCAGCCGCCACCAGGAGGCCGAGGCACCGTTGACCGCGTCCATCACCGGCTCGAATTTCACCGGCATTTCCAACGGACGCTGCAGCATGCCTTCCAGGGTCTGGCGCATGGCCATGCGGGTGATCACCACGGAAATCTTGTGGCAGTCTCCGGCCATGGTCAGTGCCTGGGTTTCGTGCGGTGTCACGATCAGGCCCTGGTCCTGGCTGGAGTGCAACCGGCGACCGTCCTTGAGCAGCTCCTGTTCGCCGCGTATCGGCAGGCTCAGGCTGTAGCAATTGAGGTGTTCGGCATCCTCGACGCCGATGGTCACGTCGGTGCCGTATTCCATCCGGCCCAAGGTCGTGGACATGGATTTGAACACATTGGCCTTGTGGTGAAACTGAATCCGGTTTGGCTGGCTGGTCTGCAGTTCGTGTGGCCCACAAATACCGGCCATCCACGCACGGGCACCAGCCAGGTCGTAGCGATCTATGCGGATATCTCGAAACTGGGCAACATTTGGTTCGGTCATTTCAGTACACCCACGGCAATGGACATCGACACGCTCTTCGGCGCGTATTCTCATTACGTTTGCAAGGGCTATGCCCAGCCGGTGCGAACAGGCGATATCCGCATTTTTTGGCTAGTAATCGGAAACTATCTGGATATCGAACGCGCTGTGCGGCGTTGATGCGCACAGCGACGGTGCCGGCAAGGGTCAACGCCCTGGGAATTGCGCTACCCAAGGCGTCACTTCAGCGCACAACCGCGTTCGATTTGAGGGCAGGACGTTACCAAAATTTCCAGGTGTAAGTGGTGATCAGGCGGTTCTCCACCCAGTCATTGCCGTGGCTGAATTTGGCGACGACATTGCCCGCCTCCACGCCCACGCCTTTGAGCGGGCCGCTTTGCACCACATAAGACAACACCAGGTTGCGCTCCTGCTCCGCTGCCTGGCTGAGGTTGTCGCCACGGTCCACCGACGTGCCCTTGAAGTAGCGGGTCATGAAGTTAAGACCCGGCACGCCGAGGGCGGCAAAGTCGTAGTCATAACGCAGTTGCCAGGATTTTTCGTTGGGTTTTATGAACCCCACCCGTGACCAGTTCACCAGAAACGGCTGTGGAACATAACCGCCCAGGGTCGGGAAGTTGCTGTCACCGAGCATGCGCTGGTAGCCCACGCCGAAGCGGTGCCCGCCCTTTTTCAGCGAGGTCATGGCGCCGTAGGAGCGGTTGTCGATGTCGCCGTAGAGCGCGTCGCCGTCTTCGCTGTTGTTGAAGTAACGCAGGTCTGTCTTCAGTCCATAACCGTCACCCAGATCCGCCAGATGGGTGATACCCAGGTAGTGCTGCTGGTAGATATCTTCCAGTTGCGCGTAGAAGTAGGTGCCGGTCAGCGATGGGGTGAAAGCGTAACTGGCGCCGGCGAGGTTAAGGCCGTCGCTGCCATGGCGCACGCCGGAGCCGGTTTGCAGGTAAAGTTTTTCGTAGTTGGAGGAGTTACGCGCACCGATCTCCGTCAGCCGCCCGGCGGTCAATGTCAGACGGTCGACCTCCTTGGATTCGAGCAAGGCACCCCGATAGGTCGTGACCAGTTGGCGCGAGTCGTCAATGATCACCACGGGCAGAAACGGCCGCAACTCACCGACTTTCAGCTCGGTTTTCGAGTAACGCATTTTCAGCGTCACACCGCCGCGGCTGTATTCATCGGCCTGCTCCTGACGACTCTGGCTGTAAGGGATGATCGTGTCATCGCCGCGCCCGCCACCGCCGTCCAGGCGAAACGCATATTGCGCCTCTGCATCGAGGCCGAACTGCACCGGGCCTTCGGTATAGCCGGAGGCGAAACGCAGGTCGAAACCCTGGGTCCAGCTGCCCACTCGCGAATGGGGCGGGTTGTTCTCCTTGTAATCCCGATCGATGTAAAAGTTGCGCGTACCCAGCGTCAGCTTGCTGTCATTGACCACATCTGCTTGTGCCAACAATGGCGTCAACAAGCCAATTGTTTGAACCCCCCGAACGAACCAAGTCTTATGCAACATATTATTTCTTCCCCTGCTGCTTATTTAGCAACACATGAATAGAAGGCACTTTTGGTACGGAACCCAAGGCCATGAGCAATGGCAGTTTCCAGCGACCTGCAGCGAGACACTCTGATGGTGCTTCGATTGAAATTAAGCCGTAACAAGTTCGTCAGCGGCTATCCCGTTACTGAACGACAAATAGCCATTTGCTCAGCCGACAAGCACGACAAAAGTCAGTGTTTACGGGGATAAGCCGGTAACAGCCGAAGAACGGGGCTTATTTTCCGGATGGGTTTCCACTATTAAGCGGATAGACCCTGCCCGCCACCAAGGCATTAAATGAACCCATGAATTAGCCCATTGGCCGAGGACCGGGAAATGACAACTGCACGAAGTGTCGAACAGTGGAAAAGTTATATCGAAAGTTGCCTGGACTTCCGTCCGGAAGATGGTGTTTATCGTATTGCCCGCGATATGTTTACCGACCCGGAATTGTTCGATCTGGAAATGGAACTGATTTTCGAGAAGAACTGGATCTACGCCTGCCACGAAAGCGAGATCGCCAATAATCACGACTTCATGACAATGCGCGCCGGCCGCCAGCCGCTGATCATCACCCGCGACGGTGAAGGTCGTCTCAACGCGCTGATCAACGCCTGCCAGCACCGCGGCACCACCCTCACCCGCGTTGGCAAGGGCAACCAGTCAACCTTCACCTGCCCCTTCCATGCCTGGTGCTACAAAAGCGATGGCCGGCTGGTGAAGGTCAAGGCGCCGGGCGAATACTCCGAAGGCTTCGACAAGGCCACCCGTGGCCTGAAAAAGGCCCGCATCGAAAGCTACAACGGCTTTGTGTTCGTCAGCCTCAACGTGGAGGGCACCGACACCCTGGAAGACTTCCTCGGTGACGCCAAGGTGTTCTTCGACATGATGGTGGCGCAGTCGCCCACCGGTCAGCTCGAAGTGCTGCCGGGCAAATCGGCCTACACCTACGACGGCAACTGGAAACTGCAGAACGAGAACGGTCTGGACGGTTATCACGTGAGCACCGTCCACTACAACTACGTGGCCACCGTGCAGCACCGCCAGCAGGTCAACGCCGAAAAAGGCCTGAGCGCCGGCGACACCCTGGACTACAGCAAGCTGGGGGCCGGCGACAAGGAAACCGACGACGGCTGGTTCGCCTTCCACAACGGCCACAGCGTGCTGTTCAGTGACATGCCCAACCCGGCCGTGCGCCCCGGCTACGCCAGCATCATGCCGCGTCTGGTCAAGGAACACGGCCAGGGCAAGGCCGAGTGGATGATGCATCGCCTGCGCAACCTGAACGTCTATCCGAGCATGTTTTTCCTCGACCAGATCAGCTCGCAACTGCGGATCATCCGCCCGCTGGCCTGGAACAAAACCGAGATCAACAGCTTCTGCGTGGGCGTGGTCGGCGAGTCGGATGCCGATCGGGAAAACCGCATTCGCCAATTCGAAGACTTCTTCAACGTGTCCGGCATGGGCACCCCCGATGACCTCGTGGAATTTCGTGAAGCCCAACGTGGCTTCCAGGCCCGCCTGGAACGCTGGAGCGATATTTCCCGTGGCGAAGGCAAGTGGGTCAAAGGCGCCACCCGCAACAGCGAAGCCATTGGCATCGCGCCGGCACTGACCGGCACCGAGTTCACCCATGAAGGCCTGTACGTCAACCAGCACGCCAATTGGCAGCGCTTTTTGCTCGAAGGCCTGGCGCGCAAGGCGGCCGAACAACAACCGTTGAAACTGCGTGAGGTGTGAACATGAATTCGCAACTGCAATACCGCATCGAGCAATTTCTCTACCGCAACGCCGAGGCTTGCGATGCCCAGGACTGGGACACCTACCTGGCCATGTTCAGTGACGACAGCGAGTTCCACCTGCCGCAATGGGATTCGGAGCACGTCTACACCACCGACCCGAAAAAAGGCATGTCGCTGATCTATTACCCCAACCGGGGTGGCCTGGAAGACCGGGTGTTTCGCATTCGCACCGGCAAGGCGGCGTCGACCATTCCGATGCCGCGCACCCTGCACCTGATCAGCAACGTGCGCATCGCGCCGCTGCAGGACGATGAGCTGGAGGTGCGCGTCAACTGGAGCACGCTGTACTACCGCATGCAGACCGCCGAGCAATTCTTCGGCCGCGCCACCTACCGCCTGCGCCCCGACGGCGAGAGTTGGAAGATCGCCCGCAAGCACGTGGTGCTGCTCAACGACACGATCAACTCCGTACTCGATTTCTACCATTTCTGAACCCTGCGGATTAACGCTCATGACGTACAAGGTCGCCTTCAGTTTCGCCGACGGCAAAACACTCTTCTGCAACGTGCAGAACAATGAAATCCTGCTCGACGCGGCCCTGCGCAGCGGGATCAAGATTCCGTTGGATTGCCGCGAAGGGGTTTGCGCGACCTGCCAAGGCCGCTGTGAATCCGGGCAATACACCCAGGACTACGTGGACGATAAAGCGCTGTCGGCCAGCGACCTGGCTGAACGCAAGGTGCTGAGCTGCCAGACGCGGGTGCAGTCGGATGCCGCGTTCTACTTCGACTTCGATTCGAGCCTCTGCGGAAGTAGCGGCCCGAGCAGCTTGCAAGGCACTGTGAGCGAGGTTCGACAGGTCTCCCCGACCACCGCCATCGTGCACGTGGAGGTCGGCGCAGCGGGCGCGGCGCTGGACTATCTGCCGGGCCAGTACGCACGCCTGCAAGTACCGGGCACCGAGCATCGGCGCTCGTATTCGTTTGCGTGCGCGCCGGGCAGCAGCAACCTGCAATTCCTCATTCGCCTGCTGCCCAGCGGCGTGATGACCGACTACGTGCGCGATCGCTGCCAGGTCGGTGACGTGATTCACATGGAGGCGCCACTGGGTGCCTTCTACTTGCGCCATATCGACCGCCCGCTGGTGATGGTGGCCGGCGGCACCGGGCTGTCGGCATTCCTCGGCATGCTCGACCAGATCGCCGAGCAGCAAGGCTGCGGTCACCCGGTACACCTTTACTACGGCGTGCGCGAAGCCGAGGACCTGTGTGAGATCTCACGCATCGAGGCCTATGCCGCCAGGATCCCGGGGTTCCGTTTCACACCCGTGGTCAGCAACCCCAACCCCGACTGGCCGGGCAAGACCGGCTACATCGCCGAACACCTGGAGTTGGCCGAGCTGCGTGACCAGCCATTCGACCTGTACCTGTGCGGCCCGCCGCCAATGGTCGAGTCGATCAAGGACTGGCGCCAGCAGCAGGGCCTGGATCAAAGCCGCCTTTATCTGGAGAAGTTCACCGAGAGCAACAGCTGACACAGCGACCCATAACAACAATCAATCGGCCCGACCGAACACTGAATCACTGCCCTCATCGACATCTACCGTGCGTTGGCACGACCTACTTCATAGGCCGCCTCATGAAAAACCTGGTATTGCGTGCATGTCTGGCAACCTCCCTCTGCGCAGCGACGGCTGCCCAGGCCGTGGAGCCAGTCCGAATCGGCTTCATCACCACCCTCTCCACCCCCGCCGGTTACCTGGGCGAAGACTCGCGAGACGGCTTCCAGCTGGCGATCGATCAGGAAGGCGGCAAGCTCGGCGGCGTGCCGGTGCAACTCATCGTGGAAGATGATGGCTTGCAACCGGCCAAGGCCAAGCAGATCGCCGACCGCATGAGCCTGGACGGTATCTCGCTGTACACCGGGGTGATTTTTTCCAACGTGCTGGCGGCCGTGATCAACACCGCTACCAAGGACGGTTTCTACGTCAGCAACAACACCGCGCCGTCGACCCTTGCCGGTGAAAAGTGCATGGCCAACTACTTCGTCGGCTCGTACCAGAACGACACCCCGCACGAAATGGCCGGCGTCGCCGCCAATGAACTGGGCTACAAGAAGATGGTGATCCTGGCGCCCAACTATCAGGGTGGCCGTGATGCACTGGCCGGTTTCAAACGCACCTTCAAAGGCGAAGTGACCGAGATCTACACCAAGCTCAATCAGCTGGATTTCTCGGTGGAACTGGCGCGCGTGCGGGCGCTGGCGCCGGATGCGATCTTCCAGTTTCACCCGGGCGGCGGCGGTATCAACTTCGCCAAGCAATACGGCGGCTCGGGCCTGTCGGCGCAAATCCCGATGGTGGTGCCGGTGTTCTCCATGGATGAGCGCATGCTCGCCGCCACCGGCGACGTGGCCAAGGGCACCAACATCGTCACCCTGTGGAACCCGCAATCGGACAACCCGGCCAACCAGGCCTTCGTCAAGGCTTTCACCGAGAAATACAAACGCGTCCCGACGGTGTATGCCGCCCAGACTTACGACACGGCCCGGTTGATCGGCGCCGCCCTGAAAACCTCCCAGGGTAATCTCAAAGACCAGCCAGCCTTCCGGTCGGCGATGAAGAACGTCAAGTTCGATTCCATTCGCGGTGACTTCAGCTTCGCCCAGAACCAACACCCGGTGATCGACTGGTATCTGCTGCAAGTGCAGGCCGGCGCCGACGGCAAGTTGATCGAAGTACCGATCAAGACCCTGGCGACCCGCCACGTCGACAGCTACGCCGCTCAATGCGCGATCTGACCGGCACCTGACTCCCGTCCTCGCCCTGCAGCACAACTGCGGGGCGTTTTCATGAGGAACGCAGCAATGCTATTGCTCGAACAGATTCTCAACGGCCTGCAATACAGCGCCTTGCTGTTTCTGCTGGCCTCAGGCCTGACCCTGATTTTCGGCATCATGGGCGTGATCAATCTGGCCCACGGCGCCTTTTACATGGTCGGGGCTTTCTGCGCCGCCTACACCGCCATGGCCACCGGTTCGTTCTGGCTTGGCGGCCTGGCCGCGTTGGTCGGCTCGGCCTGCTATGGCGCGCTGATCGAAACCTCGATCATGCGCCGCCTCTACAATCGCGATCACCTGGATCAGGTGCTGGCGACGTTGGCCGTGGTGTTTTTCAGCAATGAACTGCTGACCCTGATCTTCGGCCGCAGCCCACCGGCGATGCCCACGCCCGAGTGGTACTCCAGTTTCGTCGAAGTGCTGCCGGGATTGATGTACCCGGTCAGCCGGCTGCTGTTCATCGCCGCCGGGCTGATCGTGGCGGTCGGCATGTGGCTGCTGATCAACCACACACGCCTGGGCATGCTGATTCGCGCCGGTGCCGACGATCATGAAATGGTCGGCGCGCTGGGCGTCAACATCGCAAGGCTGTACACCCTGGTGTTCGTGTTCGGCTGCGTGCTGTGTGGCCTGGCGGGTTTCATGGCCGCACCGTTGCTGTCGGTGGAAATCGGCATGGGCGAGAAGATCCTGATCACCACCTTCGTGGTCATCGTCGTCGGCGGTGTCGGCTCGGTGCGCGGCGCGTTGGTGGGAGCCTTGCTGATCGGCATGGTGGACAGCCTGGGCCGTGCCTACATTCCGCCGCTGCTGGACCAACTGTTGCCCAGCGAAACCAGCGGCACCCTGAGCGCCGGGCTGATTTCCGCCAGCGCCTACATCGTCATGGCCCTGGTGCTGCTGGTGCGCCCGCGCGGCCTGCTGCCGGCCCGCGCCTGAGGAGAACGCTATGTCACCACGCCTCATCATTGACCTTGCGTGCCTGGCGACCTTCGCCTGCATGCCGCTGCTGGCCCACTGGCTGCACGAGCCTTACCTGGTCAGCTTCTTCACCCGCCTCGCAATCTACGGCATGGCGGCCATCAGTCTGGACTTGCTGATCGGCTACGGCGCCATGGTCAGCTTCG
Organism: Pseudomonas sp. NFX98; assembly: GCF_047784845.1. NCBI lineage: Bacteria > Pseudomonadati > Pseudomonadota > Gammaproteobacteria > Pseudomonadales > Pseudomonadaceae > Pseudomonas > Pseudomonas sp. NFX98. The sequence goes on along the minus strand of NZ_JBLNNF010000013.1, from coordinate 205,202 downwards.
GCCATGCCGCGTTCTTCGGCCTCGGTGGTTACATCGTCGGCGTCATTGCCTTTCACACGTCCCAAGGCCTGCCGCTGTGGGGCTGGGAAGGCAACAACAGCGCGCTGGTGGTGTGGCCGCTGGCCCTGTTGGTGTGCGCGCTGTTCTCGCTGCTGGTGGGTTATCTGTCGCTGCGCACCAGCGGCGTGCAGTTCATCATGATCACCCTGGCGTTCGGCCAGATGCTTTATTTCGTGCTCGGCTCGCTGTCGCTGTACGGCGGCGACGACGGCATTCTGCTCAACGAGCGCAATACCCTCGGCGCACTGGATCTGACTGACGCCAACCACTTCTACTACCTGTGCGTGGCCTTGCTGGCCGGCTGGTTGCTGCTGTGTCGACGGCTGGTCAATTCGCACTTCGGGTTTGTCCTGCGCGGGCTCAAGCAGAGCGAGCGGCGCACCGTCAGCCTGGGCCTCAAACCCTTGCGCTATCGCTTGACGGCGTTTGTGATCGCCGGCACCGGCGGTGGTCTGGCGGGGATTCTGTGGGCCAACTACGCACTGTTCGTCAGCCCCGACATGGGCGCCTGGCACAAGTCCGGCGAGCTGATGGCGATGGTGATTCTCGGTGGCGTCGGCACCCTGCTCGGCCCTCTGCTGGGCGCCGCTACCTACCTGGGTCTTGAACAGGTGCTGAGCCAATGGACCGAGCACTGGATGCTGATCTTCGGACCATTGCTGCTGCTGGTGGTGCTGTTCGGCAAGAAAGGCGTTTACGGTTTGCTGCTGAGCCTGTTGCAGCGCAAGCCGAAGGTGGTTGCCGTCAAACCGAACGCCGCCGTGGAGGCACGCCCATGAGCGCACAACTGTCGATTCGTGATCTGCACAAAGCCTTCGGTGCCGTGAAAGCCACCAACGGCGCCAGCCTTGAACTGCTCAAGGGCGAACTGCACGCCATCATCGGCCCCAACGGCGCCGGCAAGTCCACCTTGATCGCGCAGATTGCCGGCGAGATTTTCCCCGACCGGGGCCAGATTCATCTCAACGGCCAGGACATCACCCACGTGCCGGCCTGGCAGCGGCCGCGCCTGGGGCTGGCGCGGGCTTTTCAGGTCAGCCAGCTTTACACCGAGTTCACCCTGCTGGAGAACGTCGCCCTGGCCATCGCCGCCCGCGAGGGCAAGGCATTCGGCATGTGGCGCCCGTTGAGCCGCGACACCCGCCTGCTGGAACCGGCACTCGGCTACTTGCAGCAGGTGGGCCTGGGCCTTCGCGCGCAAGACTCGGTGCAGGCGCTGTCCCACGGCGAACGGCGGCAACTGGAGATTGCCCTGGCGCTGGCTCAGGAAGCGTCGGTGCTGTTGCTCGATGAGCCGATGGCCGGGATGGGTGCCGACGAATCCGCGCGCATGACCGAGTTGCTGCACAGCCTCAAGGGCCGCTACGCGATCCTGCTGGTCGAGCACGACATGGATGCGGTATTCGCCCTCGCCGACCGCATCACGGTGCTGGTGTACGGCCAGACAGTACTGACCGGAAGCGTCGAACAAGTGCGCAACGACCCGCAAGTACGGGCCGCTTACCTGGGAGAAGAACATGCTTGAAGTTCAGGGTTTGAAAGCGGGTTATGGCTTGAGCCAGGTGTTGTTCGACATGCACCTGAGCATCGAGCAGGGCCAAGTGGTGTCGCTGATCGGCCGCAACGGCATGGGCAAGACCACCACGGTCAAATCGATCATGGGATTGCTCAAGCCCAGTGCCGGCAGTATCCGCATCAACGGCACGGAAATGCGCGGCGCCGCGCCCTATCGCATCGCCAAGGCTGGCCTTGGTCTTGTGCCGGAAGGCCGCCGCGCCTTCGGCACCTTGAGCGTGCGGGAGAATCTGCTGGCCACGTCCACGCGGGGCAAATGGGACCTGGCGCGAGTCTATGAACTGTTCCCGCGACTGCTGGAGCGCCAGGACCAACTGTCACGCACGCTGTCGGGCGGCGAGCAGCAGATGCTGGTGGTCGGCCGCGCGTTGCTGACCAACCCCAGCCTGCTGATTCTCGACGAAGCCACTGAAGGTTTGGCGCCGATCATTCGCGAACAGATCTGGAGTTGCCTGGCCACCCTCAAGGCCGAGGGCGAGACGATTCTGGTGATCGACAAAAACCTCAAGGAAATGGCTCGAGTGGTCGACCGCCATCACATCATCGAGAAGGGTCGACAGGTCTGGGACGGCACACCGCTGGAGCTGGCGGCCCAACCCGAATTGTCGCAACGCTACCTGGGAGTGTGAGCAGCCATGGACCTCGATCAGGCTTACAACAACGTCGCCGCCGTGGGCAATTTTCCGCAGATCATGCAGCGTTTTCGCCAGCGCAGCGCCGAGACTTATGCGAGCCACGCCTGGCAGCGTGATGTGCCGTATGGCAATGCCATGCGCGAGCGATTCGACTGGTATGCGCAGGCGAATGCCGGGGCACCAACACTGCTGTTCATTCACGGCGGTTACTGGCAGGCCTCGGACAAGGACGACTACGCCTTTATCGCCGAAGGCCTGATTGAGGCCGGCTTCAATGTCGGTTTGCTGGAATACACCCTCGCGCCCGAAGCGAGCATGAGCACCATCGTCGGCCAGATCGGCAAGGCACTGGACTATCTTTTGGCGCATCGCGAAGCCTTGAACATTGGTCAGCAGGTGGTGCTGTGCGGGCACTCGGCGGGTGGCCATCTGACCGCGCTGTATCTACGGCATCCACTGGTGACCCTGGCCATGCCGATCAGCGGCCTGATGGAGCTTGAACCCATCCGCCGCTGCTGGCTCAACGACAAGCTGCAACTGAGCGAAGAAGAGATCCGCCGTTTTAGCCCGCAAAGGCTGATCGGCAATGGCGCACCGTTGCTGGTGACCGTGGGCGGGGATGAATTGCCGGAGTTGATTCGGCATTCGCGCGAATACGCCAGTGCCTGCCTTGAGGCCGGCCAGACTGTGAGCCTTGTCGAGCTTGCCGGGTGTCATCACTTCGCGGTGCTCGACGATCTGGCCAGGGTTGATGGCGAACACTTGCGTGCATTGTTGAAACTCCTGCCCCCCCATTCCCTGTAGGAGCGAGCTTGCTCGAGATGAACCAGAGAACACCGCGGGGAATCAGGTTCGCCGCGTCATCGTTGACGACCATCGCGAGCAAGCTCGCTCCTACAGGGTACGGGGTACATGTTTTCAGGAAGTGGATCACTCTCGCCAGAAGTGGATACCGGTTTGCCGTTTGCGGCTTTTTTGACCCTCTCAAGCTTCATACAGTGACTACGAATTCAGACAGGAATTGCGTATGTCCAGCCTCTCGCTCAGGGTCCAACAAATTGATCCTCTGACCCCCAGAATCCGCCGCGTGCTGCTGGTGTCCAGCGATGCCCAGCCGCTGCCGGACTTCACCGCCGGAGCCCATCTGGAGCTGCATGTACCGGGCAGTCGCGCTCAACGCCGGGCCTATTCACTGGTCAACCTGCCCGACAGTGAACACTACGAAATCGCCGTCCAGCTCGAAGAAGCGAGTAGCGGTGGATCGCGTTGGGTGCACTCGCTCAAGGTCGGCGATGAACTGCTCGCCGATGCGCCACGCAACCACTTCCCACTGTGTGAAAACACCGAACATGCATTGCTGATCGCCGGCGGAATCGGCATCACCCCGATGCTTGGCATGGCCCGGTCGCTGCACGCGGCGGGCAAGCCGTTCACCCTGCACTACGCCGGTCGCGATGAAGCGCAGATGGCCTATCTGCCCGAGGCCCGCGCCTGCCCGGACAACCATTGCTGGATCAGCGGCGGCGACCCGCAAAAACGCTTTCCTGCCGCTGCGATCCTGGCCACGCCAAGACCCGGCCTGCACCTCTACATCTGCGGCCCGACCGCCATGCTCAGCAGTGTGTTGGCCTGCGCTCGCGAACAGGGTTGGGCAGAAGATCACCTGCATTACGAACTGTTCAGCGGCGCCCTGGAAGTGGCTGGCGACAAAGGCTTTGAGGTGCACCTGCGCGAAAGCGGCGTGAACCTGCAAGTGGCCGCCGGGCAAAGCGTGCTGGAGGCCATGCTCCAGGCCGGTCTGGACCCGATGTTCGACTGCCGACGGGGTGACTGCGGGGTGTGCGTCGCCCAAGTCATCGACGGCCAACCCGATCACCGCGACATCTGCCTGTCGGAGCGCGACCGCGCCAGCGGCAGTTTCTGCACCTGTGTCTCCCGTGCCAGCAGCGCGCTGCTGGTGCTCGATCTGTGACAAGCCGAGGACATCCCGTGATACCGACCAACGAACAAATCGCTGCCTTGATCCGCGAGGACAGCGTTCACAAGAGCGTCTACACCGACCCGACCCTGTTCAAGCTGGAAATGGAGCGCATCTACGGCAACGCCTGGATCTACGTCGGCCATGAAAGCCAGGTGAAGAACCCCGGCGACTATCACACCACGCGCATCGGCGATCAGGACGTGATCATGGTGCGTGGCGCCAACCAGCAGGTCAGCGTGCTGTACAACCGCTGCCCGCACAAAGGCGCCAAACTGGTTGCCGACGGCGACGGCAGTGTCGGCAAATTCTTCCGCTGCCCGTACCACGCCTGGACCTTCAAACTCGACGGCCAGCATCTGTCGGCGCCGCTCAAGAGCGGTTTCGAAGGCACTTGCTACGACCCCAAGCACCCGGATTTTTCCATGGTCAGCGTCGCCCGCGTCGAGACTTATCGCGGCTTCGTGTTCGCCAGCCAGGCGGCGTTCGGACCGGACCTGAAAGCATTTCTGGGTGGCGTCATCACTTCCATCGACAACCTCTGCGACCGCTCACCGGTCGGCGAAGTCGAGGTGGCTGGCGGCATCTTCCGTGTTCAGCAGCGCTCGAACTGGAAAGTGTTCTACGAGAACCTGCACGACACCATGCACGCCCGCGTCACCCACGAATCGTCGGTAGACGCGGCGCGTGGCGAAGCCGAAGCCATCGGTGAAATGCCCTTCGAACTGTTGATCATGGACGGCAATGGCGAACCCTACGACTTCTGGGAAAAACTCGAACTGCGCGCCTACCACAACGGCCACGGCTACATGGAAGCGATCTTCGACCCGGCCGCCGCCGAGCGCGACGAGGTCTCCCGCGCCCACTTCGACTGCCTGAGCCAGGCCTATGGCGAGCAGCGTGCCAAAGAGATCCTGGGCATGAATCGCCACAACACGGTGATTTACGGCAGCGGATCACCGCACACGGTGTTCATGCAATTCCGGGTCATCCGTCCCATCGCCGTGGACCAGACCATGGTCGAGATCCAGACCTTCCGTTGCAAGGGTGCTCCGGATGCCGTATTCGACCGCGCGCTGACCTACGCCAACGTCATCAACTCGCCCTCCTCCAACGTGATGCCCGACGACGTCGAAGTCTATGCTCGGTGTCAGGAAGGCAACATGACCCGTGGTGGCGAGTGGATCAGCATGCACCGCTACGCCGGCACCGATAAGTCGCTGGAAGACGGCGCAGTGTCCATCAACGGCACAAGCGAACTGCCGATGCGCAACCAGTTCGCCGCCTGGAAACAGTTCATGACTGCCACCCTGATTGCCAAGGAGAGCACCCATGCTGCTTGACCGCCGAATCGACGTCGACACCCGCCAATTGACCCCCGCTCAGGTGCCAGCCGAGACCCTGCGCCAGATCGAACAGTTTCTTTATCAGGAAGCGCGCCTGCTCGATGAGCGACGTTTCTGGGAGTGGGACAAGCTGTTCACCGACACCGGCATGTACTGGGTGCCGCACAAGCACGAGCAAGCCAACCCGTTCGACCATATCTCGCTGTTCTGGGAAAACCGCATGCTGCGCGAAGTGCGGATCCGGCGGGTGGAAAACGCCCGCAACTGGTCGCAGCAACCGCAGACCCAAACCGCGCACCTGGTCGGCAACGTCATGGTCGAAGGTCTTGACGCCCAGGGCTTGCTGGTGATCAGCGCCAGCTTCCAGTACAGCGAATGGCGCCTGGAACAACGCCAGCTCGCCGGTCGCTACACCTACAAATTGGCCGCCCAGGAGGGTGGTGGCTGGCAGATCCAGCTCAAGCGCGTGGACCTCATCAACTGCAACGATGTGTTCGCCAACCTTGAGGTGTTCGTGTGATGAACACGCCACTGGTGATCGCCCTGCACTATCAGAACGACGTGTTGCACCCCGAGGGCAAGATTCGGGTCGGGCTGGGGGCTGATGACAGCGTGCGTGCGGCGCTGCTCGATGCGGCCGGCCGATTGCTCGCCGGCGCACGCGCCAAGGGCTGGCCGATCGTTCACGTGCGTGTGGCGTTCCGACCGGACTACGCCGACCTGATCCAGAACGCGCCGATCCTGCGCACGGTCGCCACCCTTGGCGCCGTCCGGGAGGGCAGTTGGGGCGCGGAGTTTTTCAGCGCCCTAACGCCACTGAACAGTCGCCGCGAGTTCGTCGTCTCCCACAACAGGATCAATGCGTTTTATGGCTCACCGCTGGAAACCGTGGTGCGCCGGTTCAATCCCTCGCACCTGTTGATCGCCGGCGTGGCAACCCACTCGGTGGTGGAAAGCACCGTGCGCCATGCGGTGGATTGCGGTTTCGAGGTGACGGTCGCGGCCGATGCCTGCGCCAGCGCGGACAGCGGCGTACACGCGGCCTCGCTGGCGAGCATGGCGCTGATCGCCCGTATCAGTCACGTCAACGAAGCGCTGGAGGACTTGTCATGATGCTCGAAGGCAAAGTGGCGATTGTGACCGGCAGCACGCAAGGGCTGGGTCTGGACATCGCTCGGCAGCTGTTGGCTGAGGGTGCCCGGGTGATGCTGGTGGGGCGCAACGCCGACAGTGGTCTGGCATTGGCGCAAGCGCTGGACTGCGGATTTTGCGCCTGCGATGTGGAGCGCGACGAAGACATCGACGCGTGCATCGCTGCCACGCTGGCCCGCTTCGGCAGGCTCGACATTCTGGTCAACAACGCGTGCCTGTACGCCGATCAGGGACTGGCGTCGGACCGCGCGCAGTGGCTGAAAACCCTCAACGTCAACCTGGTGTCGGCGGCGATCTTTACCCAGAAGGCCGCCGTGCACCTGCCCAGCGGCGGCGTGGTGATCAACATCGGCAGTACCGGCGGCAAATTCGGTGCGGCCGGGCGCGCGCTCTACCCTGCGTCCAAGGCCGGCATCCTGCAACTGACGAAAAACCTGGCGATGACCCTGGCCCCGGAGCAAATCCGCGTGCTGAGCGTTTCCCCGGCCTGGACCTGGTCGCCCAGCGTCGCCGAGTTCAGCGACAACGATCCGCAACTGGCCGATCGGGTCGGGGCGCCTTTTCATCCGCTCGGGCGCATCGGCCGGGGTCATGAGATCGGCAGCGTGGTGGCGTTTCTGTGCAGTGCCGGTGCCGGCTGGATGACCGGTGTCGACGTGCCGGTGGATGGCGGCTTTTCGATTCTCGGGCCTGACCGCGGCGTGTCGCCGCGCGTGTGGTTCCAGCAACACCGTGACAGCCAATAAATCTGATAACCGAATGAGGTAGATGACATGGGCAAGATGATTGAGATCCGGGCAACGGACAGCAACGCCACGTTCAGCGGTTACCTGGCCCTGCCGGCCAGCGGCAAAGGCCCCGGGGTAGTGATCGGCCAGGAGATTTTCGGGATCAACGCCAACATGCGCGCCGTGGCCGATTTCTATGCCGAGGAAGGCTATGTGGCGTTGGTGCCGGATCTGTTCTGGCGCCTGCAACCGGGGATTGACCTGGGCTACACCGAAGCCGATTTTGCGACGGCGATCGACCTGTTTCAGCGCCTGGATGTGGACAAGGCGGTCACGGACATCGACGCCAGTTTCAACGCCCTGCGTGCGCTGCCTGAAGTCGAAAGCGCGGGCCTGGGTTATGTCGGCTTCTGCATGGGCGGCAAGCTGGCCTGGCTGACCGCCACGCGCACCGATGTGGCTTGCGCCGTCGGCTACTACGGCATGGGCATCGAACACCTGCTGCACGAATCGGAAAACCTCAAGGGCCGCCTGGTCCTGCATTTTGCCGAAAACGATGGCTACTGCGACGCCAGCGCCCGCGCCCAGATCAGCCAACACCTGGCCGGCAACGACAGGGCCGAAATCTACGTGTACCCAGGCGTCGACCACGCCTTCGCCCGGGCCGGGAGTTCACACTACGACAAACCGGCCTCGCTGATGGCCCATGAGCGCAGCATCGCCGCCCTCAAGCGCGAGATCGGCCCCCACTTCAACCTGTCAGCCCTGTGGGAAGACCACATCCGCCACGAATTCGAGACCCGCGACGTACCGGCCACCATGGCGACCATGGTCGCCGAGCCCTACGTCAACCATATCCCGACCATGACCGGCGGCGTCGGCGCCAAGCAACTCAGCCGCTTCTACCAACACCATTTTGTCCATGGCAACCCGCCTGACATGAAGCTCATCCCGATCTCACGCACCATCGGCGCATTGCAGATCGTCGATGAATTCATCATGTGCTTCACCCACAGCACCGAAATCGACTGGATGCTGCCCAACGTGGCGCCCACCGGAAAATACGTCGAGATTCCGATGCTGGGCGTGATCAAGTTCCGCGGGGACAAGCTGTACCACGAGCACATCTACTGGGATCAGGCCAGCGTACTGGTGCAGATTGGCTTGCTGAACCCTGAAGGGCTGCCGGTGGCCGGGGTGGAAACGGCGAGAAAGCTGCTGGATGAACAACTGCCGTCCAACACGTTGATGGGGCGCTGGACGCAAAGCGAACAATAGAGACTGCATGAATGCAAAAAGGCCGATCTGTCATTCAACAGAACGGCCTTTTTTCATTCGCCTAAAACGTCAGACATGTTCACTGCTTTTCGCATGCACCGCCCGTGGCTCGCCATGCCCGTGGTCCACCTCAACCACCGGAATTTCCTTGCCATCACAGTCATGCAACTTGCCGTCGCTGAAGTAATCCCCTTCGCGCAGCGCTGCCAGATCCTGATAACGCAAGACCCGCTCGGTGCCCGCCGCAAACACCGACTGCTGGTCGGAGTTACCGGCCGTGAGGTGGTTGAAGGTCAGGTTGAGCACGATCGCCATGATCGCCGACGAACTGATGCCGGAATGGAAAATCGTGGCGAACCAGCTTGGGAAGTGATCGTAGAAGTTCGGTGCTGCGATCGGGATCATGCCGAAGCCGATCGAGGTTGCCACGATGATCAGGTTGACGTTGTTGCGGTAGTCGACCTTCGATAGCGTACGAATGCCGCTGGCCGCGACGGTGCCGAACAACACGATACCGGCGCCACCGAGAACGGAGGTCGGCACGGCGGCGATGACCCGGCCCATGAACGGCAGCAGGCCGAGCAGCACCAGGAACAGACCGCCGGTAGCCACCACGTAACGGCTCTTGATCCCGGTCACCGCCACCAGCCCTACGTTCTGGGCGAAGGCGCTCTGGGTAAAGGAGCCAAAGATCGGCGCGATCATGCTCGACAGCATGTCGGCGCGCAGACCATTGCCCAGACGCTTGGAGTCAACCTTGGTCTCGATGATTTCACCGACCGCCAGGATATCCGCCGAGGTTTCCACCAGCGTCACCATGACCACGATGCACATCGACAGGATTGCCGCGAAGTGGAAGGTCGGCATGCCGAAGTGGAACGGGGTCGGGAAGCCGAACATCGGACCTTCGCTGACGGATGAGAAATCCGCCATGCCCAGGAACACCGCGACGATCGTGCCGATGACCATTGCCAGCAGGATCGAGAGACGGGAGATGGTCGCGCTGCCAATCTTGCTCAGCAGCAGCACCAGCACCAGTGTCATTGCGGCCAGGCCGATGTTGGCCATGCTGCCGAACTCTGGGGAATGGCTGTTACCGCCCATGGCCCAGCGTGCGGCCACCGGCATCAACGTCAGGCCGATGGTGGTGATCACGATGCCCGTGACCAGCGGTGGGAAGAACTTGGTGATTCGAGAGAACACCGGCGTGATCAGCAATCCAATCAGGGACGCCGCTATCACCGCCCCCAGAATCGACTGGAACCCTCCCTCACCACCGCTGCTGACAATCGCCACCATGGTCGCGACGCCGGAAAATGACACGCCCTGTACCAGCGGCAACTGACAACCGAAAAACGGTAGACCCAGGGTTTGCAGCAACGTCGCCAGCCCCCCCGCAAACAATGAAGCAGCAATCAACAATCCAATGTCCGCCGGCGAGAGGCCGGCCGCCTGACCAATGATCAAAGGCACCGCGACAATGCCGCCGTACATGGTCAGAACATGTTGCAGGCCGTAAGCCATATTCGCGCCGATACCAAGATTTTCATCTTCTGGCCGTTGGTGTGAAACATGGGGCGTTTTCATGTTAGGGGGTTCCCTGGTTTTTGTTATGCGCACACTGTATGCAAGACTCAGGACAAATGTCTATAGAGTTGTATACAACTTGCCCGTCAAATTATGAACGGTTGGTCATGCAAGCCGTCTGCCATCGTGCGCAATCGCACCTAAAACCTTGAAATACATCCTCGCGAGCCATTCTCCCCCGCCCGCTAGTCTTTTGAATTCCTGGCGACCATCGGTCGTGATCGCCACCTTCCATATACATATAAAGTATGCATAATGAAGCCATTCGAAATTCAGTATCACAAGGCAAAGAACGCAGCCAACAAACTCAAGCACCAAGGGATCAGCCTCGCCGAGACAGAACCGGTGTTCCATGACGAGCGCGCCCTGACCTTTCAGGACGATCACCATGATGAACAACGCTGGATCACCCTGGGGCTGGATAACAAAGGGCGTTTGCTGGTCGTCGCGTACACCTACCGTGACCCGAATTTCGTTCGAATCATTTCAGCGCGCCTCGCCAGCAAAAACGAGCGGCGCCAGTATCTGGAGGCTTGACCCATGAAAGACGAGTACGACTTCAGTAACGCCAAGCGCGGGGCGGTGGCCTCCAGCAAAGGCAAGACCCGCATCACCATCATGCTCGATGATGTCGTCATTGAGGCGGCACGCGCGCTGGCCGAAAGTGAGGGCTACGGCTACCAGACCGCAATCAACAACACTCTGCGCCGGGCGTTGCTGGCCGATGGCAAAGTCGCTGAGGCCAATTCTGCCGCGCACCTCAAATCCGGGGTCACGGTTCCCGAACTGAAAAACCTGGAGAAAAAATTGTTGGAGGCCCTCAGAGAAATTCATCGTGTGATGGAACCCGATGCACAACCCTGAACTGACGCAAAAAGGGGCAGATTGCTTCAATCTGCCCCTTTTTTGTGTGCACGATGCTGTTTCTATTGCGGTTCGATCAAGCGTTCAAGTGTGTGCATCAAGGTCGCATGGGGCGGCACCCGAATGCCGAACTCGTTTTCCAGCAAGGCGATCAGTTGCGGCACATCGTCCACCTGCCGGCGTTCGCTCTCATGGCCTATGCGATGGATCGCGAAACTGCCGTTGTTGAGCGTACGCCGCCAACCTTCCCCGGTTCGCGCCACCATCAACTGCTTGGCGAACGATGATTCCGGATGAGTCGAGACGTACCAGTTGCCGACGCTGTAATCGATGTCTTCCTGGCGTTGCAGATCGAAGATGTACATCGCTCGCCATTCGTCGCCGACCTTTGCGCGGAGTGTGTAGCCATCTTCGTGCTGTTCAATGCGATAGGGTTCGTGAGGCGTGAATTGCTCGGCAGGGCTGTCGAGCAATAGTGGCGCGGTGGGCACCATGCCGCCGAAGCCGACATCGGTGATGTAGCGCACGCCGTCCAGTGTCACCAGGGTCAAGCGATGGGTGCGAGCGGTCCATGCGCCTTCGGGCTGGCCCATGACCACGCGGCCGCTGATGCCACGCGCGTTGAATCCCAATTCCTGAAGCAAAATCAGGTACAGATAGTTGAGTTCGTAGCAGTACCCGCCTCGCCCGTTGTGCAGGACTTTCTGCTCTATCGACGGCAGGTCGATCAGCACAGGTTCGCCCGACAGTGTGGTGAGATTTTCAAACGGGAAAGCTCCGGTGTGGCGCAATTGGAGCTGCAGCAAGGTTTCCAGGGTCGGTGCCGGAGGCGCATCGAAGCCCAGGCGCCGCAGGTACAGCGCACGGTCGGTCAGGCGTGGCTCGCTCATCGTTCAGTCCTTTTGCACGGCGGCTGCGGATCGTTCCGCCAATGGCCGCTATGTATAAGGGATGAACCGTTGCGCACGACAATTGATTTAGCCAATGGCCCCGCAAAAACAATCAACGGCGTTTGCGCGAGTCCAGTTGAATCCAGGTTGGCGCATGGTCGCTGGCATGCGGTTCGTTGCGCACCCAGGCATCAACACCGGCGTCCTGCAAGTAAGGGCTCAAGGCCGGGTTGAGCAACAGGTGATCGATGCGCAAGCCGGAATTTTTCTGCCAGTGCTGACGAAAGTAATCCCAGAAGGTGTAGAGCCGATCCTCGGGATACAAGTGGCGCAGTGAATCGGTCCAGCCCTGATCCAGCAAACGTTGGTAGCACGCGCGGCTCTCGGGTTGCAGCAAGGCGTCCTTGAGCCAGGAGCGCGGGTTGTAGATATCCATGTCGGTAGGAACCACGTTGTAGTCGCCCGCCAGCACCACCGGGTGATCGCTGCCCTGCAACGTCTGCGCATGGCGGATCAGCCGCTCGAACCAGGCCAGTTTGTAATCGAATTTCGGCCCCGGCTGCGGGTTGCCATTGGGCAGGTACAGGCAGCCCACCAGCACACCATGCACGGCGGCTTCCAAATATCGACTGTGACTGTCTCCTTCATCGCCCGGCAACCCTCGCCGACTCTCCAGCGGCTGCGCATCCCGCGCCAGAATCGCCACCCCGTTCCACGACGCCTGCCCCTGCCAGATCGCGCCGTAGCCGATGGCCTCAAGCTCGGCAGCGGGAAAGGCGCTGTCGACCGATTTGAGCTCCTGCAGACAGGCGATGTCCGGTTTCTCGCGTTCAAGCCAGGCCAGCAGGTTCGGCAACCGGGCACGCATGCCGTTGACGTTGAAGGTCGCAATTCGCAGCTTTTTCATGACCACCGTTCCATTTGGCGGGGTGTAAAAACTGTGACCTCAGTGCCCGCCCGTGGTTGCGTCGGCCGACGGATGTAAAGCGTCTTGAACTCAAGCTGTCTGATCTCGTTCGTCGCTAACACGCCAAACCAATGTGGGAGCGAGCGTGCTCGCGATAGCGGTGGTTCCATCGATGAAGATGTTGAATGTGCCGGCCTCATCGCGAGCAAGCTCGCTCCCGCAGGGTTTTCGGTTGAACGTGGAATGTGCCGCTCGTCATCCAGCCGGCACCAAGCACCCCGCCCTTTACACCAACATCAGGTAACGACTCACCTTTGGAGACGTACCATGATGAACATCAAAATTACCTCCCTGTTGATGGCCGGATTGCTGTCTGCGGCGTCCTTGACCTCGTTTGCAGCCTCCAACGACGGCGCTGATGCGACGGGCACCAAGTCCGGTGCAACCAGCGGCCCCGTCATGCCGCCCGACAATACCCCCGCTGCGCCTTCTGGCGGCAATTCCGGGGATGGCGGCGCGACGGGTTCTTCAAGCGGCAGCGCGGGTGGTGCAGGCGGCAACAGTGGCTCGGGCGCAGGTGGCGGTACCGGTTCGGCGGGTGGTGGAACCGGCGGTGCTGGCGGCGGGACGGGCAGCTGAACGCGTAAAGGCAGCCGATGGTGAGCATCGTTGGCTGCCTTTAACTGCCTGAGTTTTACATCTGTTTGACCGCAGGCGGGTTCCACTTGCCGTTCATTGCTTCGGCCCGAGGCCCATACAAACGCATGGTCAGGTTGAACGGGCCTTTGGGCGCCGGCAGCCAATTGGCCTCAAGCTCCTTGCCGGGGCTTTCGTTCTGGAAATACAGATCAAGCGATCCATCGGCATTGGTCTTGAACGGCATCCAGCTGCTGACCGCGAAACGGTCCAGTTTATTACCGACCTGAAAACCTTCAGGGTCGTACAGCGTGACTGACCAGAACGCATTCACCGGCGGCTCTTGCCCTTTGTCGAAATGCAGCACGTATTTATTCACGCCATCGAGCGCCTTGCCGTTTGAGTCGCCCACGTTCAACGGATAAATCGCATCCTCGGGCAAGTTGGCGCCGAGCCCTACCTGGGCAACGATCGCACGCTTGAGGTAATAGTTGCCGTAGACCCCCATGGTGTCGGTGTTCATCGACCAGCCGTTCTCCACCCGCGCCAGCGTCGGCAACTTCCACGCCATCAGCGCTTGCGCGTCCTTGGGCACCGTTGCAAGCGCCGCTTTTACATCAGGGTCCAGCGCATCCAGGTTGAATGGCTTGCCGGGCTCAATGCCGATGCGCTTGATCTGCGCCAGCATCGGCTGATCGGTGATGTGCGGCGGGTTCACTTTCAGCAGTTCGGCGGCATAGGCGAAGTAGCTGCCGGCCGACATCGTATCGACCTGGACTTTGGGCGGGGTTTTCATGTCCACGGCCGGATCGATTTTCACACTGACCGCTTCCGCTTCTTTGCCCAACCGCGACAACGGCGTCACGGTATAGCCCGCCTGAATCTTGTGCACGGCCGCGTAGTCAGCTGCGCCATCCGTCTTGGTGCGGCCGATGATCCAGACAAAGGGTGTTGGCGCCGGCAAGTGACTCATCCCTGCCGGCACGGTGCCGGTCCAGCCCGGTGGCGTCACCAGAAATTGCGCCGCGTCGGTGCCGGTGGTGCGCCAGCCCGGCGAGGCGAACACGTCGCTCCACATATCGAGCATAGGCAGCAAATAGAAACGCCCGGCGGTGTCCGGCGCGGCGATTACCAGCGGTTCTTTGGTCAAGTCGAGCCAGGCAATGGAATACAACGTGTCGAAGTTGGAGCGCACCACGCCTTTGAAATCTGCTGGTGGATATTGCGGCACGCTCACAAACATGTTCATCGGACCTTTACCGAATTCCTTGCCCGGTTCGATGTTGGTGAATTGCTGGCGGGTGATGTCCATGGTCAGCAGCGGATAGAAATAAACGTAGGCATCCACGCCGATTGCATGCGCCTCTTCGGCAGTGATTTTCGATTGCGCGTGACTGGTCAGCGGAAAAACGGCGGAGGCTGCAACGGTTAGAGCAACGGCTGTCAATGCTTGGGTTATCGGCATGTTGGCGATCATCCGTGCGTAAGGGAGATCTGCCGGGTTCGGCAGAGCTTACGGAACTCTAGACGATCAACAGGACAACTTTTGACAGGCGGACAGCCGGGCCGTTTGTGGTGTTTCGAGGGTGATACAACCGGGGCGAAACGCTTCAACGATCCGAGCGCATCAGCGCCGGGACGCCGCCCTCCATCGACAGCACGGCCGAGCGATTACGCCCCGAATGCTTGGCCTGGTACAGCGCCGCGTCCGCACGCTGGATAAACACTTCCATGCTGTCGCGCCCCGTCGGTATAAACGAATAACAGCCGAGGCTGACCGTGACGTACCCGGTGGGCGAACCGCTGTGGCTGATGTTTTTGTCCATGACGCTGCGGCGGATATGTTCGGCTATCGTCATGGCGCCATGAATGTCGGTATCGGGGAGCAACACCGCAAACTCTTCACCACCGTAACGCACCGCCAGGTCGGCCTTGCGATGGCAGCAGGCTTTGACCGCCCGCGCAACCTCAGCCAGGCAGTGATCCCCCACCACATGGCCGTAAGTGTCGTTGTAGCACTTGAAGTAATCGATATCGAGCATGATCAGGCTCAACGCACTGTGCTGGCGTGCGCCACGTCCGAACTCGATATCCAGCGCCCGCTCGAACAATCGCCGGTTGGCCAGACCGGTCAGGCTGTCGTGGGTGGCGATCAACTCCAGCGCTTCCTGGGCCTTGCGCAAATCCGCCTCGACCCGTTCGCCGACGCGCACCTGACGGATGAATACCCAACCGAACAGGCCCACGCCGAGCATCACCAGCGCGACGATGGCACTGGAGCGAAACGCCGTGTCGTACCATTGCGCCAGAATCGAATCCCGGGACGATGCCGCCGAGACCACCAGCGGGTAAGCCTCCAGCTGCCGATAGCCATGCAAACGGACAACGCCATCCACCACCGAGGTGAAGATCGCGTTGCCTGATGGCGCTCGCGGCAGCAGGTTCTGAAAGATTTCGCCCTGGGCCAACGACGTGCCGATCTGCGACTCCATGAACGGCCGGCGCGCCAGCAGCGTTCCGTCGGTCAAACCGAGGAACATCGAGCCGTTGTCATCAATGTCGAAGCTTTTGAAGAACTGGTCGAAGTAGGACATTTTGATTCCGGCCAGCAACACGCCCTGGAACTGGCCGTTCTTGTCGTTCACTCGTTTGGAAACCGGAATGATCCACTCGCCATTTTCCCGACTGCGAATCGCCGGGCCGATGTGCGCCACGGACGACACGTTTTGCTGGTGAAACTTGAAGTACTCGCGGTCTGCCACGCCCGGTCCCCGAGGCAGATTCTCGAATGAGGTCACGACCCACTGGCCTTTCTGGTCGAACAGCAGGATGCCGTGCAATTGACTCAACGCCTGCACCCTTCGGGCGAAAGTACTCTGCAAGCGAGCTCTCAGGGAGGGAGCGAATCCATCGACCTGAATCCAGTCCACCAGACTGGTCAGCACCAGGTCGGCCTGCATGAACGTGTCTTCGGCTTGCTGTGCCATGGCCCGCGTCAGGTTCGACGAGGCGACCTGGGCCTGGCTCAAGGCATGCCGCCGGGATTGCTCCAGTTGCAGATAAAGCAACGCGCACAGGCACAAGCACACCGTGGCAATGAACAATACCGCTGCCTTGCGCAACGGTATGCGTTTCAATGCGACGCCAGGGGCGTGGTGGGGGTCGTACTGGCGTGTAGGCAAAAAGCGCGTCCTGAAAGGGCAAGGCATGGGCGGCGGCCCAAATCCCCTGGTTTTGTGCGCCAAGTCTACGGGGTTACTACCAACAAATGGCAGCCATATGTCACGTGGTCGCCATCCGCCTCAACCGTCAGAACGCTGCAACCGCCGCATCGCACTGTGCAGATGCGCCCGCGCACTTTCGGCATCGCCCAGGCGCATCTGCTCATAGGAACGTTGGGCGATGTCATGGGGCACCGGCAGAAGTTCTCGCTGGGTCGCCATTGCCATCAACTGGACCTGGGCGGCACGCTCCAGGTAATACAGATCATCCCAGGCTTCGGCGATAGTGGGACCGGCCACGATCACCCCGTGATTCTTCAAGAACAGGATGTCGGCGTTGCCCATCACACTGGCAATGCGATCGCCTTCGGACTCATCAAGCGCCAGGCCATTGTAGTGTTCGTCCACCGCCGTGCGACCGTAAAACTTCAACGCCGTCTGCCCCAGCCACAACAGCGGTGGACCTTGCAGCAGGCATAGCGCGGTGGCGTGCGGCATGTGCGTGTGGAACGCCACTTTCACGCGCGGCAACTGTTTATGAAGCCGCGCATGAATATAGAACGCCGTCGCCTCCGGCTGACCTTCGCCCTGAACCACATGGCCATGGAAATCGCAGACTAGCAGCTTGTCAGCCGTGACTTCTTCGAAGGCGTAGCCGTAGGGGTTCACAAAAAACAAATCATCGCGCCCCGGCACCATGGCCGAAAAATGATTGCAGATGCCCTCCTCCAGACCATGACGCGCCGCCAGTTGAAAACACGCCGCCAACTCCATACGAGCGGTGATGACAGCAGGCGAATCCAGATTGAGGCCGGCGTAAATCGAGGGACGCGAACTGCCTGCAAGGGTGTGAGCCATGGCGATGCCTCCGTGGGTTACCAGCCAAGGGACGTGAACAAGGGCACGACCTGATCCAGTGTGTTCAATATCGCATCGGGCCGGTAATCCGGCAGCAATTGCCGACCGGTGCCACGGTCGATCCATACGCAACGAAAGTGCATGTCCCGGGCGGCGGTGTGGTCCAGTGTCGGGCTGGCGCAGATGTGCACCACTTGGTCGCGGGTGACGCCAAGTTGTTCGTGCGCATAGTCGAACAATCGCGGATCGGGTTTGTAGGCGCCGGCCTGTTGGGCCGTGATGACCCTGTCGATATGGCCGCCCAGTTGCGCGACATTGCCGGCAATGATGTCGTCGTCGGTGTTGGAGACGATGCACAGCTTGAAGCCCATTTCCTTGAGTTGCGCGAGGGTCGCGATTACTTCGGGAAACGGCGGCATCCGCGGAATCGCCGCGGCCAGGCGCTGACTGTCTTCAGGCGCGCTGGCCAGGCCAAGCTCTTCCAGAGCCAGATGCAAACCGAGGGTGCTCAATTGGCGGAACGAGCGATGCGGCGGAATCTGCTCCAGCCGATGCTCGTGCCGGTCGTAGACCTCGATCAGGCGCTCGACCTCCACGCTGTGCTCGCCCTTTTCGCGCAAAATCTCGGCCACCACGGCTTTCAAGCCTTCATCCCATTGAATCAGCGTGCCGTAGCAATCGAAGGTCAGCCATTCGGGGCGAGAGGTGTCTTTAAGTGTCATGGCGGAATCCTCTGAGGTGTGGCCTTCAGGTTATGCGTCAATAGTGATAGTGTGAAATTAAATTAGTACCTAATCCTCAGTTGAAAAATGAATATCAAAGGTGCCCGCGATGCTCGATCTCGAACTGCTCAAAACCTTCGTCTGTGTGGTCGATGAAGGCAGCTTTACCCGCGCGGCCGAGCGCGTGCACCGGACTCAATCCACCGTGAGCCAACAGGTGCGCAAACTCGAAGAACTGGTCGGGCATTCATTGCTGATGCGCGATCGCACGGGGCAAAACATCAACCTCACCGAGCACGGCGAAATGCTGATTCACTATGCGCGTCGCTTGCTGGCGTTGTCCTCGGAGGCCGTAGAAGCGCTGGCCAGCGACGTCGACCTGGAAATCCTGCGCATCGGCGTGCCGGAAGATTTCGACGCCCGGCGCATGGCGATGATCCTCGCCGGCTTCAACCGCGAAAAACCTCAGGCACGCCTGGAGACCGTCAGCGGCATGAGCACCGACCTCAAGCAGAAACTCGCCAGCGGTGACATCGACATTGCGCTGGTCAAACGCGAGCCGGACAGCGGCCCGTGTTGGGCCGCCTGGCCGGAAGCGCTGGTGTGGGTCAAAGGTGCACAGACCGACCCGGCCAACGGCGTGTTGCCGCTGGCGCTGTTTCCTCAGGGCTGCATTTATCGACAACGGGCCATCCGCCTGCTGGACGTGGCGCAACGGCCGTGGCGGGTCGCGTTTGGCAGTCACAGCCTGACCGGGATTCAAGCGGCGGTAGCCTGCGGATTGGGTATTTCGGTATTGCCTGCTTCAGCGGTGCTGCCCGAGCACAGCATTTGTACCGACCTGCCGCCATTGCCACCCACAGAGGTGGCACTGATCAGCCGCGAGGGCGCACTGAGCGGATTGCAACGAGCACTGGTGGAGTTTCTGCGGGTGGAGTTGAGTCAGGTTTGATCGTCAGATCAGCCGATCGAGTTCATCCAGCGTCACGCGTGGGACGAGATCGACAGGAATCTTCGACGTGCTGGACACGTTGTAAACCCGAAAATCCGCATTCACGACGCTTTTCGCCAGGATCGCGAAAGACGGCAGGATTCTCTTATGAAAATGATCGTCGAGTACGCAGGGAGAAATGAACGTTCCGGGTGTTTCGTAAAAGCGACTCACCGATGGGTCCAGATCGACACCGACCAGGAACACCTTGTTAAACCCCAAGTGATAGGCAAGCTGTATGGCCAGGTAGGCCACCGTCCGCGCATCAAAAAAGCCGCGCTTGAGGTTCTTGCTGAAGCCAAGGGTTTTATTGCGTCCATTGCCGATCTTGCGATTTCTCACCAGTTCCTTATCCGTCCTGAACAGGTCTCGCCAGGAAAGTCTCGGTGCCCGCCTCAAAAAATACAGATCCCCCTGGGGCTTGAACGAGGTATGCCAGATATGTTTTTCCCACAACGCTACCCGCGCACTGAGGCGCATGGCTTTTGTGAAGAGTTCGGGTTGCTGTTCGGAAAAACCCTGATCGGTGCACACATAGAAAAACGGATTGATGCCTGTCCCGATAAATTTCGAAATGGCACCGTTCATGGTGATCATTGGAACGTCTGCGTACTTGTGCAGCGGAAAGTCTTTGGCGGAAGACCCCGAGGCAATGATCAGCACTGAGCCTTTTTCAGAGTTGCGGCATTCATCCAGGTCGCGCACATGAAGTGGCCCGGTGCTGAGTGACGGCTTTTTTTGCGCAACATCCATTAACGAATTCCCTATCCATGTCGGTCGATCGATGATCTCTGACCCGTTTCCAGAACAATAGTTTTGCTCTGAAAACGCATTCCGCCGCTCCCTTGCTACGGCTTGCTCTGTCCTGTTACGACCAGCGTGCTTTCTCCCCCCGGCAATTCCAAAGCGGGCAGTTTTGAAGGCAGGTTCAATTGTCGAAGTACCGGAGAATCGTAGCCGTAAACGTCAGGCTTGAACGTCACCCTTCCCTCTTTGCTCAAGTCGACCGTCCAGTACGCCAGCAGCACCGGAATCTTGACCGGGAGCTTGATGTTTTCGGTCTTGCCGTTGGCCAACTGCTTTTGAATGCCTTCACTGTTCCAGCGCACCGGGTCGTTGAACAACAGTTCAACCAACTGCAGCGGGTTTTCCACCCGGATGCAGCCGGAACTGGTGGCGCGCATGGACTTGGCAAACAACTCGCGATGCGGCGTGTCGTGCAGATAAATCGCATAGTCGTTGGGGAATCGAATGACCACCTGCCCTAACGAATTCTCGGGGCCGGCATCCTGACGCAGCGTGATACCGCGCGCGTTGTACCAGTCGATGCCCGACGGATCGAGCACATGTCCTTCCCGGTCCAGGGCTCTGATCCGGTTAGCGGCCAGGTAGTCCGGGTTCTGTTGAATCTTGGGCAGCATGTCCTTGACCAGAATCGTCGGCGGCACGGTCCAGGTGGGGTTGAACGTGATGTAGGTAATTTCGGACTGAAACACCGGCGTACTGCGAAACGGCTTGCCGACCTGCACCCGGGAACGCCAGATCGGCTGGCCGTCGCGATACAGCGCAACCTTGTACCCGGCGATGTCGACCACGACAAAAGTGCCCTGGAGTTTGTACAGCAGCCAACGCGCCCGCTCCATGTTCACCCGGACCTGGTCGATCCGCGCTTCAACGGGCACATTCAACGCCGCCAGGGTCGCCGCCCCCGCCACGCCATCCGCGCCAAGGTATTGCTCGGTCTGATACTTCTTCACTGCCGCGATGACGCTGTCGTCGTAATCGTTACGCTTGCTTTTCGGAGTGGCCAGGTATCCACCGGCCGTCAAACGGGCACGCAACTGCGCGACTGCTGTACCGTTCATCCCCGGCTTGAGCGATTGCCCTTCGGTAACTTTCGGCCAACCGCCGGCATCGCGTACCTGGCGCAACTGCGCCAAGGCCTCTCGCATGCTGCGGTAAACCGCTTCCTGCGGCGGAGCCTGGGCGAACCCGCGTGCCACGTCGTGATCGTCGAGGGCGGTGAAGAAACTGTTCACGTCCTCACGGGGATCAACGCCGACCGGGTCGAAATTCCAGTGAAAATCCAGCCGCGACGGATCGACTTTGCCGCGTCGTAATTGCAGCAGCGCAGTGATGTAGGTGCGGGTCAGCGCGATATCGAAGGCTGCCGATTGCGTCGGTGTCGGCGCGGTGGCCTGCATCGCCAATTGCGCCTGGGCCAGTTCGTGAATCCGATAGTCCTCAGGGATCAGGCCATCGATTTGCGTGTCATTCAGGCTTTTGAGCAACTGGGTGACATCGCGTCCGTTGGTCCACGCAGCGCGATAATTACGGTGCGAGTAAAAATCCATGACCACCCGGCTGATATCCACCCGCTGATGCTTGCGCGCAGTGAGCAACGGTGGAAACGCCGATTTCAGCGGTTCGAGCACTGCCTGGATTGCTTGGCCCACGACATCATCGGGCGCCGCAGACAAAACGGTCGTTTCCGGAGATGCCGGCACGATCGGCGAACTTTCACCAAAAGCAGCGCCGCTGATCAGAAAGACCATAAAAAATACGCGGCTTATGACGAATAACCTTGTTAATTGCCCCATGGATAATCCTTAATCTCCCGCAAATCAAAAGGCTAGCGTTCCACTCGCTGCTAGACTCGATATATTCCTGATGAGACTTACCTTATGTCGTTACAACGCTTTGGCTTTCTACTTACAGCGCTGCTGTTGACGTCGGTCTGCATACCCGCAGCCTACGCCGATTCGCTGGAAGTCGCGCTGGCCAAAGCCGCTCCAAAAGCCAATGCAAAAGTCATCGCCCTGGCTGTACGCGCCACCCAGTGCACTCGCGCCCAAGGCGCAGTCCCGGCACAGAGACTAGCAGTGATCGATTATTCCCTGCCCTCGACTGAACAACGACTGTGGGTTTTCGACCTGAAAAAGCGCAAATTGCTCTTTCACGAACTCGTCGCCCATGGCCGCAACAGCGGCGAAAACATGGCTACCTGGTTCTCCAACCAGAACGAAAGTTTCGCCACCAGTATCGGTTTGTTCCGCACGCAAGAAAGCTACCGCGGCCAGAACGGCTATTCATTGCGCATGGAAGGCCTGGAGCCGGGCTTCAACGATAACGCTTTTGACCGGGCAATCGTCATTCACGGTGCACCGTACGTCAGTCCCGTCTTGGCGCGCGCCAACGGCCGTATCGGCAGAAGCCTCGGCTGCCCGGCGGTCCGGCCGGCGATTGCGCATCGGCTGATCGACTCGATGAAGGACGGCCAACTGCTGTTTTCCTACTATCCGGATCAGCGCTGGCTGAAGTCGTCTTCGTACATTAATTGCGGTAGCGGCACCGTGGCGTCGTCCGATAAGCCTACTAAACGCCAGTAACCACCGCCCTACCTGTCAAAACTGTAATCCCCGCCTCAGCCTGCTGAAAGCCATCGCCCGTTAGCCTCGTCGACAAGTTCACCAGGCTGACGGACGGGATAATCGGCATGCGCTCCAACACTTCACGACGCACCTTCGTCAAAGGCCTGGCCGCCGGCGGCTTGCTGGGCGGCCTCGGGTTATGCCGACCGCCGGTCTGGGCTGTCAGCAGCCCCGGCCAACCGCAAGTGCTGACGGGCAGCGATTTCGAGCTGTTCATCGGTGAAACCCCGGTCAACTTCACCGGCAACCCGCGCACCGCGATGACCATCAACGGCAGCCTTCCCGGCCCGCTCCTGCGCTGGCGCGAAGGTGACACGGTCACGTTGCGGGTGAAGAACGCACTCAAGGACAGCACCTCCATTCACTGGCACGGCATTCTGCTGCCGGCAAACATGGACGGTGTGCCGGGCTTGAGTTTCAAAGGCATCGAGCCGGGTGGTTTGTACGTCTACCAATTCAAGGTCCGGCAAAACGGCACCTACTGGTATCACAGCCATTCAGGGTTGCAGGAACAGGCCGGCGTCTACGGGCCGCTGGTGATTGATGCCAGGGAACCGGAGCCGTTCCAGTACGACCGCGATTACGTGGTGATGCTCACCGACTGGACCGACGAAGATCCGGCCAGCCTGATGAAGACCCTGAAAAAACAGTCCGATTACTACAACTACAACAAGCGCACCGTGGGCGATTTCATCGACGACATCAGCGAGAAGGGCTGGAGCGCGACAGTGGCCGATCGCAAGATGTGGGCCGAAATGAAGATGAATCCCACCGACCTGGCCGACGTCAGTGGCGCCACCTACACCTACTTCATGAACGGCCAGGCGCCGGACGCCAACTGGACCGGCGTGTTCCGCCCCGGTGAAAAGCTGCGGCTGCGCTTCATCAACGGCTCGGCCATGACCTACTTCGACGTGCGCATTCCGGGCCTGAAAATGACCGTGGTCGCCGCCGATGGTCTTCACGTAAAACCGGTAACCGTCGACGAATTCCGAATCGCCGTGGCGGAAACCTTCGACGTGATTGTCGAGCCGAGCGAAGCCGCCTACACCCTGTTCGCCCAATCGATGGACCGCACCGGTTATGCCCGCGGCACTCTCGCGTTGAGATCCGGATTGTCGGCGCCAGTGCCATCGCTGGACCCGCGCCCGCTGGTCACCATGGATGACATGGGCATGGGCGGTATGGATCACGGCAGCATGGCCGGCATGGACCATAGCAACATGACCATGCCCGGCATGCAGTCCCATCCCGATTCGGAAAACGACAACCCGCTGGTAGACATGCAAGCCATGTCCACCTCACCCAAACTCGACGACCCCGGCCTCGGCCTGCGCAACAACGGCCGCCGAGTCCTGACCTACTCCGACCTGCGCAGTACCTTCGACGACCCGGACGGGCGCGAACCGGGCCGCACCCTCGAACTGCACCTCACCGGTCACATGGAGAAATTCGCCTGGTCGTTCAACGGCGTGAAGTTTTCCGACGCCGAGCCGCTGCGCCTCAAGTATGGCGAGCGCGTCCGGGTGGTCCTGGTCAACGACACGATGATGATGCACCCCATCCATCTGCACGGCATGTGGAGCGATCTCGAAGACGAGAACGGCGACTTCATGGTGCGCAAACACACCATCGACATGCCACCGGGCTCACGCCGCAATTATCGGGTTACCGCCGATGCGCTCGGTCGCTGGGCCTATCACTGCCATCTCCTGTACCACATGGAAATGGGCATGTTCCGTGAAGTTCGCGTGGAAGAATGAGGCGCCAACCATGATCAGATTCACCTCCGTTGCCATGGCCGTCCTTACCGGCCTGCCGTTTTCTTTCGCCATCGCAGCCACTGACGACATGCAGGGCATGGATCACAGCCAGATGACAGGAATGGACCATGGCCAGATGCAAAGCATGGACGAGGGCCAGATGCAGCCCGCGGCGCCGACTGAAAGTCGTACGCCCATTCCATCGTTGACCGATGCGGACCGAGCCGCCATTTATGTCGACCCGGCCGGGCACCGTGTGCATGACAGCGCACTCAACTCATTCTTCCTTGCGGACAAACTCGAATGGCAGGACGCCGACGACGGCAGCACCCTGGCCTGGGATCTGTCCGGCTGGATCGGCGGCGACATCGATCGCCTGTGGATGCGCTCCGAAGGCGAGCGCACCAACGGCAAGACTGAAGACGCCGAAATCCAGGCGCTGTGGGGCCACGCGATCAGCCCATGGTGGGACGTGGTCAGCGGCATTCGTCAGGACTTCAAACCCGGCGCCCCGCAAACCTGGGCCGCGTTCGGCGTGCAAGGCATGGTGCTGTACAACTTCGAAGCCGAGGCCACGGCGTTCATTGGCGAAGGCGGCCAGAGCGCCGCGCGACTGGAGGGTGACTACGACATCCTGCTGACCAACCGACTCATCCTGCAGCCCACCGCCGAGCTCAACTTCTACGGCAAAAACGATCCACAACGGGGGATCGGCTCCGGCCTGTCCAACAGCGAAGCCGGCCTGCGCCTGCGCTACGAAATCCGCCGGGAATTTGCGCCGTACATTGGCGTGACCTGGAACCGCACCTACGGCAAAACCGCCGATTACGCCGCCACAGAAGGCGAGGACCGCAGCGAGGCGCGCCTGGTTCTCGGCGTACGGATGTGGTTCTGAACCCGTTAACCCAAACACTAAAAAATCAGCCGCATTGAGCGGCGAGAGGCCTTGCATGCGCACCATCAAAATCACTGTTATATCTGTGTTGTTGTCTACCTGGCTGCTGCTGAGCGGTCTCGCTCAAGCCCATCCGAAGCTGCTGTCTTCCAGCCCCACCGAAGGTGCGCAGGGTGCAGCACCGAGCACCATCGAACTGCACTTTTCCGAAAACCTGGTGACGCAGTTTTCCGGTGCAAAACTGGCCATGACCGAAATGCCCGGCATGGCCCACTCGCCCATGCCCATGAAAGCCAAAGTCAGCGGCGGCAGCGACCCGAAAACCATGCTCATCACCCCGCTATCGCCTCTGCCCGCTGGCACCTACAAAGTGGAGTGGCGCGCCGTGTCGTCGGACACCCACCCGATCACCGGCAACGTTACTTTCAAAGTGAAGTGAGTGATGAGCGACTCAGCCAACATCGTCCTGCGATTTGCGTTGTATGTGGATTTGCTGCTGTTGTTTGGCGTGGCGTTGTTTGGTCTGTACAGCCTCAGAGGGCCGGAGCGGGTTTCAGGGGCAGTACTACCGTTTCGATCATTGCTGGGGGCGACGACCGTGCTCGCAATGGTGCTATCCGTCGTTGGCATGCTGCTGATGGTCAGCAACATGAGCGGCGAGTCGAACCTTGCCCAACTGCGTCCGCACATTGAAATGATGGTGTTGGAAACGGACGCAGGCTCGGCCTGGACGATTCGGATCATCGCGCTGCTCGTCGCTGGGCTGGCGATGCTGATCCACCCTCGCGCTCCGACTGTTGGATTAGTGCTGACGGCTTTAGCTGGCGGTGTCGCCCTCGCCTCTCTGGCGTGGACTGGCCACGGCGCAATGGACGAAGGCATCTGGCATTTCACCGCGGACATTTTGCACCTGCTGGCCGCGGGCGCCTGGCTGGGTGCGCTGGTCGCGTTTGCCTTGATGTCACAAACCAACGTCTTGCAAACCGAGAAACGCATCCGTCTGCTCGCTCGTGCCGTCAGCCGGTTTGAATCTGTAGGCGCACTGATTGTGGCGGTCATCGCAGTGACCGGTGTTGTGAACTACCTCTTCATCGCCGGGCCGAAAGTCGACGAAGTATTTCTCAGCGCCTACGGGATTTTGCTGTTTATCAAAGTCGCGCTGTTTGCCGGCATGCTCGTACTCGCCGCGCTGAACCGCTTCCACTTGGGACCGTTTCTGGAGCGATCATTGCGCGATGGTCAACACCGAGTCGCGGCGAATGCGTTACATCGCAGCGTGATGATGGAACTGGTTGCAGCGGTTTTGATTGTCGGATTGGTGGCGTGGCTGGGGACACTGAGTCCGGAGATGGGCGGACAGTAATGCTCG
Organism: Pseudomonas sp. NFX98; assembly: GCF_047784845.1. NCBI lineage: Bacteria > Pseudomonadati > Pseudomonadota > Gammaproteobacteria > Pseudomonadales > Pseudomonadaceae > Pseudomonas > Pseudomonas sp. NFX98. Next base: position 178,316 of record NZ_JBLNNF010000013.1, on the reverse strand, counting down.
CTCACTTTTAAGTCCCTGAAAGTTTTCACTACACTCCCTCCTCCAAGCCACTCCATCACAAAAGCCCGATAACAATGAAAAATATTAAAAGCACCTTGATGCTCGGTGGCCTGATCGCCCTGTCGTTTGGCGCCCAGGCTCAGGAAAGCCCATCGCATCTGGACAGCGTCATTCAACAAGGCCAGCTGCGGGTTTGCACCACGGGTGACTACAAGCCCTACACCTTCAAAGCCGAAGACGGCGAATATTCCGGCATCGATATCTCGATGGCCCGCGCCTTGGCCGACAGTCTTGGCGTCAAGGTGGAATGGGTGCCGACCACCTGGAAAACCCTGATGCCCGACATGCTCGCGGGCAAGTGCGACATCGGCATGGGCGGAATCTCGGTCACACTGGAACGGCAGAAAAAAGCGTTCTTCAGCACCACCCTGGACGTCGACGGCAAGATTCCGCTGGTGCGTTGCGAAAACCAGGCGCTGTACCGGACCATCGACCAGATCAACCAACCCTCGGTTCGGCTGGTCGAACCGGCTGGCGGCACCAATGAAGCCTTCGTTCACGCCTTCCTGCCCAAGGCGCAATTGCAACTGCACGATAACGTGACCATTTTTCAGGAACTGCTCGACAAGAAAGCGGACGTGATGATCACGGATGCGTCGGAAGCGCTGTATCAACAAAAGCAAAAACCGGGGCTGTGTGCGGTCAATCCGACGCAATACATGCAGTACGGCGAGAAGGCCTATCTGTTGCCTCGGGATGACATGACCTGGAAGTTGTATGTCGATCAGTGGCTGCATTTGGCCAAGGTGACGGGGAATTATCAGAAGGTTTTAGGCCAGTGGTTGGCGGTGCCTGAGGTCAAGTAACGAGACGCCTGCGAACAGCAAAAAAAGCGCCCCTCTACAGGAGCGCCTTTTTTGTTTTCGTTCGGGACTCAGTCGTCGTGCAACAGGCCGGAACTGTACTCACCGAAGCTGTTGCCGAGCGCACTGCCATGGAAATTCAGTTTATTGGGGTTGTTATTGGTCGGCCCCGGCCCGAATCCATTAGAGAACTGGGCGTCATCCGCATAACGGTGATCGGTACTCACACCCGAACAGGCGCTCAACAGCACAGCACCGGCGATCAATGCGACTTTGATGAGGTTTGAGAGCATTTTTTTGTTCCTGTGGGTGGGGGCGCGGTGGCTTGATCCTGTGTACTCATCGTAGGCCTCTGGTCAGGCGGGGAATATGAAACTTTGCTGGGCGACAGCGTTGGTTCAGGTAGGAAGGCTTCTGAAATCAATCGCGCGATCAATGTCCCTGGACCTGTCCAAACCTCAAAAGTCCAATCCTGTTAAACTCCCCCGCTTCCCAGCCTCACCGATTCCAGATCCCCAATGTCCGTAGCTACCGCAACACCTGCCCCGCTGTCCCGTAGGTTCTCCGTCGCGCCGATGATGGATTGGACGGACCGCCATTGCCGCTTCTTCCTGCGCCTGCTGTCGAGAAATGCCCTGCTCTACACCGAAATGGTCACCACCGGTGCCTTGCTCAATGGCGATCACGAGCGTTTCCTGCGCCATGACGAGGCCGAGCACCCGCTTGCCTTGCAGCTTGGTGGTAGCGTCCCGCTGGACCTGGCCGCGTGTGCACGCATGGCGCAGGAGCACGGCTACGACGAGGTGAACCTGAATGTCGGTTGCCCGAGTGATCGGGTGCAGAACAACATGATCGGCGCATGCCTGATGGGGCATCCGCAGTTGGTGGCCGATTGTGTGAAGGCAATGCGCGATGCGGTGTCGATTCCGGTGACGGTGAAGCACCGCATCGGCATCAATGGGCGTGACAGCTACGAGGAGTTGTGTGATTTCGTCGGCACGGTTCGCGAGGCCGGGTGCACGAGTTTTACCGTGCATGCGCGGATCGCGATTCTGGAGGGGTTGTCGCCGAAGGAGAACCGTGACATTCCACCGCTGCGTTATGACGTGGCGGCGCGGTTGAAGGCGGATTTCCCGGAGCTGGAGATTATTCTCAACGGCGGGATCAAGACGCTGGAAGCCTGCCGTGAGCATTTGCAGACGTTCGACGGCGTGATGCTCGGCCGCGAGGCTTATCACAATCCTTATGTGATGGCTGAAGTGGATCAGCAGTTGTTCGGCAGCACCGCGCCGGTGGTCACTCGCGCCGAAGCACTCGCGCAATTGAGGCCTTACATCGCCGCGCACATCGCTGCGGGCGGTTCGATGCACCACATCACGCGACATGTGTTGGGGCTTGGCACCGGTTTTCCAGGGGCGCGCAAATTTCGGCAGCTGTTGTCCGTGGATATCCACAAGGCCAAAGATCCGTTGGCCTTGCTGGATCAGGCGGCGCAGTTGCTTGAAGGGCGTTAAGCGCTGATTGAGCACCAGGTTCCAGCTCACGCAACCTGGTGCCGGTGTTCAGAGCGCCGCCGCTTCAGTCCAGTTGACCCAACCGAATACCCACGTTGCCAAAATCAGCAAACCGAATGCAATTCGATACCAAGCGAATGCGGCGTAGCTGTGGCTGGCGATGAACTTCAGCAAACCGCGTACCGCGAGCATGGCGAACACGAACGCTGTCACGAAGCCCAAGGCGAAGACTGGCAAGTCGCCGGCCTGGAACAGGTCTCGGTATTTGTATCCGGAGTAAACGGCGGCGCCAACCATGGTTGGCATCGCCAGAAAGAACGAGAACTCGGTCGCGGCCTTGCGTGACAGACCAAACAGCAGCCCGCCGATAATGGTCGATCCCGAGCGCGAAGTGCCCGGTATCATCGCCAGGCATTGCGCAAAACCGACTTTGAGGGCGTCGGTCCAGCGCATATCGTCGACGTGGTCGACGTACACCACATGGACGCGTCGCTCAGCCCACAACATGACGATGCCACCCAAGACCAGCGCCACCGCTACGGTTATCGGGTTGAACAGGTATTCGTGAATTTTATCGGCGAACAGTACTCCGAGGACAACGGCAGGCATAAATCCAATCAATAGATTCAAGGTAAACCGTTGCGCATTACGCTGGGTCGGCAATCCACTAACGATTTCGAGGATCTTGCGCCGGAACTCCCAGACGACCGCCAGGATCGCCCCTAGTTGGATAATGATGTTAAAGGCCATTGCTCGCTCACCGCCGAAATCGAGCAAGTCCGCGACAATAATCTGGTGCCCGGTACTTGATATGGGCAGAAACTCCGTGAGCCCCTCGACTGCCCCTAAAATCAAAACCGTTACCGTAGTCCAAAAATCCATTAACCCCCCGTGTAGACCCTCGCGACTCTCGCGTGCAAGGTCTGTTGACCATTCGAACATTAGGCGAAAGAAATAGTAAAACGCATCAAGCCGCGCATTAGAACCGCTTGTTATTAAATGTCCAGCCTCCGCAGCTGTAATCAAGAAGTTATATACAAGTTATTAAAGGATATATCGCTCTCCGAAACTGCATGAGCCCCCTCAATCGACAACAGATTTTCAAGGCTTGGTGAACTTTCGATAGAAAACAAAAAACGATACAAGCGCCAGCCACACGTACAGCCTATGGGTTCGTGAAACCGGGATATCGGGAAAAAAGATGGCATAATGCTATGCTCTCATATCGTCCGGAGTGTCTCAGATAATTGAGCGCTCCATTCCTCTGGAGAGCAAACGATCACGTCAGATTCATCAACAATGTTAGAAAAACCGTGTCGACCACTTCAAATTCCGGTGAAATGTTACCAATTGTCAGTCACAAATGAGAATCGGTGCTTTAACATCCAAACGTCAGCACCCAGCCGAGTCAAAGCATGATGCTTACAGGTAACAAAACGACCTCAAACCACAACCACGCAAGGGAGCAGACAGGGATTCTCACCATTGGGCGGACCCATATGTCAGCTGAGGATTTCCGTGAGTTAGTCGCCAGTCACGCAGGCAATGAAGTACCCGTCGATGCAACGTGCTACAGCAACTCATTCAATAGGAATATGCACCCGGAGTTGTATCGAGCGGTCTTTATCGTCGTTGACAACCCTCAGGCGTTCATTGAAAGCATTGCATTGATCGAAGGTCTGCGCGCCAACAATATGGCGTCAATAATTTTTGCAGCGATCACCGGATCAGGCACTTACAACAAGATGAAGTACTATCTTGCCGGTGCGGATTACTGCGTAAAATTCAGCAGCGCTCCTGACGATAACGTCCAGGTATTTTCCGATTTTTTTGGTAGTCAGGAATGGCAGTCAAAGGACAACCTGCTTCTCGACCCCACGCGTATGTGCCTCATCGGAGATGATAAAAAACTTGATGTATCGTTTGCAGAAATGAAAATTCTTGAAGCTTTTTCTGAAACGAAAAACCATATATTGAGCCATGACGAAATCGCCAGAGCCATGGGCCTCAATATTAATTTTTATGACCCGAGAGCCTTGGAAAAATCGATCAGCCGCCTTCGCGGCAAAATAAAAGGCATGTATGGCACCAACGCCATTCAAAGTATTCGCGGGTATGGATATCGCTTAATCAGGGGTTTGATTTCTTCCACCTGATTATTTATGCAACGGAGTTATTGCATTATGAACGCAACCGAATGCGTGCCTCGCTTCGACCGTGCAAATCAGTATTTGTCTCGGCAACTGATTCTTACACGCGATGACCGCCCATTTGGCAGCGAGATCAGAGTAAAAACCGACGACAGCCAGTTCCTGTCCACTCTTGCATCTTACGCACCAGCAACGCATCAGATGAGCAGCATCTACAGTGAAGCACTGATGCACACTCGGCTGATTGCCTTCTCATTAAAAGAGCGCAACGCCTCTAGCGAAAACAAGTATTTGAGTCGCCGATTCGTTTGTATCGAACAGTCAGCGCTCATTAATGCTGCCCTCACCGAAGAACTGATCCAGTGCAACGAGGCCCTGCGCGGATTTGGTCAGACACTGGTGGTCGCACTCAATGAGCTACCTTTTCCGGCGGTCAACTTTACCGACAAAAAGAAAATCATCCATAACGTGTATCTATTGAAAGATCACGGTATCGAAATCGCATTCGACGGTTTCAACATTCACGACGAAAGTATCGAGATCTTTACAACCCTGAATCTATTCGACTATATAAAGATCTCTGTTTCCACCTTAGACTTGAGCCTCAAACTCACGGGCAACCCGGAACTATTCAATCGACTCTACGAGCGTATGACCCTGCAGGCTCACAATACCAAAGTCAGCTTTATTGCGGACAGAGTAGAGCATGCTGCAAGCCATGTATTGGCGCGAGCCTTGCCCTTCGATTATTTCCAAGGGAGCCATTACTCCCCTGCCGACAACCTTTAAACCAATACCCAGGCGTGCAATTCAGGAGAGAGACATGGAAAGCGGTACAAACCTCCCGAGAAAATACTTTGTAGTAGTCACTCATAGTCCCGCGCTACAGTTGGAACTGGAGACGTTACTCTCCAGCAAGCGATATAACTCGTTCGGTACGTCACAAGCCAAGATGTTTGTAGAAGGCGTGGCCCCACCTTCCTCCGCCCCTAAGCTTATGGAGTTTATTTTCCCGCACGTGGACAGAATGATCTCGCCTGTTATCAAGCATGATACACAGCGCATTCTTTCGACATTCAAGTCCGAGTGGCAAGCGGCTCAACCCAGCCCTCTAATTAACAACATCACCTCTATCGCAATCGAACCCAAGGACGCCACTAGGGAATTCCCCTCCAATCTGGTCGAGCCGCGCACTCCTCTGGCTCAAACCTGGCGATTCAGTAATGGCAGTGGCGCGTTGATCAAGGATGACATAGAGATTGTCTTGACTGGCCTGGAGGCCACATTACTCAAGAAGATGCTGCACCATGATGATCGCGTGGTCAGCAAAGACGATCTTATCCGCAGTATCGGCAGAGAGCCGGAACACTATCGCGGTCTCGAAATGTGTCTGAGCCGACTTCAGGAAAAATTCAAAAGCGCCACAAATGGCGAACGTCTTTTCCGTGCAGTCAGAAATCGTGGGTATTGCCTGATACAAAAAATAGTCCGCGGAAAAAGCCTGACCTGAGCAACTAACACGGTCACAACGGCAGTGCGCTACAACAATAAAAAACGCACACCCCCAACTTTGTTACCTACCATTCCCTCCCTTAAGACACGCCCCACCCATCAAAATTATCGACCTTTTCTAACACACCCTGCCTCCCCGCAATATTGGACTTCGGCACTACCGCGTCGTTAGAAGTCGTCAGACAGTCATCGCATCGATAACTTAATCTATTGACTGACGACAGCGCCGCCCCTTGGCGTTTCAGCTCGTCAACGCATGGCCCTCTTATAAGAATAATAACGCTGCCAGATCAACTTAGCTCTTGTCTGTCGACACGCAAATGGACGTATTTTGGGGATATCGCATGGTTAACAGTCTTCGTATCAATCGAAATACCACTCTCAAAGGATTGACCTTCTGGGGACAGTGGGTAGTTGGCCAGGGCTTTGCTGTTGCCCTGTTATTTTCATTGGTTTATTACCAAACAGGAGCGGTAGAGTTTTATTATCGAGTATGCGCAACATTGACCGTACTTGCATCGGTTCCCGCTTATACATGGTGTGGTGTCTATGCCAAGAAAGACAATTACCTGGAGGGGTTGATCAGACTGTTGATGGGTTGGTCAATGACGTTGGCGGCACTGGCTATTGTCGCCTTCCTTTGTAAGGCCAATGAACTGTTTTCCCGCCAGATCATTCTGGTTTGGGCTATCGGCAGCTATGTTGGACAAGCGCTGTTGTACGTTCCTCTGCAGGGTTTTTCGAAGTACTACCAACGGTCACTTCAAAGAGAGCGTAGAACGCTGATCGTCGGAACTGGTGAGCTGGCATTGGGACTGGCCAACAAGCTTCGCACCCTCGAGCATTTCCCACTGGTTGGCCTGGTAAGCTCCGATGCCACCTCCCGATTGGCGGCGAGTGCACCACCTATCGTAGGCCCGCAAGAGGAATTGTTGGCGCTGATCAAAACCCATGACATTCGACGCCTGTACATCACACTGCCCTTGAGTGAAGCGGTACAAATCGAAGCCATGTATGGCGATTTGCTGGATGCCCACGTAGATGTGGTGTGGGTCCCGGACTTGAACAGCCTGACCCTGCTCAATCACTCGGTCAGCGATGTGGACGGTCTTCCGGCAATCCATCTGAATGAAAGCCCGCTGACCAGCCAACCCACCGCCGCACTGAGTAAAAGCCTGCTCGATAAATGCGTGGCGTTGATGGCAATTGTCGTTCTAAGCCCACTACTGCTGGCCATCGGTCTGGCCGTCAAGCTCACCTCTCACGGTCCGGTGTTTTTCAAACAGGATCGGCATGGCTGGAACGGCAAGGTTATCCAGGTCTGGAAGTTCCGTTCGATGCGCGTTCACGACGATGCGGAAGTCAAACAGGCCAGTCGAAATGACTCACGGATAACAGCCGTCGGGCGCTTTATCCGTCGAACCTCAATCGATGAATTGCCGCAACTGTTCAATGTGTTGCAAGGCCATATGGCACTTGTCGGGCCACGTCCGCACGCCATTGCGCATAATGACTTCTACTCCGGCAAGATCCTCGCCTACATGGCCCGCCACCGAATCAAACCGGGTATCACCGGGCTGGCTCAAATCAACGGTTGCCGCGGCGAAACCGACACCATCGACAAGATGCAGAAACGCGTCGAGATCGACCTCAAGTACATCAACAACTGGTCATTGTGGCTGGATCTGAAAATCCTGGTAAAGACACCCTTCACCTTACTGTCTAAAGACATCTACTGATGGCTGGATAGTCAGAAGCAGGCAAACATCAAGGGGACGCAAGTCCCCTTTTTCGTGGGCAAGATTCGGGTTCTGCCCCTCATCAACCTGCCACGTCAAAGCACCCCGGAGCTCATTTCAGCTCCGGGCGCGGTCGGTCGAGGGGTGTTCCAAGGGGTGGGAATCGCAACGAACGCTGCGATGTTTGCTGCTCACGGTACAACCACCTTACACACGTTCGCTTGCGGTAGAACGTGAAGCGATCTACAGCGCTTGTCGCCCTGTAGATCGCCTGTGGTCACTCCGTGATTTTCTCGAAGTTACGATAGAACAGATCACTGTCACGGCTGTCGGTCATCGCCTGCAACGAGTAACTGCGATTGAGTCTCGCACCACCATCCCGGGTCAATGGCGACCAAACGATGTTGGCGCGGCGCATGGTCGACATGCTCATCATCTCGTCGAACGGAATGGACATGTAAATACCCTTGTCGAAACTGCCTTCGCCGTACTCCGCACTGGTCGCGGTGGTCAGTGTGACCCAGGCGCCAAACCGCACGCCATTGGCGAATTCCCGTGACAGGTCGACCGTGCCCCCCCAGTCCCGCGCCAGGTAACGTCCGACGCTAACAGCCGCTTGGGTATCGAAAGGCAAGTCGGTATAACCTGTGACGTGGCCGGTAACGGTCGAGTAGTCACGCAGGCCGAAACCCTGGTCAAAATTGCGTTGGCGAACAAAGTTCAGGTCCGCACCGACAGACCACCGCTGCCCCGCCGGACGGAACAACACTTCGCCACCGACGCCGGCAAACATCGATTCCAGATAACCGCCGTAAACCATCCCATACAAATCCTTGTCCAGCTGTTTGGCATGGTTTAACTGGAAGGTGGGCATGGTCACGTCGGACGTCGTCAGATACTCGCGCAGGTCAGTGCGCACTCGCGGCAAACCACTGGGTGCGTCGTAGGTAAAGTGGTCGTAGTTGTTCACCAGATTGACACTGAGCAGGCCGCTCCACCAGGTATTGCGCGTGAAGCGATACTCGGCATCCGCATCGGCAGTCAATTGATAGAGCAACCCGTCAGGACCACCGATGTTCTGCTTGTAGCCCAACCCGATGCCATAGTTGAACGGATCGCGCGCCTGCGTGTATAGCGTCGTTTCCGTGTGCGGCATCGCGGCATTGACCTCCGTCGTGCGGTGCAGACTTTGCAGTGGTTCCTCATTGTTGACCACTTCGCGAAACGTCTCGCGCGGCACGCTGGTTTCTTCCAAAGGCATGTCGTAGCGCTTGTTCACCAAAGTGAACCAGTCGATGTCGTCGTTGACGCTGTTGTCCAGAATCCGGCTGGCGCGACCGACGGCTTTTGCCGAGTGGAAATAATTCGTCTGCTCGCCGTATACAAACAACTCCGGGCCACGCTGGGTAATGCGCTCGACGTTGTAGCCGGCATTTTTCTGCAAGCGATGGGACACATCGGCCCAGTTGACCTGGTCCGGCGCGGTAGCGGGAGCCTGTGCGGGAAGCCGTTCTGCCGGTGGGTCATAGGTCTTGGCCGGCGCCTTGCGGCTGACGAAGTTGGTGTGCAACGTGATGCCGAACATCGCGGTGTTGCCGCGCTCCCAACCTGCGCTGAGGTCCACCGAATCAGTCAGCTTGAAAACCGCGCCGATGTTGATCGGCGAGTCCTGCTTGATCTGATTGTCCTTTGGCTCATTCTTGTAATCGTTGCCTTCATATTCGAGTTTGAGGCTGAGCGGGTCCCACGGAGTCTGGTAGCTCACGCCGCCAAACAGTGAAGGTCGCCCGCGGAAATAGGCATTGGTATTGACGTCACCGGTTCCGTCGCTGTCTGGCCGGGTCTTGAACCGATCGTCGACCCAACCGGCCGGGTTATCGAAATCGCCCCGGTTGCCCAGGTAACCCCAAGCCACGCCGGCGCTGAAATCGAAGTCGTCATAACGTTTGTTGGCAACCAGGAATTCGCTGGAGAACAGACCGGTCCCGCCCACGTCGCGGAAACCCAACGCCAGCTCGGGAGCCCAGTGGCTTTCTTGCCACAGGCGTACCTTGACGTCCACGGCCTTGTCTTTATAGCTCTGGTCGCCACTGAGCGACTCGGGGCCGTACTTGCGATTGGTGATCGCGGTGTAACGGAACGAGCCTTCGAGCCAATCGAAAGGCTGCAGAGAAATGCTGTAGCGACTGTACGGGTCTGTGCGACTGGCATTCACGCTCAACTCGCCCGCAGGGGCCATGCGCGCCGTCGGCGTCTGCAACAGGCCCACTCCGCCGAAATCATTTTGAGTGAAGCGTGGCTCGGCATGCGCCAGACCACAGGGCAATAACAACACGGCTGCAAAACGTAAACTCAAGGAACCACCTCAGCCAGTTGTGTGGCAAGAAATTCAGCCAACTGCTGATTCAGTTCAGGTATGGGCGGATTTAGATCATCGGTTCTGACGGGAACCAGGATTTTGCTGCCGGCGGCAGGTACCTGACCGCTCTCGCGATTCCAAGGAGCAATGCCGACACGTCGGGTGACGCCATCGGGCTGAATGAGCCAGAGGTAATCGGTATCCGCGTCAGCCAGCGGTGGACACGACTGCAGGTATTCCCGCGCCTGTTGCATCGCGCGATGTTCGAGCCGGCACGGTTCTGCCACTGCGCCCAATACCTCGACCACACTGGGTCGCGACGGATAGATCAGGCTGTCGCCGTCATCGAGGCGGAAGTTGCGCGCGAACCCGACCTCGATTGCGACCGGGTCGAGAATGGCAACCTGGCGTCCCGTGACCGGCATGCGGCTGACTTGCTCGTACATCCGCAACGCCAATGCAGACCGTTGGGTTTGTTCGAAGAGCAAAGCGGTTCGTTGCAGTACCTTCAAATCGAACAGGACACCGGCCTTGAGCCGAGTCTGCTCGTCGAGCAATGGCCGGCGTAACCAGGCGGCGGCCAGCCAGTAGCTTTCAGGATTGGGTTGCGCGGAACGGATCACGTCCAGTACGCGCGCCCCGGATGGCAAGTCGACGGCCCCGGGGTTGCGCACATCACCACTGACGGAAACCGCTGCCGCACTCACACTGCTGCTGATCAACAGCAGGCTCGTCCATAACACGGCGGAAAACTTCAACGGACGACCTCACGCTCAGCGGTTAACCGAACGATCTTCACCCGCAGTTGCTTCGTCAGCTGTTGCTCACTCTGCAGGATGAAACCGTTGTCCGGATTGACCCAGTAATGATTGGTCGCGTGCAGGCCAATAGCCGGTGCATCAATATGCTCATCGACACGCAGCAAAGCGTATTCCTTGTCCAGAATCCTGATGGTTTCCATGGGCTGGCGCGTAAAGCGGCTGTTCAACACCACACCCGTTTCGTAGCCTTGATAAAGATCGATAAAGCGCTGGCTGCTGTAGCCATCGGGCAACCGGTGGAGCCCTTGCTTGAAGGGTGAAACGGCGGCAAAACGAGTGCCGTCCAGCTCGCCGCCCAAGCCAAGGCCGACGCTGCGAACCGCAAGCCCGTCGCGCAGCAACAGCACTTGCTTGCCGGAAGCGACCCAGTACTGCAAATCGCCTCTCTGGCGCACCATTGCCAACACACCTTCGCCGGAAGGGGTGCTCAACTTGATCTGGGGATACCGGATCGCAGCCACCTGGTCCGGTGTCACGTCCAGTTCGTCGGGCCCGCTGACCGCCCCTTTCAGGTTGGTCATCGTGGCCGTCATCAGGGGATTGCATCCACACAACAGCAACGCCGCCATCAAGCAGACGCTAACATTCAACGTTCTCACAGTTGGACCAGACCTTATCGGTTGTTGGCTTCGCTCATGTTGTTTTGCGCGGCTGCGCCAATGCCGAGAATCGAAGCCGATGGCACCAATTGACTGATGAAGCGATTCCAGCGAGTGACGTTGGCAGGTCCAACGTAAACAATGTCCTTGGGATGAACATCGAAGTGCGTGGCGAGGGCCATCGCGGAAGGAGATTCAGCTTGCAGCTGAAAGATTTTCGCCGGTTCGACATCGAGGTTTTCCACACCCCTGATGACATACACCGCGTTGCCGTTCGAAGTGGTCTGATTCAGTCCGCCCACCGAGCCGATGACGTCGGACAAATTCATGGTCCGGGTCTTGAACGTCAACGCACGCGGCTGGTTGACCTCCCCCATCACATAAATCTTTTTGTTGTCGTTGTACGGCAGGTACAACTGGTCACCACCCCGGAGGTATACCTTCTGCAACTCGGAGTCCGGTTGGTTGAGCGCGTCGAGATCGAGCGTATAGACCCGCCCGTTGCGCGTTAACAGCAACCCGGACAGATCGGCGTTGAGCGGGTCAATGCCGGCGGAACCCAAGGCTTCGACCACAGTAAGTGAATTGGTGGAAATGGGCTGCGGACCGGCCTTCAATACCGCACCCGACACCACGACTTTCTGGCTGGCGAAGCGCAGCACCGCAACATCCACTTGTGGGTCGGAAATGAACGTCGACAACCTTCCGGCGATATCGGAGCGCAGTTGCTGGATGGTCTTGCCGGCGGCCTGGATTTCTTTGATATACGGGTAATACAACGTGCCATCGGAACGCACCAGGCGGCCGTTCGCATCAATCTGTTGCTGCGCTCCGGAAGGGGCCGTCAGCTCCGGGTGATCCCATACCGTGATGTACAACACATCATTGTTACCGATGAGGTACTCGCCGGGAGCCTTCAGCAGTTCCGCAGGCAATGACTCACGCAGGGGTGTGGCTCTTTCCATCGCGATGAGTTTTGGAGTAATCGGAATCAGTTCGACCCGACTGCTTTCACTGGAGCCCTCACGAGTAATATCACTGGTGCTCAAATGTTGACCTGGAGAAAACATGCAACCTTGCAAAGCAATACTTGCCAGCATTAAAAAAGGAAAACTGCGATTCATAATGGCACTACGCTAGTCAAGGGCAAACCAAAACAAGATCACCCGGCTTTGACCGGGCAACCTTGTATTAAACCTGCGGGATTTATCAGTTACTGGTACCGGTGGTCCCTGTAGTGCCAGTGGTTCCGGTAGTTCCGGTGCCACCATTGGAACTTCCGCCACTGTTGGATGCTGCAACTGCGGCCGCAACCAACGCTGTACCCGCCAGGACGGCCTCCGTGGCAGTCACGCTACCCACCACTGCAGTATCCGTCGTAAGCGGTTCTTCTGCGGCGATTGTCCAGCTGCTGATCATGGACAATAAGGCTATTACCATCATTCTTTTCATATCAAATTCCTCCCTGGTGCTCGATTCTTTGGATTGATACCAGGTGCTCAGTTAATTGCAGAACATGAACAAGCCGCAGGGTGTCGAATCGAATCCGTTATTCGTCGCCAACACCGCATGACTGACACACGTCGAACGGCAGTGTTTATATCTACGGACTTGTCCAACGCATGACCAGTCAATTTTCCCGACGTTCTTTAACATCGCCTTCGGATATAACAATTGAGGCGAAAACTACGTGTGAATCGCTGCTGACGAAGTCTTAGCCCTGGTATCCCGCCGGGTGACTCGACTGCCAACGCCAGGTATCGATCATCATCTGCTGCAGATCCCGCGAAGCCTTCCAGCCCAACTCCTGCGCAGCCTTGGATGGATCGGCCCAACACTCCGCAATATCGCCCGAGCGACGCGGCATCAAGCGATAAGGCACCGGGCGACCCGACGCCTGTTCAAACGCCCGCAGCACCTGCAAAACGCTGTAACCATCTCCCGTGCCCAGATTCCAGGTATTTATGCCGGTACGCCCGGAGATCGCCTGCAACGCTTTGAGATGTCCGTCGGCCAAGTCCACAACATGGATGTAGTCGCGCACGCCGGTGCCATCGGCCGTGGGGTAATCGTCACCAAAAATCGACAGTTCTTGCAGGCTGCCGACGGCCACCTGGCTGATATAAGGCACCAGGTTGTTTGGAATGCCGCGGGGATCCTCCCCCATCAGCCCGCTGGGATGAGCCCCGATCGGGTTGAAATAGCGCAGCAGCGCAATGCTCCAGCGCGGTTCCGCAGCACACAGGTCCTGCAAGACGTTTTCAATGATCAGCTTGGATTGCCCATAAGGATTGGTGGGCGTACCCGTAGGGAAGTCTTCACGGATTGGCATCTGCTCAGGCGCGCCGTATACGGTCGCTGATGAACTGAACACCAGTCGAAAGACTCCAGCCGCAGCCATCGCCTGGCACAACGTAATGCTCCCGCTGACATTGGCCTGGTAATACTCGAGCGGCTTGCGCACGCTTTCGCCAACGGCCTTGAGTCCGGCGAAATGCAGCACGGCATCAATGGCATGCTCCTGAAAAATCCGGTCCAGCAATGCTCGGTCACAGACATCGCCATGGATCATCAGCGCGGTTTTCCCGCAGATGGCCTCCACCGCATGCAATGAGGCGTCCGAACTGTTGCTGAGGTTATCCAGCACAACCACTTCATAACCTGCTTCAAGCAGTGCAAGCGTTGTGTGCGAACCGATATAACCGGTTCCACCCGTTACCAGAATTTTCATAGAGTGGTCCATACAAGGTATTTGGAGTGTTAAATAACGTGTATCAGACGCCTTACTTAAACTTACAATCAGCGCGCCGAAACTTTGCACTTATTAACACTTTACCCAACACCAAACTACGAACAGACACCGACCAAAACTAACCAATCAATATAGATCCAGACAACTCATAACATTCACCCCCATTAGCACAACCAGCAATTGCGACCACACAAACATTTAATGTATTAAAGCACAAGCACTGTAATACCCGACATTCACAACCACTGTCCCCAGCGACTATTCGTGACTGTGAATAATAACTTTCAGGATATATCCATGATTCGTAAATGTTTGTTCCCTGCCGCTGGCTACGGCACGCGTTTCCTGCCGGCGACAAAAGCCATGCCCAAGGAAATGCTGCCGATCGTCAACAAACCCTTGATTCAATATGGCGTTGAAGAGGCACGGGACGCCGGCCTCCAGCATATGGCGATCGTTACCGGTCGGGGCAAGCGTGCACTGGAAGATCATTTCGATATCAGTTATGAGCTGGAGCATCAGATTCGCGGTACCGAGAAGGAAAAATTTCTCGCCAGCACCCGGGAGCTGATCGAAACCTGCACGTTTGCCTACACCCGCCAGGTCGAAATGAAAGGCCTGGGGCATGCCATTCTCAGTGGCCGTCCCTTGATCGGTGACGAACCGTTTGCCGTGGTACTGGCCGACGACCTGTGCCTGAACCTGCAAGGCGACGGCGTGCTGGCGCAGATGATCCAGCTCTACAAAAAATTCCGCTGCTCGATCGTGGCCATCCAGGAAGTCCCCCGAGATCAGACGCACAAGTACGGCGTAATAGCCGGCGACATGATTTCCGAAGGCATCTACCGGGTCAACAACATGGTTGAAAAACCTGCTCCCGAAGACGCACCGTCCAACATGGCGATCATCGGGCGATACATTCTGACCCCCGACATCTTTGATCTGATCGCAGACACGCAACCCGGCAAGGGTGGAGAAATCCAGATCACCGATGCGCTCCTGAAGCAGGCAAAAAACGGCTGCGTGCTGGCCTACAAATTCAATGGCCTGCGCTTTGATTGCGGTAGCGCTGAAGGCTACATCGACGCGACCAACTTTTGTTATGAACAGCTGTATCTCAAGGGCCTTTAACCTAAACGGTGCAACGCACTCCCCGCTCCCGCTCCGGAGCCTCCGTCCAATTCTTTCATCCAGGCCACCACTATGAACACAGTCAAAAGCTCGGTAGAGATAGAACTGAAAGCGAACAACTTCGGAGCGATGGCGTGGCGGTCAAAAAGTCCGTCGCTCTCCTGCGAAGCGGCCGATAGCGCAGGCACAACCCTGCTGGTAGAACGCATCGGGGTGTTTCCTTCATCGGGCGACATCCATTGCCGGATCAACCACCCGCGACTGCTTCTGGCCTACCTGAAAAACCTGTACGCCGATCAATCCCTGGATGTGGACGAACGTGACGGCCTCAAAGTGATCTTCAATGATTGGCGATTCCGGGTGCTCCTTCCGCACAGCGGCGCGGCGATCGTCATTAATGTCGAGACACGCCGTGATCCGGATCTGATGCCGCTGAAAACTGCGGAATTGCTGAACCATTTGCAACACTTCGAGAACGGCATGACGCTGCTTCGACGGTGAATAATCACTGGATCGCTGCAGGGCAACCGTCCTTGGTCTCGCCCACAATCAAACCATAGAAAAAATCCGCGATAAGCCGACCGCCCGTTCCCGGGACGGGATGGATTTTATCGGGGCGGATCATTGGTGTCGGCCCATCGCTGGCATAGCGCTTGAAGTCAGGGCCGAACGCACATTGCAGATTCCAGTACCCGATGCTCTGCGAGCGTGCCCAGGGTTCAAGTTTGCGAGCATAGTCCGACATCGGATAGGCGCTGGATCGAGTCGTGTCCTGACGCAGGATGACATTGATGCTGGCCGCCGGATGAACCTCGCGAATCATCCGCACCAACCCTTTCATGTTCTCCAGATAGTCCTCGGGCCTCACCCCGAACCCCTGATCATTGCCACCCAACATAATCAGGTAAACGTCCGCGGGAATCTTTGAAACTGCCGTTTTCCACTGGGTCTGCCATTGACTGTCACGCTGAAAAAAATCGGCGGAAGCAGCGCCGGACGCGGCGAGCTTGGAGACCCTGACGCCGCCCCCATCGCTGGCCATCCACAAGCCGAACAACGTGGGCGCACCTTTTACGACCTCGAATCTCAATGCCCAATCAGTGCTGGCCGGCACGTCGCTCAGGTCCACCGCTTGAACGCCAGAACCGGTAAGCGCCAACGCATGCCATGTACCTGACGCGACCCACCGATACCGCAGCTCATTGACCTCTCCATTGCCCAGGTAAAGCAATCTGGCCTGGGCGACGGACGTGTTGATGGCAGGCGTTGCGCTGGCGTCGACCTCAAGATAGGCCCCCGCTTTGCCGGTAAGGGTGCGACTGTCCGGGCTCGCTTGCCCGAGCGCGGAAACGGTCCAATCTCCCCCGAAGTACTTTTCACTGCTGCGGGTGTATTTGTAGTTGGTACTGCCCAGTGCCGCACCGTGGTTGAAACCAATGTAGCCAGGCCCGGCGAAGCCGAAATTTTTCGCCAACCGCTGAGTGAGCCGATTGAGATAAAAATCCTGGCCGGCGCTGTAGCTGTCGCCGATCACCGAAATCGCCAACACCTGGCCTTTGTGTTCATCCCATTGTGCGAGCCGTTGGCGTGCACTTTTGACTTCGATCACCGGAACCGGAGCGGGACGTACCTCATCGACAGACACCATGGGTTCCCCCGCCAGTGGCAACTCAGGATTGAGAGGCCTTCAACATCGGTTGTGCGATGGGTTTGCGAACGGCACGCTCGCCCAAAAACAAGACAGACGTCACCGTGAAGCGGCTGAAAACATTCGCCAGCACTACCGGCCCCAACAATCCGCATAACAGCCCGCCAACGACCAGGACACTTTGATCCGTAACCCCCAGTCGGCCCAAGGCAAACCGCCACGTGACGGCAAACAGTACGTGGAAAAGGAATATTGCGTAGGAATACGCCCCAAGCCAGATCAGAAATCTTGAGCGCATGTCACTCGACAACAATGCGATGCACGACACACAACCGACGATCAATCCGACGAGGCTTCTGCGATCGACAATGAGTTCGCGATCCACCGTAGCGATGTAGAGCAAGGCAATCGAGATCACGATGAACACGACAGGCCCGATCACTCCAAGCGATCGTTTCAATGCGCCAACGTTCTCCTGGCAAATCATCCCCGTGACAAAGAAAGGCAGCAGATAGATGGCCCCATTGATGCCAAACGCATCGACGGGGAATTCCGGCAGTAAAAACACAACCGCTGAAAACAAAAACAGCAGATACAGGTGCAGGGGGGTGCGCAACAGACCGCGCCACTGAAGAAGGCCGACAAACATGAAAATGATGAAAACAGCCTGCAAAAACCAGAAATGGTTGACCGGCACATAAAACGACAACAAGGCATCGATCAAACTCAGATCCTTGTTAACGCCCGGCGCGAAGGCCTGCAGCACCGAAAAGGGAATGCCGACAAAAAACAGCGGCACGATCAACCTTCTTACCTTGCCGACACAGTAAGCCGAAAAGTCATTGCCCCTGATTTTGTAAATGGAATAGATATAGCCGGATATAAAGGTGAACAACGGCATCCTGACGTACACCATCGAGTCGGCCATGACTCGATAAGGCGAGCCCAGGTCGATTTTCAATCCACCGCCCAGTGGTCCTATCACGTGGTAGAGCACCAGCAGCAGACATGCCAGACCTCTGAGCGTTTCTATTTCCAACGACTTGTTCTTGCTTTGCATAGACCACAAACCTCAGTTCAAGACACGTGATTCAACCAACTCAGGTTTTTTTGAGCGCAGCTGTAACCCCAGCCCTACAAACAGAACCGGCACCACCATGGAGAAATGTCGGGCAAACGAGCCGAAGTCGGGCTCGAACAAACCCTGGACCATCAAAAAGGACAGCGGGATAGCGACAAGCTCTTTGACTTTGTGCTCGATGATTGCGCCCTTGTAGTAACTCGACGTCATCATTTTGAACATCAGCAAAGAGGTCATTATCATCAAGACCACAAAGATGATCTGCCCCAAGCCGGAAAGAAGAATCAACTCAGCAGGGAAAGACAACCTGAAAAATATGCTCATCGAATCCACGGCCTGCGAAACGAAATCACCGCCGTTGATCCAAGAGATGATCAGTGACCTTGAGCCCTCCTCGCCCAACGTGCGCTCTTCATTGCTATTGGCTCGAATGGACGAAACCGAATAGCCAGCCACTAACTGGATCGCCGTCGCAATCGCCAGATAGAACATGAACAACATCAGGAAAAAGCTGAAACGCGACACATGCTTTTTAATGACGCACACGCCGACCCAGACCAGTGAAAACAATATCCAATAGGGTCGAACCAATACGCCATAAAACAGCGCCGAAAGAAAAAAGCCCGCTCTGTACCCTTTCGAAAATGAAGACAGCAGGATCGTAATCATCGCCACCGAGACAATGATTTCCTTGGTCAGGTTATCGAGAAAAAACGACCTGACCACGCCCCACAGGCACAAGGTCAGAAAAATCGTCAGCGGTATTCTTCTGAAGATGAAAATCGGGATAGACGTGAGAAAAAAATTGCACAGCATCCCGTAAGCCCATGCATTGTCCAGGTTGATGCCGGTGGGACGCAGCACGTAAGCGGTGCAATCGTAGGAAGACCGGTCTGGCGAAAAGGGATTCCAGAAATTGCAGTAGTCTGCACGAGCGTATGAACCCCACAGTGTCATTGCATCCGGGCCGGGCTCTCGGTGAACCAGCAGCGGCATTGCCACGGACAGAAAAAGACCACATGCCAAAATCAGGAATGAAAGCGACGAATCCAGTTTTCTTCCGCGAAACTCTATGGATGGCAGAGATAAAGCCATTACAAGGCCCCCTTCGCCCGGGCGGACCTGGCCAGCAAAGCAATAACAACGAGCTGCACCACAATCGAGAAAACATTCCCCCAGGCGGCCCCATAAATTGAATAATGTTTAATCAGGACATAGCTGACAGGCATTGAAATCATCAGGCATATCACCGCACTTGCCAGTGATACCCGATTGTTCTTCGAGGCGATAAGACCTCCCCAGACAATGTCACCGACTGCTCGAAGGGCAAACGAGAAAATCAGAATGCTTAAAATCCCGTTATCCGGCCGCGGTACCGCTACGTCCACATAATCGAGCACGACATTGAAGAAGGTATAAATCAGCACCGCGACCGCAAAGGAAACTACCAGGGATCGCAACACCCATTGATTGAAAAATAGCTCCCGGACTGTCAGTGCCTGTTGGTGATTCTTGTAACGCTTGGCGAGAACGGGAATGCCAATGACGGCAACCACTGCAAACGACAGCGCTTGCAAGGTGTTAGCCGCGGACCAGGAATACACATACTTGCCAAGGCTGTCGTAGGGCTCAAGCTTCACAATGAGAAAACGCTCGGCGAACTGACACAATGCGATCAAACCGTCACCCAGATAAAAAGGCAGCCCGGCTCTCCAGACAGAAGCCGTGTTAACGACCCTGACTTCCCGCCCCTTATGCACGTCAACCACAATAAAGTACCCGGCCACCATCACCAGAAGGTTGCTGATCACCCACAACCAAAGAACACTGGCGACGCTGGACACCACGCCAGTCATCAGCCCTCCAACAGCGATGAGCGCCCAGAGCCCGGTTTTTATGAAGAACAGCAACGCTCCCCAGTTGGTTTTTTGTGCCGAAAAAACAAACGAGTTCAATTCGAAGGACAGATGCTCCGTAATCAGGAGCAACATGACGCAGGCGATCAATCCAGCACTCGCCTCTACATCGCTGAAGTGTGAGTAAAGTGCGACCGTCACCATCGAAAACAACAAGCCTACGGCCAGGTACAAGGACAATACTTTATCAACGACGACCCGGGAGCTACCCCCGATACTGATCAGCCGATTGATTTCAGAGCTAAACCCGACGCTATAAAACTTTGAGGCCAATATAGGGGCGACCATCACAACGCCGTAGAAGCCCAACGCCTCATAACCCAAATAATGAGTGATGGCCAACACCAGTAAAAACTTTGCGCCTAGTGCAGTTCCTCTTAACAACAATCGAAATATCATCGAACAACCCCTTTGATGATATTTTCATTCGACAGAAAAATGTGATCGAAGGCAGCACCAAAATTGCGCAGCACCGTGTCTATTGCCAAATCCACGAGTAGACCATCCCCCGAGTCGGCCGCACTGTAGCCATGCACAATAGTTACGTTCATATCGGAGCTTCTACTTAACAAGTTCAAACAGAATACGCGTCATAGGTTTGCCGAATCATCAACGTTGCGCTAAAGCGTTCGCGCACCTTATTGCGGCTTTCGGTACCGAGTTCCAACAACCTTTGTTTCCTGAGACTCAGTAATATGCTGGCAAGCGCCTGATAGTCACCCGTCGAAAACAGGTAGCCGGTGATGTCGTTCGTCACCAATTCGGGAAGCGATGTGCAGTCACTGGCAATCACCGGCACGCCCATGGCCATCCCTTCGAGGGGAACCATGGCAAAACCCTCCCAACGACTTGGAACAATCAGGGCATCCGCCGTTTTGTACAATTCGTTTACTTCAGCGGGAGTCACCCAAGGCAAGTACTCCACGGCGTCTATATCGGGGCATTCGACGGAGTCATCATTGACCGCACTACCGACGACAGTGAGTTTCAAGTCAGTTCGCTCGACTTCAGTGAAAGCCTTCAGCAACACATCGAAGCCCTTCTGGTAGTCCAGTCGCCCCACAAACAGGAGCTGAATATTCGCTCCCTCACTTGATGTGGCTTCATCACTTTTGTAATGAATGCCGTTGTAGATCAGCTTCATACGGTGACGATCGATGCCAAATGACGCTGCTTTATCCAGCTCGTACTGACTGACACAAATAATGACATCCGTCACTTTCTGCAAAAGCCGTTCAACCAGCGAATACACTTTCTGCTTGACTGGAGAACCTTCCATCAAGAAAGAAAAAGCGTGCGGGCAGTACACAATTTTCGGTGACCGCCAAGGGCGCATGACCAGGCAGACGCACCGGCCAATGACACCGGAAAAGGTGCTGTGCAGATGCACGACATCCGGTTTTTCCTTGAAGATCACACGGGTCAGTTGCCAGGCAAACCGCAACAGGGACATCACATCCCTTTTTTTTCTTGAGAAGGTTCTGATGTTTTCTTCATTAATGCCGTGCAGTTCTTTCTTCTGGTCGAGCGGAACCAGATAAACTAACTCGTACTGCGAAGCGTCATCTTGAGGGGATCTCGATATCGTACGAATGACCGTTGCAACGCCACCTTTAATGGTTTCCGCCACGTGTAGTATTTTTTTCATAATCCACCTTTTCCATGAACTTAGTCGCAGGCAAAACAGCGCTGAGAGCGGGCAGTTATCGCTAACCCACTCTCAATCAAACTGACTGGCAAATAGAGCTCACATCAGGACTTGTCAGAGGCGTACTCATAGTTGTAATAGGCATAACTGCCATTACCGTAGTAGCTGGCCGCCCGCTTTTCGACACCATTAAAAATAGCGCCCTTCAACTCGATACCGTTCTGCGCAAACCGACGAATTGTCAATTCGATCTCTTTGGCGGGGTTCACACCAAAGCGAGTCACTATCAAATTAATGGCAGCTTCACGCCCAACGATTGCAGCATCTGTAACTGCCAGGAGCGGTGGCGTATCGATGATGACTACATCGTAGAGTTTACTCAGCTCTGCCAAGAGCTCTCTGAAGTTGGCATGCATCAACAGTTCTGATGGATTAGGCGGTACCTGTCCACGGCTGATGAAATGCAGGTTATCAACCTCGAGCTTATTGATTGCCTGCTCAATACTGCAGCGCTTGGTTAGAAGATCTGATAAACCGTTGCTGATTGGAGTAGCGAGGGACTTGTGCAGATGACCTTTGCGCATATCGGCATCGATCAATACAACCCGCTGCCCGCTTTGAGCAATGACTGCGGCCAGGTTAGAGGAAACAAACGTCTTGCCCACTTGCGGGCTAGGACCGGAAATCATGATCCGGTTATTGGTCGCATCCAGCCCCGCAAAATGCAAACAGGTGCGCAAGCTGCGTATCGATTCGATGGACAGGTCAGTGGGATTACGCTGCGCCAGCAGGAAAGCCTGACTGTTGACGCCATTGGCCAACCGAAGCTTTTTACTGTCTTCTTCCTGCTGCAGGACGCTGTATGGAATGGAGGCATAGACGGGCAGCCCGAGTTTCTCGATAGCGTCCGGCCCTTCGATACCCCGACCCAACGATTTACGCACCAACACCAAGGCAACACCGACAAATCCACCCAGGAGAGTTGCAGCAAGAATGATCAAGGCTTTGCGTGGTTTTACCGGCGAGGTAATGTCGACATCGGCCGTATCGATCAATCGTGCATTGCCCACCGCCCCTGCCCTGACGATGTCCAGCTCCTGGGATTTATTCAGCAGTTGGGTATATATCTGCGTCGCCACTTCCACATCACGAGTGAGGTTCAGAAGCTCCTGTTGTGTTGCAGGAAGATCCTGGACCTTCTTCTCCAAACCGTGGCGCTGTTTGTTCAAATCCCCCAGCTGGGCCATCAAGGCGCGGTAGGCCGGATGCTCTCGGGTGAACTTGCGATCCAGGTCCGCTTGTTGCAGTTTCAAATCGGAAATACGCGTATCCAAAACCACCATCTGCTCAAGAACAGACTTGGTTTCGAGTGAGATATTTACTGTGTTGCCGTGGGTTTGATAGCTGTTCAGCGCATTGCTGGCTTTGGCCAGATCCTCTTTGACTTGAGGCAGCTGTGCCTGCAGGAAATCCAGACTCTGGGCCGCCTCGGCAGACGTGCGTTGCACGTTCTGCTCTACATAAAGCGACGAGATTTTGTTCAGAATCTTTACCGCCAGGGCGTAGTCAGTGCTGGCCAGCGCCAGGCTGATAATGCCCGACTCCTTGCCTTGCTCGGACACTTCAAGAATGTCCTGGTAATTCTGGATGGTGACAATTCGTGGATTGCGAACGACTTCGAACTTGGCGCCAGGATTAGCGTCCATGTGCGCGACAAGCACCTCGACCCCGTTCTCTACGACGGTAGCGCCTGCGGTGCCATCGGCCAACAAAGCGCCATCGTCATCGTAGAGCTGGAAGCGGTTCTGCTCTCCGGCAATCAGGGTCAATTTTTCGCCCAACAGTTCATCAGGCAGTTTGAGCTTTTCGATTTCAAGACGCTCGCCACCCCAGGCAAAACTGTTCATGCCGAAGAGCGGAGGCGAAACACTTTGCGCAGGGGTACTTTTATAGCGCCGGGCAATAAAACCACCCACGATGGGAAAGGTCTTGGGCGTTGTCACAATATCCAGGCGCAGATCATCGACGGTTTTACCAATGACCGCACGGGACTTGATGATTCCAATCTCGGTCGCCGCCGGGGATTGCCCACCGAGCATGCTGCTGATATCCGAGAAGCCCAACATGTCGTTCTTTTTCGGCTCGACCTGTACCAGGGCGTTTGCCAGATACACGGGTGACGACAATATCGAGTAGGCGGCACCGGTCACCATGAATGCTCCGGTAATGGCACCTATTAACCACTTATGATCAATCAATGTGCCAAGCAAACCAAGAAGATCAATTTCGTCTCTATCTTTATCTCGGTCGCTGACTACTGACGGTAACTGCATAAGTTATATTCTTTACCATTAATGCTAATCTGAAAAATCATCCATTAACGTCCGAGGCGCTGCGCCCATGCGCAAACCGCATCTTCAATCAATGCATGGGCATGGACAAAAGCAGCTTTTCCTTGACGATACGGGTCCTTTATTTCGCGTTCACTCTGCCACTTCCCCAGAAGAAACACTTTACCTCTCGCGTGCGATGCGATACCTAGCACGTCTTTTACATGCTTGTTCTCCATCACCAGAATGAGGTCTGACTCATCGATAATGTCTGGAGTAATCTGCCGCGCTTTAAAACCGTCAACAACGACTTCCTTCTCTTCAAGAACGCGCCGAGCGTCGGGCTCCATAGGCTCGCCCACCCGCGCGGCCAGACCTGCGGAACTCACTACGATATCTGAAGATTCCAGCGCGTCGCGAAGCAACAGTTCGGCAGTAGGGCTTCGACAAATGTTGCCAACGCAAACAATAAGAATATTTCTGAACAAGGCTACTCTTCCCGTGCTGTGTCGATTCGGCCAATGTATTTCGGGGACATGAGTGAACCGACAGAATCGGTCCCGCATTCAGAGATGGCTCAATATTGCCAATGCTGGTGCATTAAATACCACGACATATAAAAAACGCCCAAAGAGAATATCTGGACCAAAAATAACCAGAACGCCCCAAAAGCCAAAAACCCGACAAAAAATAACATTGAAGAACTTTTACTTTTAGCCGCAATCAATCAGTGATATGGGGAACCGAACAGCAAACAGCCTCCTACCACCCCATATAAAAGAGAAGCTTATATATTTGCCAGGAGAGTCAGACATGAAATGGACAAAATCCAGATTGCTCGCAACCTCAAGCTTTGTCTTGCTCAACGCAGTTTGCACTGCCTTCGCCAGTGAAACCTTTCCCGCACTTACACAAGACAACAAAACGATCGGCATTCAAGTAAAGATTCAAAATTTCACCACGTCCGACGCTCAACAGATCAAGGCCGCCGGCTTCGCGTTTGTGCGCCTTGATGTATGGTCCAACAGCCTGGGAAGCACTGCATATCAAACCCAGCTAAAAAATGCCTTTACCGCTGCAAGCTCCGCGAATTTGCCGGTGCTGATGACGGTTCGCTCGTTAAAAGCATTGACCAGCAACACCACCGACGGCAGCCACGACCTAACGACCGCAGGAGAATTGTTCGCCCAGTCAGTCATTGATTTGGAGAAAACCTATCACTCTCAGCTTTTGGCTATTGAAATCTGGAACGAACCGGACTTGCCGACCTACTGGCCAACCGGCAACTTCGAGACCACCTTTGTTCCTTTCATGAGCGCAGTCTGTACCTCATTGAATAAACGCGCCGCCTCAACCCCGGTCATCGGTTTCGGGTTCGCAAAGGCACCAACCAAAGACTCCAAGAGCACGATTGCCCTGACCAGGATTCTCACTGACCACCCAAAATGCCTGAACGCGATTTCATATCACCCCTATGGAATGTCGACCACAGAAATCAGCCGCACCCAGACTTTCATATTGGACACTTTCAAGTTACCGGGTGTCGCTTCCGAGTGGGGAGTGCCGTCAGTCAGCGGCACCGGAGGAACAGCCGGCCAAGCATCAAAAATCACAAATTTCATTACAGAGATTAAAAAGCTGAACGTACCGTTGTTTTCAATCTACGAATGGAAAAACAATGACTCAGGGAGTAACGATGGAGAGAGAAATTTTGGTTTGGTAACGTCGGATGGTAAACCCAAGCCTGCTGCAATTGCCGTACAAGCGATATTGAACCCCCAGTAACCAATCAAATTTCCGCTGACGGGCCGCTGACTTTGTTAGTGGCCTGCGTATAACTCGCCTCATCCATGGCCAATGCTGCCTCCACCAAGGCTTCCAATAATACCGTTTGCGCCTCAAGGCGCTGATCTTGCTTGAAGTTACGCGAGTCGTTCATTTGCCTGATCAACACATGGGTAACATGGAGGGGCGTGTTACATCCCACACGTTTTAGCCAGACGGGAATCTTCCTTGCGGCCTTGACTTGGCCCATTCCAAGTATTCCAGCCATATTGTCCGGATGATTGCATCTCGAAACAGCCATCAGCTGCTCAAAAACCTCAGTCAGTTTCTTTAAGGTATAACCAAGAACGAGATCATCGAAGGTCTCCACAATGCCAGCCACCCGCTTACCCTGTGAAGTCATAACCCCATCCAGTACAAATACATATCAGCTTCACATTACATGGCATTTGAACCTGACTATTTGACATATTTTAACGTTATAACTTGCATCGACTGAGTGCGTTGATTAATGCCACTACGCATGCCCCAATATCGCCTGGAACGGCAAATGGCGTTGAGTCACCGACTTGACCCATGTGAGAGAAAGTTGCCGCAGCGGCGTCACCGGTCATTTGCTTTGAACCTGCGCGCCGTTTTGGCATCGTATTTACCGGTACTGCGCCCCCACCATTCAAACAACCGTTTTCAGGTTGTCGCCATCGGGGCCATTGATACACGTACGCGCCCTTGAGTGGCTGTCAGCGCTCGGGTAATGTCATCAGACCCATAGGACAGAGCACGCCCATGACTTCCAAGCTGGAACAACTCAAACAAATGACCACCGTGGTTGCCGACACCGGCGACTTCGAAGCGATCGCTCGCGTTAAACCGGTAGACGCAACCACCAACCCTTCACTGCTGCTCAAGGCTGCGGCCATTCCTGCGTATGCCGAGCTGCTGAACGCTTGCGTCAGAGATTGCAAGGGCGATGTCGGCCTGGCCAGTGACCGCTTTGGCGTTGCGGTTGGGCAAGAGATCCTTAAAGTGATCCCGGGGCGTATTTCCACTGAAGTGGATGCGCGCCTGTCGTTCGACACCGACGCCGTGCTCAAGCGTGCGCATCGTCTGATTGAGCTGTACGAAAAGGCCGGTATTGGCCGCGACCGCGTACTGATCAAGATCGCCTCCACCTGGGAAGGCATCCGCGCGGCCGAGATCCTCGAGAAGGAAGGCATCCAGACCAACCTGACCCTGCTGTTCTCCTTCGCTCAGGCAGCCGCCTGCGCTGACGCCGGGGTGTTCCTGATTTCGCCGTTCGTGGGCCGTATCTATGACTGGCACAAGAAAGCCACCGGCAACGAGTACACCGGTGCGGACGATCCTGGTGTGCAGTCGGTGACGCGCATCTACAACTACTACAAGGCCAACGATTACAAAACCGTGGTGATGGGCGCGAGCTTCCGCAACCTGAGCCAGATCGAGCAACTGGCCGGTTGCGACCGCTTGACCATCAGCCCGGACCTGATCGACAAGCTGGCGGCAGATACCGGCAAACTGGAGCGCAAACTGGCACCCGGTCACGCCGGTGAAGCGCGCCTGAACCTCAATGAAGCGCAGTTCCGCTGGCTGTCCAACGAGGACGCCATGGCGACCGAGAAACTGGCTGAAGGTATTCGCCAGTTCGCTCGCGACCAGGAGAAGCTGGAGGCGTTGCTGCAGGCCAAGCTGTAACGGCTGACAGGCAAACGCAAAAAGGGCGAACCCTCACAGGTTCGCCCTTTTTTATGCGCGCTTGCTTATGGTGTCAGTGCCGCTCCAGCGCATTCACCAGATCATGGAAAGCTTCACGATTGGAGTCGTTCAGGCCCATGAGGATCTTGTGCGCTTCAAGCACCTTGATCCGCACCACTTCTTCGGACTGGTCCTGGTCTGGCAGGTCGTCCAGGCATTCCGGGCATGGCACAGGCTTGTCAACGATGTTGAATACCTGCTCGAAGCCCATGGATTGCAACAGACGGGTAATGTCTTCGTGGGTGGTGACGACCGTCGGCAGCAAGCCGACTTTCTGCCGCGACAGGATCGACAGTTTGGCCAGCAGCCCAAGGGTGGTGCTGTCGATGCTGCGGGTTTCGGTCAAATCGATCACGATCGTGTTGAAATTCATCGCGGTGAAGATTTTCTCAATAGTCGCATCCAACGCCGAACACAGGGTCAGGCGAACTTCACCGACGAATTTCAGGACGAAGGTGCCGTCCTGCTCGGCGAACTGGATTCTACCGGTACTCATTAAAGATTCCTGCTCAACACCAACAGGGCGATATCATCCGGCATCTCCCCTAGCGTGGCCAATCCAAAAACCTGCCGCAGACCATCCAGGCTGCCGCCCGCTGCCTTGACCCGTTGGGGCAACGCAGCTTCTTTTTCTTTGAGTGTGGGTTCTGGCAAAAGGTCCAGAATGCCATCAGACATCAGCGTCAGGCTGAACGTCGGAGGCAACTCCAGCACGTGGTCTTCGTAGGTGGCTTCATTGAAGAGGCCCACCGGCAAGCCACGCCCTTCCAGATAACGAACACTGTCGGGTGTGTACAACACAGGCAACGGCAAATGACCACCGATGCTATAGGTCAACAAACCTGTCTCCTCGTCGATGACTCCACCGACCATTGTGACGTGTTTACCCAGCTTACAACTGATCAGGCCCCGGTTGATATGACCAAGAACCTCTGAAGGCTTGAATTCCGGCAATGTGCCGCTGCGCTTGGACTCGAACAGCAGGCGCGTGGTCATGAACTTCAGCAGCACGGTGACGAAGGCTGAAGAGGCGCCATGACCGGAAACGTCCGCGAGATAGAACGCGACACGACGCTCATCGACCCGGAAGTAGTCGACAAAATCACCCGACAGGTACAGCGACGGGATGATCTGGTGAGCGAACTTGAACTCGTCGATGGTCCAAGGGCTGACCGGCAGCATGTTCATCTGCACCTGGCGACCGGCATTCTGGTCTTCCTGGAGCAGGTTCAGGCTGGCGGCGAGTTCGCGGTTGGCCTTTTCCAGCTTCTCGCGGTAGCGCTGATTTTCCAGCAGCAGGCGCGCGCGATCCAGGGCCCGACGCACAGAGTGCTCAAGCACAGCCAGATCTTCGAGAGGCTTGATCAGGTAATCCGCCGCGCCCAGGCGCAAAGCCTCGACCGCGTCGTTCATCACACCGGCACCCGACACCACGATCACTGGGGTTTGCGGTGACAGTTCGGTGACCTGGCGAATGAGTTCGAGCCCGCCCATCTGCGGCATGCGCAGATCGCAGATGACCAAGTCGGGCTTGTCTTGCTCGAATACCTGAAGACCCTGCTGACCATTGCTGGCCTGCAAGACGCTGAAACCACTGTCTTCCAAATAGGCGGCGAGGCTCGCGCGCACTACTTCGTCATCATCGATTATCAGCAGCGTGGCACTGGTTTTTGGCATGTGGGCAAACGGCGCCAGAATTAGGTTGGCGTAGCGGCTCGGGATTTTGGCCCGGCTCACACTACTGGATTCGCTTTCTAGCCTCTCTGTCGCACTGTTATCGAGCACTTGCCCTACACACAGGTTCACCAGAGGTGCCCTTCTAAGGCGCAGACGGTACTCCCATCCGCGAGGCGTTTCAAGCTCACGCCGATGGTCGCTTGACATCCACTTGTGTCAAATCACCGGGAGTTATAAGAACAGCCAAAACCGAAACTCAAAGTAAGGACGTTCGCGGTCGAAAAATGCAGAAGGCGGCACAATGGCCGCCTTCTTTTTTACCGGTAGAAATCAGAAATCGTCTTCGACCTGGCCGTCTTTCACCTTGAATTCACGGTTCTGCAAGTACGCATTACGGATGAAGGTGTACTTGTCGCCAGTGATCAATTTCTCGGAGGACAGCAGGTTCGCCCGGGTATCGACAATGTTCAGGCCGAAGACCGAATTGCGCACCGGCACATCATTGATATAGCGATACGGGCCGGTGTAGCTGTCGACGAGTTTCGAAGGTGCATCACGCAAGGTGCTTGGGCCGAGCAGCGGCAGCATCACATATGGACCGCTGCCTACGCCCCAATAACCGAGGGTCTGGCCGAAGTCTTCGTCGTTGCGTTGCAGGCCCATTTTGGTGCCGACGTCGAAGAAACCCAGCAGGCCGAAGGTGGTGTTGAAGATCAAGCGTGCAGTGTCGACACCAGCCGCTGCCGGTTTGGCCTGCAGGATATCGTTGGCAAGGTTGGTCACATCGCCGACGTTGCGGAACATGTTGTGGATGCCATCTTCAAGGAACTGCGGCGTCACGAACTGGTAGCCCTGGGCCAAAGGCTTCAGAGCATAGGTATCGAGCACGTCGTTGAATTTATAGATCGGGCGGTTGATGCTTTCCCAAGGGTCATCTTCCGACGCTGCCTGGGCAACGAACGGAACCAGCATCGCGCTGGCGCACACACAAAACTGAGCTAGATGATTGCTCCAGCGCATAGAAGAACTCCTTGGACTGACCGTCGCCGAGCGCTGGGCTCGACGCAAAGACCGCTAGTATAAGACGGAAACGCCACTTTAGGCAGCATCGCAGCCGGGCGTCTGCGGGTAGTTCCTGTCGATTGTGAGCGATTCACATCCATGTCACTCAACTGTCACCGACGGACCTTAGCCTTGAGGCTATTTCAGGGACGTTGACATGCCGCACGCCGAAACCAAGCCTCAAACCGCGCCGAACCTGACTGCCGTGCTATTCGGCCTCAGTGGTTGCCTGGTGGATTTCGGCGCTCACACGCGTCTGAACAGCGGCCATTTGGCCGAACACGCCGAGGCAACCCCCGGCGCGCTCGACAGCCTGCGCAGCTTGCAGCGCCAGCAAATACCTTGCGCCTGGCTCGATGAACTGCCCCCTGCCCTCAGCCAATCCCTGGCAATCGCCCTGCCGGAATGGGTCAAACCTCCGCAACACCTTGCAACAATCAAACCTTGGCCGGCGCCCAATGCGTGCTGGCAGGCATTGATGGAGCTGAACGTCGAACGACTCGATGGTTGCGTGCTGGTCAGCGGTGAACCACGCCTGCTTCAATCAGGGCTCAATGCCGGTCTGTGGACCATCGGCCTGGCATCCTGCGGCTCGCTTTGCGGACTTTCGCCCATGCAATGGCAGGCATTGTCGCCGCAGGAACGGGACATCAAGCGAGGGAAGGCAACGATGCAATTGTTTGGTCTCGGTGTGCATTCGGTGATCGATCATCTTGGTGAGCTCGACACCTGCCTGGCGGATATCAGCCTGCGTCGACTCAAGGGCGAAAAGCCCTGATCGCGGCCTAACACCTATGAAGCATGCAGGTTATGCGGGAGTGGATTAATCTAAAGGTCAGCCATAGACCTTTGGCCTGACGCTGCGGTCTATGCCAGTGCCAATCGAGAGAAGGAAGAACGCCATGCCTGCCCGCGAACTGCAAGAACAGCTCAATGCCCTGCGCGAGCAATTGGAACAGAATCCTCCGCTGACTGAAGTCGAGCGCGAAGACCTGCGTACTCTGATGCAACAGATCGAACTGGAGCTTGAGCTCGAAACCAAAACCCAAGACTCCAGCATTGCCGACAACGTAAACCTAGCCGTCGAACGCTTCGAACTCGAACACCCTACCCTCGCCGGCACCCTGCGCAATATCGGGCAAGCCCTGGTCAACATGGGGATCTGAACTCACAAAACCTTGTAGGAGCGAGCTTGCTCGCGATGAAGTGTCAGCTAACTTGATGTCGACTGACACACCATCGCTAGCAGGCTAGCTCCCACAGATAGAGGGTTACTGACGGACCAGACGATGGTTCGGCAGTTGCACCTCTTCCGTGCTGCGATACGGATTGATATCCAACCCGCCACGTCGCACATAGCGCGCATAAACCGTCAGTTTCTCCGGCTTCAGCAACCGTTGCAGATCGAGGAAAATCCGCTCCACGCACTGTTCATGAAAGTCCGAGTGCTGGCGGAAGCTGACGATGTACTCCAGCAGACTGGCGTGATCCAGCGCCGCGCCACGGTACTCCACCACCACGCTGCCCCAGTCAGGCTGACTGGTCACCGGGCAATTGGACTTGAGCAAGTGGCTGTGCACGCTCTCTTCGACAATGCGCGAATCATCGCAACGCAGCAGTTCCGGACGCGGATGTTCGTAGTTGCTGACGCTGATATCCAGTTCATCGATGCACACACCCGGCAACGCAACGACGCCTTCTGCCTCGACCTCTTTCAGGCTTCGCACGCGCACGCCGACCGTTTTGCCGGCAGCAGCCGACAGGTCTTTGACCAGCGTCGCTTCCAGAGTGGCGGTATCGGCAAACGGCGTCTGGTTCAGGGAGTTGAGGTACAGCTTGAACGACTTAGACTCGATGATGTTCGGCGAATCCGCCGGGATGCTGAATTCGCCGATCGCCACCACTGGTTTGCCCGACGGCAACAGCCACGACAGTTCGAAGCAGTTCCAGAAATCCACACCCTTGTACGGCAGGGTTTGCGCCGTCAGGCCCAGCTCGGCCCACTTCGCGGTGCGCGGGATCGGGAACAGCAGGGACGGTGTGTAAGTGGCGATGTATTCGCTGGATTTGCCCAGCGGCGAGTGTTCGGCTGCGGGATGCATGGCGGAAACCTGACTGAAGAATCAGCGGATTCTATCAGCCTTTGCTCGCGCCTTTGAGTGCTTACTGACTGACAGTCAATTTGCCGACCATGCCGGCCTGGTAATGGCCGGGAATGTTACAAGCAAATTCCAGGTTGGTAGCCTTGCTGAAAGTCCAGGTCAGTTCGGCGGTTTTGCCCGGTTCCACCAGCACGCTGTTGGGGTCGTCGTGCTTCATGCCGCTCTTCATGTCGTGTCCCATGGCACCGTGATCCATACCGGCCATGCTGCCGTGGTCCATTTCCTTCACGCCTGTAGGCGTCAGCATGCCGCTTTGCTGCATCTGCAACATTTCCTGTTGATGTTTAGCGTGCATCGCCGCATCACCGAGGTTGAATTCGTGCAGCAACTGACCTTTATTCACCAGGACGAAGCGCACGGTTTCCCCAGCCTTGATGTCGATGGCCTTGGGCGTGAACGTCATGTCGCCCATCACCACTTCAACGCTGCGGCTCGCCTTGGACGCCGGGGCCGGCTGACCGAAGTCATAGGTATGCGCCGGTGACGCCCATACCGGCGAACTCAATGCCAGCACACAGGTGACCAGCAGCACAGATTTGCGCAAAAACATTGTCGTACTCCAACAAAATAAGGTTCAGCCTGTGGAAAACTCTAAACTTCCACCGCTGCCCGCAACCTGACAGCCAGATTACAACTTTGTCAGGTTGACCTGCATTACCGTCGCCCGCGGTATAAAGCGTTGGTTCCATTTAGCCCTGAGTTGCCCATGAAACTGCTGATCGTCGAAGACCAACCGAAAACCGGCCACTACCTGCGCCAAGGCCTGGCCGAGGCCGGTTTCAATACCGAACTGGTGGCCGATGGCAGCACCGGCCAGCAAATGGCGTTGAGTGGTGAGTACGCGCTGCTGATTCTCGATGTGATGCTACCCGGTCGCGATGGCTGGCAGATTCTGCAAGCGGTGCGCAGCGCGGGCCTGGACACGCCGGTGCTGTTTCTCACCGCTCGCGACGCTGTGGAGGATCGGGTTCACGGCCTCGAACTCGGCGCCGACGATTATCTGGTCAAGCCTTTCGCTTTCTCCGAATTGCTGGCCCGGGTGCGCAGCCTGTTGCGCCGTGGCAGCAGCGCAACCCAGGACACCAGCCTGCAACTGGCCGATCTGCGCCTGGACCTGATCCGTCGCCGAGTGGAACGTGGCGGCCAGCGCATCGACCTGACAGCCAAGGAATTTGCCCTGCTGGAAATGCTTCTGCGTCGCCAGGGCGAGGTCCTGCCCAAATCGTTGATCGCCTCCCAGGTCTGGGACATGAATTTCGACAGCGACACCAATGTCATCGAAGTCGCGATCCGTCGATTGCGCCTGAAGATCGACGATGAGTTCCCCAACAAACTGATCCACACCGTGCGCGGCATGGGTTACGTGCTTGAAGAGCGTCCTGCCTGATGCGCCGATTGTCCTTGAGCAACCGTCTGGCACTACTGTTTGCGGCGTGCACCGCCGTTGTATCGCTGTTTGCCGGAGTGTTGTTCAGCCGCGCCAGCGAGACGCACTTCATTGAGCTCGATCAGCAATTGCTGGATGGCAAGCTGATTGGCTTGCGCCGCGCGCTACACGACATTCAATCGAGTGACAGCGAAATCAAACTGGCCGATGAGTTGAGCCGGCAAGCAGATCTCTCGTTGCGGATCACAGGAAGCGATGGCAAGCGTTGGTACGACAGCTCGGCGAGCCTGCCCGACAATCTCCCGCAACAACCGGGCCTGTCGACCCTAAACGACGACGGCACCGACTACCGTGTACTCAATGCGCCGCTATTCGTCGACAAACCCGACTCCCCGCAACTGACGCTTTTGCTGGACATCACCCATCACCAGCATTTCCTGCAACGCATGCAGCACTTGATCTGGCTAACCGTTGGCCTGTCTGCCCTGGCCACCGCCCTGCTCGGTGCCTGGGCGGCGCGCAGCGGGTTGCGGCCATTGCGGCGCATCAGTGCCGTCGCCAGCGGCGTCTCGGCACAATCGCTCAATGCGCGCCTTCCAGAAGAAAACATGCCGCCGGAACTGGCGGAAATGGCCCACCACTTCAACGCCATGCTCGGACGTCTCGACGACTCATTTCAACGGCTGTCGGCGTTCTCCGCCGACATTGCCCATGAACTGCGCACGCCGCTGTCGAACCTGCTGACCCACACCCAGGTCACCCTCACCCGCCCGCGCGCTCTCGAGGACTATCGAGAAGCGCTGCACAGCAATCTCGAAGAACTGCAATGGATGGCACAACTGGTCAACGACATGTTGTATCTGGCGAAAGCCGACCACGGCCTGTTGACGCCTAAACGCGAAACGCTGGAACTGGCGGATGAGACGGACGTGTTGCTGGAGTTTTTTGCACCGCTGGCGGAGGACGCCGGGGTGAAGCTGAGTCGAGAGGGCAATGCGCAGATCGAGGGTGATCGCAGCATGTTGCGCCGAGCCTTGTCGAATTTACTGGATAACGCGCTACGGTTTACCCCGGCGGAGGGCTATGTGCGCTTGTCCATTCTCGATCAGCCAAAAGGGGTGCGCGTGTCGGTCGAGAACAGTGGCGAGGGCATTTCAGCGGAGTTGTTGCCACGGTTGTTTGACCGATTTTATCGAGCTGATCCGGCGAGGCAGGAAGGTAGCAGTGAACATGCGGGACTGGGGCTGGCGATCACTCAGTCGATCATCCGCGCGCATGGTGGGCAGATTCGTTGCGAATCAGCTGATGGGTGGACCAGGTTTTTGATCGAGTTACCAAAGAAGGATTGAGGCTGGCAGCACTGGCCTCATCGCTGGCAAGCCAGCTCCCACAAATTAAGGGTTGAATCACACCTGTGTGAACAACTCAAAACCCTGTGGGAGCTGGCTTGCCAGCGATAGCGATTTCAGTGGTTACGAATACCGCAACGCGTGAGCCGGTTCGATCTTCGCCGCCCGCCAAGCCGGGTAAACCGTCGCCAGGAAGCTCAAGACAAACCCCGCCGTGCAGATCAACGCGACATCCCCGCCCTGCAATTCAGACGGCAAGTTGCTGACGAAATACACGTCTGAACTGAAGATGTGCTGCCCGGTGACCCGCTCCACCCAGCCGACCATCTCGCTGACGTTCAACGCCGCAATGACACCGAGCACGCCACCAATCAAGGTGCCGACGATCCCGATCACAGTGCCCTGGACCATGAAGATAGCCATGATCTGTCGCGGTGTGGCACCGATGGTGCGCAGGATCGCGATGTCCGCGCCCTTGTCGTTCACCACCATGATCAAGGTCGCGATGATGTTGAACGCCGCCACCGCGACGATCATCAGCAACAGCAGGCCGATCATGGTTTTTTCCATTTTCATCGCGCTGAACAGACTGCCCTGGGTGTGGGTCCAGTCG
This sequence comes from Pseudomonas sp. NFX98, assembly GCF_047784845.1. Taxonomy (NCBI): domain Bacteria; kingdom Pseudomonadati; phylum Pseudomonadota; class Gammaproteobacteria; order Pseudomonadales; family Pseudomonadaceae; genus Pseudomonas; species Pseudomonas sp. NFX98. The sequence goes on along the minus strand of NZ_JBLNNF010000013.1, from coordinate 142,445 downwards.
TCAGCCTTGTAAGCGGCGCCCAGCCCGGTGGCGATGGTGCTCGACACTTGCGGCGCGGCGTACAGATCCTTCACCGCCAGGCGCACGCTCTGTACCTGATTCGGTTCCCAGTGCTGCATCTGCGCGGCGTCGGCAACGTGGATCAGCGCCATGGAACCATCCAGTTCGGCGCCGACCTTGAACACGCCAACCACATTCAAGCGCTGCATGCGCGGGGTAATGCCGCCCGGTGCATTGCTGACTTCCGGCACGATCAGGGTGATCTTGTCGCCGACATTCAAGCGGAAGCGCCGCGCCGTGATCTCGCCGATCACCACGCCAAACTCGCCCGGTTTCAAGGCATCGAGACGCCCCTGGACAATGTGCTTGGCCACGATCGACACCTGGCCTTCCAGCGCAGGATCGACGCCGCTGACCTGGATCGGTTGCATCGTGCCCTTGTAGGACAGCATGCCTTCCATCTCGGTGAACGGCACGGCGGCGGTGACTTCCGGGTTCTTCATGGCGGCCGCTGCAACGGGCTGCCAATCGTCAATCGGATTCACGCCGACGATGGTCGCGTGAGGCACCATGCCGAGGATGCGCGAGCTCATTTCGCGCTGGAAGCCGTTCATCACCGACAGCACCACGATCATCGCCAGCACGCCCAGGGCGAGGCCGATCATCGAGGTCATCGAAATGAAGGAAACAAAGCGATTGCGGCGCTTGGCGCGGGTATAGCGCGTGCCGATAAAGATCGATAACGGTCTGAACATTCGCTGGGGCACCGTATAAAAATAAAAGACCCGACGCACCTTTCAGCCGCGTCGGGTTTCAATCCGTTAGATGGGAGTCAGGCAACCTTCCTGCAAGTGCAGGACGCGGTCCATCTGGCGGGCCAGGTTCAGGTCGTGGGTCACTACCAGGAACGCCGTGCGCATCGAGGTGCTGAGCTCCAGCATCAAGTCCTGAATGCCTTCGGCGGTGTGGGAGTCGAGGTTGCCGGTCGGCTCGTCGAGCATCACCAGGCCAGGATTGTTCACCAGGGCACGGGCGATGGCTACGCGCTGGCGTTCACCACCGGACAATTCGGCTGGTTTGTGTTCCAAGCGATGGCCCAGCCCTACCCGCTCCAGCAACGCCGTGGCACGCTTGCGCGCTTCCGGGATCGCGGTCTTGCCGATCAACAGCGGCATGCAGACGTTTTCCAGGGCGGTGAACTCGGGAAGCAAGTGGTGGAACTGGTACACGAAGCCGAGGGCGCGGTTACGCAACAAACCACGCTTCTTCTCGCTCAGCGCCGAGAGCTCTTCGCCGTCGAGCCAGACGCTGCCTTGGGTCGGCGTATCGAGACCGCCGAGCAAATTGAGCAAGGTACTTTTGCCCGAACCTGATTTGCCGATGATCGCCACGCGCTCACCTGGATGCAGCTCCAGTTGCAGACCGGCCAGAACTTCTACCGACTCAGGACCTTCCTCGTAGGATTTACCGAGGTTGCGGCAGCTCAAGATTGCTTTATCAGTCATGCCCGACTCACTCATAACGTAGCGCCTCCGCAGGCTGGGTGCGCGCGGCACGCCAGGCTGGATACAGGGTGGCGAGGAAACTCAGGACCAACGCCGCAGAACAGACCATCACCACGTCCTGGCTCTGCACTTGCGACGGCAGGTAATCGATGAAGTAAACGTCGGCGTTGAGGAATTTATGCCCGATCAGGCCTTCGAGTGCCGAGATCGCGGCACTGACATTCAACGCGGCGAAGATCCCGACCACAGCGCCGATCGCCGTACCGACCACGCCAATGACCGTGCCTTGCACCATGAACGTGCGCATGATCGTGCCCGGCGTGGCGCCGAGAGTGCGCAGGATCGCGATGTCGCCCTTCTTGTCGTTCACCACCATCACCAGCGTGGAAATGATGTTGAACGCGGCGACCGCAACGATCAGCAGCAACAGCAGGCCGATCATGGCTTTTTCCATGCGGATTGCCTGATACAGATTGCCGTGGGTGCGGGTCCAGTCGCGGGCGTAGTAATGATCTTCACCGAGCTCGCGAGCGATGCTCCACGCGGTGCGCGGTGCCTGGAACAGATCGTCGAATTTCAGGCGGATGCCCTGGACCTGATCCGGTTTCCAGCGATGCAAGCGCGCCAGGTCCTGAAGATTGGTGATGCCCAGGTAGCCGTCGATCTCGCCGGCGCCGACATGGAAGATGCCGACCACGGTGAAGCGTTTCATGCGCGGGAACATCCCGGCCGGGGTCACGGTGACTTCCGGCGCGACGAAGGTCAGCTTGTCGCCGATCGCCGCGCCGAGCTTGGCCGCTGCCTTGTCGCCGATAACGATGCCGAACTCGCCAGGCTTCAGAGCGTCGAGTTTGCCCTGCTGCATGAAGTGATCAATGATCGACACCTGGCGCTCCAGCGCCGGGTCGATGGCATTGAGCAGGACTTTCGAGACTTTGCCGTTGTTGGTCAGCAAACCCTGCATTTGCGTGAACGGCGCCACGGCCGTCACCTGCGGGTTCTGCTTGACCTTGGCGGCCAGGCTTTGCCAATCGCTGATCGACTCGCCGGATTCGATGGTCGCGTGGGGCACCATGCCCAGCACGCGGGTGCGCATCTCATGATCGAAGCCGTTCATGACCGACAGCACTACAATCATCACGACCACGCCAAGGGCGAGCCCAATCATCGAAGTCAGCGAAATGAATGACACAAAATGATTGCGACGCTTTGCACGGGTATAACGCGTGCCGATAAATACGAAGAGAGGTCTGAACATGTCGGGGCTTGTTCGGAGGGAAAAGGAACGTCCTTGTGGCGGGGGTCGATAACCAGCTTTACACTCAGACCACCGCCGCTACCATGGGTTCGCCATGTCGACATTAGATGAAGAAGATCGCCGCGAATACTACCGTATCGAGGACACGATCGCACTGGAAATTCGGCCCCTGTCCGCTCCCGAAGCCGCAGGCCAGGAAGTGTTGCAGGATGCTTCCCCACTCTTCAACCTGCTCAGCGAATTGCACCTGAGCGAATTCGAGTCGCAGCACCTGTTGCGCCAGATCAGCGAACGCGACCGCACGACCGCTGCATTCCTCAAGTCGCAGAACAAGCGCATCGATTTGCTGAGCCAGGTCGTCGCGCTGACGGTACTTGGGCAGATCGGCGAGCCGCAGCCGGTGATCATTTCCGAAGGCGGCATCGACTTTCAGCATCCAACGCCTATCGCCACTGACGCACGCCTTTCGGTCAAACTGGTGCTGATGCCGCAAGCCCTGGGCCTGTTGCTGCGCGCTCGCGTCACCCATTGCGACCGCAAGGGCGATGGCTACGACGTCGGCACCGAGTTCGAACACCTGACCGACGCCCAGCGACAGCTGCTCGCCCGCCACATCTTGCAGAAGCAGGCCCAGGAACGACGCCTGGCCCGCGAACAACTCGAATCCGGCAATTAATTTAAGGAAGAACCGTGACCCTCATCTACGGCCATCGCGGCGCCAAGGGCGAAGCACCGGAAAATACCCTGACCAGTTTTCAGGAATGTCTCAAGCACGGCGTACGCCGTTGCGAACTGGACCTGCACCTGTCCATGGATGGCGAGTTGATGGTCATCCACGACCCGACACTCAAGCGCACTACTGACCGGCGCGGCAAGGTCGTCGAACACACGGCGGCGGATCTGGTGACCTACGACGCGCGCAAGGGTGGCCCGGGCTGGATCAAACCCTGCCCGATTCCGACGCTGGAAGAACTGTTCGAGAAATGCGACTTCGACCACTGGCAACTGGAGGTCAAAAGCGCCTCACGGACCCGCGCTGCAACCACCGTGCTGGCGATCCGCGAAATGGCACAACGGCATGGCCTGCTGGACAAGGTGACCATCACCTCAAGTTCTCGGGAAGTGCTGAAAGCCGCGCTGGACCTGGTGCCAGACGTTTCCCGTGGACTGGTGGCCGAGTACGCCTGGCTCGATCCGTTGAAGGTCGCGGCAAGCTATGGCTGTGAGATTCTGGCGCTGAACTGGACCCTGTGTACGCCGGAACGCCTGCAGAAGGCGCAGCGTCAGGGGCTGCATGTGTCGGTATGGACAGTCAACGAGCCCGCGCTGATGCGCAGACTCGCCGACTTCGGCGTTGACAGCCTGATTACAGACTTTCCCGGTTTGGCCACTGCCACGCTCGAGAATTGCTGAAATCGGTCTCCCCGGCCGGCTCAGGCCACCGGCCGGAGCCGCTCAAAAAAGCCGGTTGAGGCCGTCGTAAGCCGCTACCCGATAGGCTTCGGCCATGGTCGGGTAGTTGAACGTGGTGTTGACGAAGTACTTCAGGGTATTGAGTTCGCCCGGCTGGTTCATGATCGCCTGACCGATGTGCACGATCTCCGACGCCTGATAACCGAAGCAGTGAACGCCCAGCACTTCCAGGGTTTCACGGTGGAACAGGATTTTCAGCATGCCTTGCGGCTCACCGGCGATCTGCGCACGCGCCATGCTCTTGAAGAACGCCTTGCCCACTTCGTACGGCACTTTAGCCTGGGTCAGTTCCTGCTCGTTCTTGCCGATCGAGCTGATCTCCGGAATGGTGTAGATGCCGGTCGGCACGTCATTCACGAAACGCCAGCTGCCATTATCGACGATGCTGCCCGCAGCCGAACGGCCCTGGTCGTGCGCGGCACTGGCCAGGCTTGGCCAGCCGATCACGTCACCGGCGCCGTAAATGTTCTGGATGCCGGTGCGATAGTTTTCGTCGACTTCGATCTGGCCACGGCCATTGACCTTCACGCCGATGTTTTCCAGGCCCAACTGATCGGTGTTGCCGGTACGGCCGTTGCACCAGAGCAAGGCGTCGGCCTTGATCTTCTTGCCGGACTTGAGGTGCAGGATCACGCCGTTGTCCACGCCTTCGACGCGGTCGTAGTCTTCGTTGTGGCGAACTGTGATGTTGTTGTTGCTGAAGTGATAACTCAGCGCCTGGGAAATTTCCGAGTCGAGGAAGCTCAGCAACTGACCACGGTTATCCACCAGTTCAACCAGTACACCCAGACCACTGAAGATCGAGGCGTATTCGCAACCGATTACGCCGGCCCCGTAAACGATGAGTTTGCGCGGGGTGTGGCCAAGGCTGAGGATGGTGTCGCTATCGTAGATACGCGGGTGATGGAAATCGATATCGGCCGGGCGATACGGGCGCGAACCGGTGGCGATGATGATGTGTTTGGCCACCAGTTTTTCGACCACGCCGTTAGCGCAGACCACTTCCACGGTTTGCTCGTCGGCGAAGCTGCCGGTGCCGAAGAACACGTCGACGCGGTTACGGGCATAGTAGCCGGTACGCGAGGCGACTTGTTTGGAGATGACTTTTTCAGCGCTTTTCAGCACGTCCGGGAACGAGAACCAGCGCGGCTCACCAATGGCCCGGAACATCGGGTTGGTGTTGAACTGCATGATCTGCCGGACCGAGTGACGCAGTGCCTTGGACGGGATGGTGCCCAAGTGAGTGCAGTTGCCGCCGACCTGGCGACGGCTATCGACCATCGCCACCTTGCGCCCTGCCTTGGCGGCGTTCATTGCCGCGCCTTCCCCTGCCGGGCCGGAACCCAGCACCACCACGTCGTAGTTGTAGACAGCCATGCGTACTCCTCAGAACAGGCCGTGACGCCATCGGCGCCTGCGGCTAAATCACGCCAATCTGTGGCGTGAAGGAACAATTTGGGGCCAGTGCAGAACCCGGACACAGTCTATAGAAGCGTCAACGCCGCGCACATTAACCCTTGGTCGCGTCGTAGGCTACTTTTGCCTGCGCTACAACGCCAGTTTTCAATGCTCAAATCGCCGAAATCATTCGGTTTTTTTGCCACTGAGACGTTCAAAAGCGTGACTGCTGCGTGTGACGAAACCTGTATCGGCACGAATCACAAAAAATGCGCCGACATCGTGTTTTTCCGCGTAGTCCCAACCGCGCTCAGGGCCGAGAATCAACAACAGCGTCGATAAGCCATCGGCCATCAACGCAGAAGGATGAATTACCGTGACGGACGCCAGCGTGTGTGAGACCGGCGCACCGGTGCGGGCATCGAGGGTGTGGGAATAACGCTGGCCGCCCTGCGAGAAATAATTGCGGTAGTCGCCAGACGTGGAGAGCCCGTAGCCGTCGATGGCGACGATGCGCTCGGCCACTTGTTGATCATCGCGAGGTTCTTCCAGGGCAATGCGCCACGGTGAGCCATCGAGCTTCTTGCCGGACGCCTTGAGTTCGCCAGTCACTTCGACAAGAAAGTTCTGAACTCCGAGCGCATCGAGCTTCGCGGCAATCGTGTCCACCGCGTAGCCGGCAGCAATGCTGTTGAAATCGACTTCGACCGCAGCGTCTTTGCACAACTGATCACCGTTGATGCGCAAATGATCATGACCGACTCGCCGGCGTACCTCGGCAAGTGCTTCCGCCGTCGGGATTTTTTCTTCTCGTGCCTGGGGGCCGAAACCCCAGAGATTGAGTAGCGGCTCTACCGTCAAATCATAGGAGCCTTCGCTTTGCTCTGACAGCTGCTCGCCAACGCGGATCAATTCAAGAACCGGCGCGGGCATTTTCTGACAATGGTTGGCGGGCAATTGGTTGAAGCGTTCGATGTCGGAGTCGCTGCGGTAGGTCGACATTTGCCGGTCAATGTCGGCTAGGATCTGCTCGACCTGAACGCGGACCTCGTCCGACGCCGCAAGGCCGGCATGGCGCACATACTTGATCGAATAAGTGCTGCCCATGGTCGGGCCGCCGAAGCTTTCCAGAGTGTCGCCGTTGCCGCAAGCGGACAACACACCCATCAGCGCCAGAAAAAAAACCTTCCATCCGCTCAAAAAATCTCGCCTCTACTGACACCAAGATAAAAGATCGCAGCCTTCGGCAGCTCCTACAGGATTGCATACCTTTGTAGGTGCTGCCGAAGGCTGCGATCTTTTGATCTTGCCTTTTCAATAACAATCGGCATAGGGGACGGCCTTCATAGGCCGTACCCCTGCCACACCACCCGGCATGCGGGTCCGCACCGGGCGGTTCGAGAGATTGAGGTCATGAGAGTCGTACCAGTCCCAGCCTGTCGAACCACGCCAAATCCAACACTCGATTCAGCTCAAATCGGCTGTTACGCCACCAACTATATGAGTTGGCCGCCACTTTCCGGGCCGAATGGCTGCTGGCTCCCAGCGCCCTCAGTTCGCGGTAGATCGTCGGTCCACGCCTCCATTGCTTAAGCTGGATCGCTCGCAGTCGGTGTCGTATCCATTCATCAAGCTCTCGCCAGATTTTCGGTGTTTGTGACAACCCAAAGTAAGTTTTCCAGCCCAAGAGATAAGGCCGTAGGTTCTCGGCAACTTGCCGCATACTGCGCCCGCCTGAGCGACGGGTGAGTTCGCGTATCCGCTGCTTGAACTGCTTGCGCGCCTTGACCGCCACTGCTCTTTTGACGCCTTGTGGAGATGCCCAGAAGGCGTATCCAAGAAACTTGCGACCAAATGCACTCGCCACCGCACTCTTGCTCTCGTTGACGCTCAAGTGCAGCTTTTCATACAGACGCTTCAGCAAAGCCATTACCCGCTGTCCCGCCCTGCGGCTGCGAACATACACATTCGCATCGTCGGCATAGCGCACGAAGCAATGACCTCGACGTTCAAGCTCCCGATCCACTTCGTCCAGCAGAACATTCGCTAGCAACGGCGACAGCGGGCCGCCTTGTGGCGCCCCGCAGCGGCTTTTCTCGACCGCTCCATTGATCAGCGTTCCCGCATCCAGATAGGCGCGAATCAGCCGGATAACCGCCTGATCCATCTGACTTCCGGTCTTTCGCATCAACATGGCTTATAACGCTTTCTCTCGTTCGGCCCTTCGTCAAAAAAAAAAGACTACTACGGCCTCTGCTGACTTCTCGCTCCGGCTGGCGCCGTCGCCCTTTCAGGCACAAGGCGAGATCTCCCCAGGTAAGACCGCAATCCTTCACCGCACAACCGCCGGATTTACGCAGCCTAATCTTTGACCACAAGAGCTTCGCGATTTTTGGCTCGCTCGCCCTGATCGGCTTCGCCTTGTATCCGGTTCTTGTTCATCGGCTCACGGCTTCGATTCACGCTTCCTCCCCACACTCGGTCACCCTCATGCAGTTGCGCTTCACTTCGTTCGCTGTGGTCAGCTTACGGCGGGACTTTCACCCACAAGATTGCGCCCATGCTGGGCGCACCAAACAAAAACGCCCCGACCAAAGTCGGGGCGTTTTCATGTGCAGCTAAGGCTTAGCGCGGGAATGCTGGCGGGTTTACACCGGCCATGTCTTCCATCACGCGAACCACCTGGCAGCTGTAACCGAACTCGTTGTCGTACCAAACGTACAGAACAACGCGGTTGTCTTGGGTGATGGTCGCTTCAGCGTCCACAACGCCTGCGTGGCGCGAGCCAACGAAGTCGGTGGAAACCACTTCCTGGGAGCTCACATAGTCGATCTGCTTGTGCAGATCCGAGTGCATGGCCATCTGGCGCAGGTACTCGTTGATCTCTTCGCGAGTGGTGGCCTTTTCCAGGTTCAGGTTCAGGATGGCCATCGACACGTTCGGCGTAGGAACACGAATCGCGTTACCGGTCAGCTTGCCCTTGAGCACTGGCAGCGCCTTGGCGGCTGCGGTGGCGGCACCGGTCTCGGTGATTACCATGTTCAGCGGCGCGGCGCGGCCACGACGGCTGCCCTTGTGGAAGTTGTCGATCAGGTTCTGGTCGTTGGTGAACGAGTGAACGGTTTCGACGTGGCCGTTGACGATGCCGTACTTGTCGTTGACTGCCTTGAGCACCGGCACGATGGCGTTGGTGGTGCAGGAAGCCGCCGAGATGATCTTGTCGTCAGGGGTGATGTCGCCATGGTTGATGCCATGCACGATGTTCTTCAGCGCGCCCTTGCCAGGTGCGGTGAGGATCACGCGGGCAGCGCCCGGGCAGGCCAGATGCTGGCCCAGGCCATCGGCGTCACGCCATACACCGGTGTTGTCGACGATCAGAGCGTTTTCGATGCCGTACTGGGTGTAGTCGACTTCAGCCGGGCTCTTGGCGTAGATAACCTGGATCAGGTTGCCGTTGGCGCTGATGGTGTTGTTGGCTTCATCAATGGTGATGGTGCCATCGAACGGACCATGAACCGAGTCACGGCGCAGCAGGCTGGCACGCTTGACCAGGTCGTTCTCGGCGCCCTTGCGGACAACGATGGCGCGCAAACGCAGGCCGTCGCCACCACCGGTTTTCTCGATCAGGATGCGCGCCAGCAGACGGCCGATACGACCGAAGCCGTAGAGGACAACGTCGGTGCCTTTGCGGGCGGAAGCGTTCTGCTGGCCAACCACGTCGGCCAGTTCTTCACGGACGAACTGCTCGGCAGTACGGCCATTGCCTTCGGCCTTGAATTTGGCCGCCAGCTTGCCCAGGTCCACCGAAGCGGCGCCGAGCTTGAGTTCGCTCATCGCCTTGATCAGCGGGAATGTTTCGTGGACGGACAGCTCGCTTTCGTCGGACTGACGGTGACGAGCAAAGCGGTGAGCTTTGAGAATCGCAATGACTGAACGATTGATCAGGCTGCGGCCATAGATCGAGCTCACCACGTTGTTATTGCGGTAGAGCTGACCGATAAGCGGAATCATCGCTTCTGCGAGTGCTTCACGGTCGATCCATTCACCAAGACACTGGTCGGGCTTCTGAGTCACGGGAACCTTCCACATGTAGGGGCAGAAAAAAGGGGCTACATTATGCCGCTCTGTTCCTCTTGTAGCAATGCGCGCCTGTCGTGCAATCGGTAACAAATTTCCGTTCAAAAAATTTACGCTGCGCTAAAGCCCAGTAAAACCGGGGCTTTCAGCACAGTCAATTTTTTGGAGACAACGCTACCTTGTCCGTAACCCTCCGTAACACTCGCTGGTTTTATCACTACATATTCGGTATTTATCAGTAAAAAACCTCGTTTTTTTGTCTTTACCACTACATTTCGTCAAACCTGCGTAATAGACGCAGTCTGCAACTGACAGGCGGCACCCGGGGCCGCTACAATTACCGACTTTGTCGCAACGCTTGGAGCTCAACCTTCCGTGCCTGTTCTGCGTCTACCGCATCTCCCTGCCGCGGCAGGTAAACAGCATTGGGGCAACCTGCCCGGTGCCGCCCTGAGCCTGGCCATCGCCGAGGCCGCCAGCGCTGCCAAGCGCTTTACCCTGCTGCTTACAGCCGACAGCCAAAGTGCCGAACGGCTGGAACAGGAGCTGAGTTTCTTCGCCCCGGATTTGCCGGTGTTGCATTTTCCCGACTGGGAAACCCTGCCCTACGATCTGTTCTCGCCACACCAGGACATCATTTCCCAGCGCATCGCCAGTCTGTATCGGCTGCCGGAACTGAGCCACGGCGTGCTGGTGGTACCGATCACAACCGCCCTGCATCGCCTCGCACCGACCAAATTCCTGCTCGGCAGCAGCCTGGTGCTGGATGTCGGCCAGAAGCTCGACGTCGAGCAAATGCGCACCCGCCTTGAAGCCACCGGTTACCGCTATGTGGATACCGTGTACGAACACGGCGAATTCACTGTGCGCGGGTCGCTGATCGACCTCTTCCCGATGGGCAGCAAACTGCCGTATCGCATCGACCTGTTCGACGACGAAATCGAAACCCTGCGCACCTTCGATCCGGAAAACCAGCGTTCCATCGACAAGGTCGATTCGGTCAAGTTGTTGCCGGCCAAGGAGTTCCCACTACAAAAAGAAGCGGTCACTCGCTTCAAGGCACGGTTCCGCGAGCGCTTCGATGTCGATTTCCGCCGTTGCCCGATCTTCCAGGACTTGAGCAGCGGGATTACCCCGGCCGGTATCGAGTACTACCTGCCGCTGTTCTTCGAGGAAACCTCCACGCTGTTCGATTACCTGCCCCAGGACACCCAAGTGTTCTCTTTGCCCGGCATCGAACAGGCGGCGGAAAACTTCTGGAACGACGTGCGCAATCGCTACGAAGAGCGCCGCGTCGATCCGTCCCGTCCTTTATTGCCACCCGCCGAACTGTTCCTGCCGGTGGAGGATTGCTTCGCACGCCTGAAGAACTGGCCGCGCGTGGTGGCCAGTCAACAGGATGTGGAAAGCGGTGGCGGTCGCGAGCGCTTCCCTGCGCGTGAGTTGCCGAACCTCGCGATTGAAGCCAAGGCCACGCAGCCGTTGGCAGCGCTGGCGGATTTCCTCGATCAGTTCCCCGGTCGCGTGCTGTTTACTGCCGAGTCCGCGGGCCGTCGCGAAGTGCTGCTGGAGTTGTTGGAACGCTTGAAGCTGCGACCGAAGACCGTCGACAGTTGGCCGGATTTCGTTGCCGGCAAAGAGCGCCTGGCGATCACCATCGCGCCACTGGATGAAGGTTTGTTGCTGGACGATCCAGCTCTGGCGCTGGTTGCCGAAAGCCCGCTGTTCGGTCAACGCGTGATGCAACGCCGTCGCCGCGAAAAACGCGCCGACGCCAACAACGATGCAGTCATCAAGAACCTCACCGAGCTGCGCGAAGGCGCGCCGGTGGTGCATATCGACCACGGTGTCGGCCGCTACCTCGGCCTCGCTACGCTGGAAATCGACAACCAGGCCGCTGAGTTCCTCGCGCTGGAATATGCCGAAGGCGCCAAGCTTTACGTGCCGGTGGCCAACCTGCATTTGATCGCACGCTATACCGGCAGCGACGACGCCTTGGCCCCGCTGCACCGTCTCGGCTCCGAGACCTGGCAGAAAGCCAAGCGCAAGGCCGCCGAACAGGTGCGCGACGTGGCGGCGGAATTGCTCGACATCTATGCCCGCCGCGCCGCCCGCGAAGGTTATGCCTTCGCCGATCCGAAAGCCGACTATGCCACGTTCAGTGCCGGCTTCCCGTTCGAAGAAACCCCCGACCAGCAAACCACCATCGAAGCCGTGCGCGAAGACATGCTTGCGCCCAAACCGATGGATCGACTGGTGTGCGGTGACGTGGGCTTCGGCAAGACCGAGGTCGCCATGCGCGCCGCGTTCATCGCGGTTCATGGTGGTCGCCAAGTGGCGATTCTGGTGCCAACCACCCTGCTCGCCCAGCAGCACTACAACAGTTTCCGTGACCGCTTTGCCGATTGGCCGGTGACCGTGGAAGTGATGAGCCGCTTCAAGTCGACCAAGGAAGTCAACGCGGCGGTCGCGGACTTGGCCGAAGGCAAGATCGACATCGTCATCGGCACGCACAAGCTGCTGCAGGACGACGTGAAAATCAAAAACCTCGGCCTCGTCATCATCGACGAAGAACACCGTTTCGGTGTGCGCCAGAAGGAACAGCTCAAGGCGCTGCGCAGTGAAGTCGACATTCTCACGCTGACCGCCACGCCGATCCCGCGCACGCTGAACATGGCAGTGTCGGGCATGCGCGACCTGTCGATCATCGCCACGCCGCCAGCCCGTCGCCTGTCGGTGCGCACGTTCGTCATGGAGCAGAACAAGAGCACGGTCAAAGAGGCCCTGCTGCGTGAGTTGCTGCGTGGCGGTCAGGTCTACTACCTGCACAACGACGTCAAGACCATCGAGAAATGCGCCGCCGATCTGGCCGAACTGGTGCCTGAAGCACGGATCGGCATCGGCCACGGGCAAATGCGCGAACGCGATCTCGAACAGGTGATGAGCGACTTTTACCACAAGCGCTTCAACGTACTGATTGCGTCGACCATCATCGAGACCGGCATCGACGTACCGAGCGCCAACACCATCATCATAGAGCGCGCTGACAAATTCGGCCTGGCGCAACTGCACCAGTTGCGCGGCCGTGTTGGACGCAGTCACCACCAGGCGTATGCGTACCTGCTGACACCACCGCGCCAGCAAATTACCGCGGACGCGGAAAAGCGTCTGGAAGCTATTGCCAATACTCAGGACCTCGGCGCGGGCTTCGTGCTCGCCACCAACGACCTGGAAATCCGTGGCGCTGGCGAACTGCTCGGCGACGGCCAGAGCGGGCAGATCCAGGCGGTCGGCTTCACGCTGTACATGGAAATGCTCGAACGTGCGGTGAAGTCGATCCGCAAGGGCGAACAGCCGAACCTCGATCAACCGCTGGGCGGCGGACCCGAAGTCAATTTGCGCGTACCTGCATTGATTCCCGAAGACTATCTGCCGGACGTTCACGCCCGCCTGATTCTCTATAAGCGAATCGCCTCGGCCACCGACGAAGAAGGTCTCAAGGATTTGCAGGTGGAGATGATCGATCGTTTCGGCCTGTTGCCGGAGCCGACCAAGAACCTGATGCGCATCACCGCCCTGAAATTGCAGGCCGAGTTACTGGGCATCAAGAAAGTCGACGGCGGCCCGCAGGGCGGGCGAATCGAGTTCGCGGCGCAAACACCGGTCGATCCGCTGACCCTGATCAAACTGATCCAGAGTCAGCCAAAACGCTACAAATTCGAAGGCGCGACGATGTTTAAATTCCAGGTCCCGATGGAACGCCCGGAAGAGCGCTTTAATACTGTAGAGGCGCTGTTCGAGCGTCTCATCCCGAAAACTGCTTGAAGGACGCCGCATGCGCCTGTTTCGCTCACTGACCTTGCTGACAACGTTAATCACAGCGCTGGTCGCACCCACGGCGTTTGCCGATGACCTGTATCAGATTGAAATGATTCTGGTGCGGCAGAATGCCGTGCCGGCGATTGACAGCCGCGCAGCGCCGGAAGACTGGGATGCCGGTGCCCAACGCATCAACCCTGACAGCTTTCGCACGCCAAGCCTGAACCCTGAAGTGGAAAAGCTCACCGCCAGCAACGACTACACCGTATTGCTGCACAAGGCCTGGCAACAAAACCTTGGCGAGGAAGCCACCAAAGTCGCGATCAGCGACGGCAAGGAACAGTTCGGCCAGTTTCCGATTGAAGGCACCCTCAGTGTCAAACTGGGGCGCTTCACCGATGTTGACGCCGACTTCTGGGTCAACCAGTTCAACTCTGATGGCCTCGTGACCGCCAGCGAACGCCTGAAACAGGAAAGCCATACCAAAAACGGTCAGCTGAATTTCCTCGACGCCGGCCATCTCGGCCTGCTGATCAAGATCACTTCATTGACGGCGCCCGCTCCCCGGGAAGCCCCTGAAGTGGTCCCAGACTGATCGAAGCCTCCATGTCCGCGACCCTGAGCAAACCCCTGGCACCTTCCTGGGTCAGCCGATTCAAGGAACAGAGCCTGGAGCGTGGCCGTCGCTACGCACTGGAAAACCGCGTCAGGATCGTCGAAGCCGGCGACGCTACGATCATTGCTGCTTGCGAGGGATCTGGCGGTAACGTTTACCGTCAGACCATTCGCTTGCGCGAGTCAGCCAAAGACACTTTGCTGATGGTCGATGCCACGTGCTCCTGCCCCGTCCACAGCAACTGCAAACATTGCGCGGCGGTATTGCTGCAAGTGCAGGAAACCCTCGACTACCCCGCTGCCGCCAAAGACGCCGAGCTGCTGGAAAAACTCCAGGCCGTATTGGAAAACCGTAGCCCAAAGGCTCCGCCACAAGTGCTGGTAGACAATGTGCAACCGGTACCGCGCCTGTGGCTGGCGAGCATTGAATTCAGTGCTTTCGAACCGCGCAACGGGCGGATGCAGCGTTACATCCAGCATCGAGCGGCGCTGTCCTTCAGTTATCTGGACGAGTACGTTTCCGGACAGAAAAACACCGACATCCTGATCCGACAGGAAACACAGACGTTACGCATAAAGCGGCATCCGGAAGTGGAACAGTCCTACCGGGAACAACTGCGGATTCTCGGTTTCAAGATCGCCACCCGCCAAAGCAAAGCCTTGCCGGAAAGCGCTGGCGAACTGTTCGAGATGGTCAATGACAGTGCTTGGCTGACCTTCACCCTCAATGAATTGCCGAAGCTGCGCACCCAGGGCTGGGAATTGCAGATCAACGAGGATTTCGGTTTCGACCTGACGGCGGTGGACGACTGGTACGCCACGGTTGAACAGGCGCCGGAACGTGACTGGTTCGACCTGGAACTGGGGATCATCGTCAACGGTGAGCGGCTCAGCCTTCTGCCCATCCTGCTGAACCTGATGCGCTCGCACACCGAAATTCTCAACCCGGAGCGCCTGGCCCGACGTCGCGATGACGAGCTGATTCTGGTCAACATTCCCAACCGCCCGAACTCCGAGTACGGCCCCTTGCAAGTCGCCCTGCCCTTCGGCCGTTTGAAGCCGGTACTGGTGACACTCGGCGATTTCTATCTTCAGGGGCCCGGCGAAACCGCACTGCGCTTGAGCAAGGCCGACGCCACGCGCCTGAACCCGCTGGAAGACTTACCGCTGCTTTGGGAGGGTGGAGAACAGATCCGCACCTTTGCCCAACGCCTGCGCGACATCAAGGACTACACCGCCGTCGCACCGGAAGGCCTGAACGCAACGTTGCGCCCGTATCAGCTTGAAGGTTTGAGCTGGATGCAGTCACTGCGGCAACTGGAGGTTGGCGGGATTCTCGCGGATGACATGGGCCTGGGCAAAACGTTGCAAACCCTGGCGCATGTGCTCACCGAGAAAATCGCCGGTCGCCTCGACCGCCCGTGCATGGTGGTAATGCCGACCAGTCTGATCCCCAACTGGCTCGATGAGGCGGCGCACTTCGCGCCGCAGCTCAAGGTATTGGCGTTGTACGGCGCGAGCCGCAAAAAGCATTTCGATAACCTGGCGGATTACGACCTGATCCTGACTACTTATGCGTTGCTGCCCAAGGATGTCGAACGCCTGGCGGCGCAGCCGTTGCACGTTCTGGTGCTGGACGAAGCGCAGTACATCAAGAATCCGAACAGCAAGGCCGCGCAGGCCGCCCGTGAGTTGAATGCCCGCCAGCGCTTGTGCCTGAGCGGCACGCCTTTGGAAAACCACTTGGGTGAGTTGTGGTCGCTGTTTCACTTTCTGCTGCCGGGATGGCTCGGCGATGTGAAAAGCTTCAACCGCGATTACCGCGTGCCGATTGAAAAGCGCACCAGCGAAGTAAGACTTCAGCACCTAAACGGTCGGATCAAACCGTTCCTGCTGCGCCGGACCAAGGAACAGGTGGCAACCGAGCTGCCGCCGAAAACCGAAATCATCCATTGGGTCGAGCTCAACGAAGCCCAGCGTGACGTGTACGAAACCATGCGCCTGGCCATGGACAAGAAAGTCCGCGACGAGATCACCCGCAAAGGCGTGGCTCGCAGCCAGATCATCATTCTTGAAGCGCTGCTGAAACTGCGTCAGGTGTGCTGCGATTTGCGCCTGGTAAACGATGCCGCACTGCCGGCTCGCGGCAGCACCTCGGGCAAGCTCGACAGCCTGATGGAAATGCTCGAAGAGTTGTTCGAAGAAGGCCGACGCATCCTGCTGTTCTCGCAATTCACTTCGATGCTGTCATTGATCGAGGACGAACTGAAAAAACGCGGTGTGGCCTATGCACTGCTGACCGGACAGACCCGCGATCGCCGTACACCCGTGAAGGATTTCCAGAGCGGCAAGCGTCAGATTTTCCTCATCAGCTTGAAGGCCGGTGGCGTCGGCCTGAACCTGACGGAAGCAGACACCGTGATTCATTACGACCCGTGGTGGAACCCGGCGACGGAGAACCAGGCGACCGACCGCGCGTATCGCATTGGCCAAGAGAAGCCGGTGTTCGTCTACAAACTGATTGCGCGTGGCACGGTGGAAGAGAAGATTCAGCATTTGCAGAAAGAGAAATCCGACCTTGCGGCGGGCGTGCTGGATGGGCGTCAGGCTGGGGACTGGAAATTGCAGAATGATGATATCGAGGCGTTGTTTGCGCCGTTGCCGGATAAGTTGGAGAAGCGCTGAGATGTGTGTAGCCAGACAGATCGCATCGCGGGCAAGCCACGCTCCCACAGGTTCGGTATTGATCACGAATTCGGTGATCGACTCAAGACCTGTGGGAGCTGGCTTGCCAGCGATAGGGCCAACTCGTTGATGTAGCCTGACTCAGCCCTTGAGCACCCGCGCCAACGTCGACTTCACCTTGCCCATCCCGTCATGCAGCGCCTGCTCGATCTCGGCCATGGTAATCACTGCCGTCGACTTGCCCGCCGCCGGGTTCACCACCAGCGCCAGACAGGCGTAATCCAGTTCCAGCTCACGGGCCAATGCCGCTTCCGGCATTCCGGTCATGCCGACGATGTCGCAACCGTCACGCTCCAGACGCGCGATCTCGGCCACGGTTTCCAGGCGCGGGCCCTGGGTGCAGGCATACACGCCATGACTGCTGTAACCAACGCTTTCAGCCGCCAGTGCCGCAATCAATTGCTGACGCAGCGGCTCGCTGTACGGATAGCTGAAATCGATGTGCGTGACCTGCTCCAGGTCATCGGCGAAATAGGTGTGCTGACGACCGCTGGTGTAGTCGATCAACTGATGCGGCACGCAGAAATGCCCGGTGCCCATCGCCGCATGAATACCACCCACGGCGTTGACCGCGAGAATGGCTTCAGCGCCGGCCTGTTTCAGCGCCCAGAGGTTGGCGCGGTAATTCACCTGATGCGGCGGAAAGCGGTGCGGGTGACCGTGGCGCGCGAGGAACAGTACTTCCTTGCCGGCGTACTCGCCGATCTGCACGTCGGCCGAAGGCGCGCCGTAAGGGGTGTCGACCGCCAATGACTGACGAATGCTCAGACCTTCGAGCTGAGTCAGGCCGGTACCACCGATAATCGCGTAAACCGTCATAACGAACAGTCCTTAATCAATCAATTGAGCTTCTTTGAGCGCGCCGACGGCTGCCAGCCAGCGCGGGTCCTGACGGTATTCAGTGGATGCGAACGACTGACTGCGCATCCGCGCGATTCGCTCGGACGGCTTGACCTTCAGGCGCTGGGCGGCGCTCAAGGCGAGCTCGGCAGCTGCGCGATCATTACACACCAGCCCCATGTCACAACCGGCGGTCAAGGCCGCTTCAATTCGGCTGGCGGCATCGCCGACCACATGGGCGCCGGCCATGGACAAGTCGTCGCTGAAAATCACCCCGTCGAACTGCAACTCGCCACGCAGGATGTCCTGCAACCAGCGCCGAGAGAAACCGGCGGGCTGGGAATCGACTTGCGGGTAGATAACGTGAGCCGGCATGACGGCGGCTAATTGTTTGCTGAGTTTGGCGAACGGCACCAGGTCGTTGGCGCGGATCTCGTCGAGGCTGCGCTCGTCGTTCGGGATCGCCACGTGGGAGTCCGCCTCCGCCCAACCGTGACCGGGGAAATGCTTGCCGGTAGCGGCCATACCGGCATTGTTCATGCCGCGAATGAATGCACCCGCGAGTAGCGCTGCACGCTCAGGATCGCCTTCGAACGAACGGGTGCCAACCACGGCGCTGCGCTGGTAATCGAGATCAAGGACCGGCGCGAAGCTCAAATCCAGGCCAACGGCCAACACCTCGGTGGCCATGATCCAGCCACACTGCTCAGCCAGATATTCGGCATTTGGGTTATCGGCAATCGCACGCATGGCCGGCAACCGGACAAAACCCTGACGCAGACGCTGAACCCGCCCGCCTTCCTGGTCCACCGCCAACAGCAGATCGGGGCGAATGGCGCGAATCGATGCGCTCAACTCGCGGACCTGACGCGGGTGTTCGATGTTGCGAGCGAAAATGATCAGGCCGCCCACTTCGGGCTGACGCAACAATTGGCGATCTTCGGCCGTCAGCCAGGTACCGGCGACGTCCACCATCAACGAGCCTTGCAGGCCAGAAGTCATAGAGATTCCTTGATAACGATAAATCCGGCTCGCGCCGATACGCCGCCAAGGGCTGTGCCCGGCAGGTCGGCGATAAAAATTGGGAGCGGATTAAAAACGAGAGTCGGCATGGGCGGCTAGCTTAGCGGATGTAAGCTGCCGCGCCCACCCGTGCGCGGTCAAACCTTGGCGGCAACCGGTGTCGATTTGCTACGTGGACGCAACTGCGCGGCAGCCATGGCCGTGTCGGTGACACCGGACTCTGCACGCATGCCGGCCGCGAGGAACGGCACCATCAGACGCATGACCTGCTCGATGGAGGTATTTACCCCGAAGTCAGTCTCGGCAATCGCACGCAGCGCCTTGATGCCGGACATGCTGAACGCCGCCGCACCGAGCATGAAGTGCACGCGCCAGAACAATTCGATGGGAGGAATACGCGGCGCGGCTTCGTTGACCAGCATCATGTAGCGGCGAAATACCTTGCCGTACATGTCTTCCAGATAACGACGCAAATGCCCCTGGCTCTGACTGAAGGCCAGCCCCAGCAACCGCATGAAGATAGACAAATCGTTGCCACTACGCGGCTGAACCACCAGGGCCTGCTCGACGAGGATCTCCAGCAGTTCTTCAAGCGAGGGCTTGATTTCGGGCTTGGCCTGCCGCCGCTCCAGCTCTTTATCGAGGCTGATGCAGAATGGCCCGAGGAATCGTGAGAAAACCGCCTGGATCAGCGCCTTCTTCGAACCGAAGTGATAGTTCACCGCCGCCAGATTGACACCGGCCTTGCTGGTGATCAAACGCAATGAGGTTTCAGCGAAACCTTTTTCCGCGAACAACTGCTCGGCAGCATCAAGAATGCGTTCAACGGTTTCCGACTGGGCCATGGCTACTCCGCCTGACAAACACTTGTTTGAAACATACGTTTCAGCCTGTGCCTTGTCAAGCCTGGCAGTTCGTTTTGGGAATGGTCAGTCAGACATTTAACCATACAACCGCAAAGCTTCAATCAGCAGGCTGATCGACCGTCTGGCGGCCGGCAAAAAAAGGGGCATTGCCAAGACCGTTTCACTGTATATAATCCCAGTCACTGTATAAAAAAACAGAGCGATCAATATGCTAAAGCTGACGCCACGCCAAGCCGAGATTCTTGCCTTCATCAAACGCTGCCTGGAAGACAACGGCTACCCGCCGACCCGTGCGGAAATCGCTCAGGAACTGGGTTTCAAATCGCCCAACGCGGCGGAAGAACATCTCAAGGCACTGGCCCGCAAGGGCGCGATCGAAATGACCCCGGGCGCGTCTCGCGGAATTCGCATCCCGGGCTTCGAAGCCAAGGCCGATGAGTCCAGCCTGCCGATCATTGGTCGAGTGGCGGCCGGCGCGCCGATCCTGGCCCAGCAACACGTTGAAGAATCCTGCAACATCAATCCTGCCTTCTTCCATCCACGCGCCGATTATCTGCTGCGAGTGCACGGCATGAGCATGAAGGACGTGGGTATTTTCGACGGTGACCTGCTGGCCGTCCATACCACCCGCGAGGCCCGCAATGGCCAGATCGTGGTGGCGCGGATCGGCGACGAAGTGACCGTCAAGCGTTTCAAGCGTGACGGCAGCAAGGTCTGGCTAATTGCCGAAAATCCGGATTTCGCCCCTATCGAAGTAAACCTTAAAGATCAGGAACTGGTGATCGAAGGCTTGAGCGTTGGCGTGATTCGCCGCTAAAGGAGGCTTTATGCAGTTCCCACACACATCACAGCAAGCCCAACTGCCACTGCTGTTCGAGGCATTCCTGGCGCAGCCGATGGCGCCGATTCTGAAGGAAGTGGTCGAGTCGCCCTGGAGCGCCGAACCCGAGGTTTTCAGTGAATTGTCTCTGCGTGGTGCAGCCGGGAACTGCCTGAACCTTCTGGCTCCAATCCTCCGGGAATTGAGCGACGATCAAGACGCGCGCTGGCTGACACTAATCGCCCCACCTGCCAGCCTGACGCAGACCTGGTTACGGGATGCAGGCCTCAATCGCGAACGCATTCTGATACTGCAACCACGCGGAACCCAGAGTGCCCAGCAATTGACCTGCGAAGCCCTTCGTCTAGGTCGCAGTCACACGGTCGTCAGCTGGCTCAATCCGCTGAGCACTACTTCGCGGCAACAGCTAGTCAGCGCCGCCCGGACCGGGGACGCACAAAGCCTGAATATTCGATTGGGTTAAGGGTGCGCGTTGAACAACGCAGGGCTTCTCAAAGGATAGAGAAGCCGATCTGGAGCGGTAGTGGATAAATTCGACGGACGGGTATCAATGAAGAACCCGTGAACCCTCTTCCTTCTCAAATTCACCTTCAACCAAGCGTCCGGCCATCTGAACGCCGACACTCAACATCGCTTTGGCGACTTCGACATGCTGACCTTGCAGGAATGCTTTGGCGTCCTCGGAGAAATCCAAAGTAACCAGAGAACCCTCGTCCTCAGCCCTACGCAGCTCGATACGGCCGTCTGGCAACTCGACAATTTCTAGAAAGGACGTTGGCATAAAGGTTTGTTCTCCACGAAAGGCGGGGATTATATAGGCATCAGCCAGGCTTCGCTCGGGATCTTGACCAGATGCCATCACGAAGAGAAATTTCTGACAACACTCTTCCCTGAACAGACAGCCTTGTAGGCCATCCGTTAAAACATTCCCTATTTCAGCACTCGTTCAAGCCTTCGCGAAAGCGGATCGCCAGGCTTTTGAGGTTCTGACGCCAACTCTCCAGTTCCTCACGACTCAGCTCTTTGGGCGCCTCTTCTTCGTCCAGATTTACCGCCACGATCAGCGGCTGTGTCACGTCACCTTTAGGCTTGCGCGGCGCCCTCGGTGGCTGAAACAGCGCAGCATTAGCCGCTAGCAGCTTGGCCAGCCAGGTTTCCGGATTGTTGGCGAGTTCAACCATCTCGGCCATTTCAGGAATGGCGATGCTGTCCAGCACTTCGCGCGTCAGCAGAGATTCAGCCCGGGGCGCATTGGCTTGAGGCAAACGATAGAAACCGGCGATTTCGTGACACAGCCCCAGCAGCGCGCCGTACAGGTGAAACAACGCCGATTCGCGGTTAGCCTGAATCAGCGCCAGGGAATTCATCGCCCGCCCCTCTTCAGCCTTGGCGAGCGCTTCCAGCGACAGGCCGGCGAAATAAATCTTCTGGTTGGTACGGGTATAGAGTTCGTGGGCCATGACGGCAGCCTCCACAGCGAAATAATTGCTTCACACAGGTCGGACAGTGTCGTGGATCACCCGATCTGATCGCAAGCCCTCCTTTTTACAGGAGCATCAAAAAGGCCGCATGAAAACCCCAAGGGTTGTCATGCGGCCTTTTCAGTTACCGCGACGCTTTAAGCCTTCGCAGCTGGACGCTTGTCTTCAACGGTCCACTTGCCGCCGTCGTAATACGCTTTCCAGCCAGTCGGCTTGCCGTCGACTTCGGTCTGCACGTACTGCTCTTTGGTCTTGCGGCTGTAACGGATCACAGCCGGGAGGCCGTCCGGATCTTTCTTCGGTGCTTCACAGAGGAAGTGATACTTCGGATCGATCTCATCCTTGTGCGGGATGATTTCCATGACCAGCGGCGCACGGGTCTCGCGGTTTTTCGGGAACTGGCTGGCCGCCAGGAACAGGCCGGAAGCACCATCGCGCAGGATGTAGGTGTCGTTGACCTTTTCGCATTTCAGCTCAGGCATCTTCACCGGGTCCATCTTCGGCGGCGCCGCATCACCGCTCTTCAGCAGTTTGCGGGTGTTCTTGCAGGTGGGATTGGTGCAACCGAAGAACTTGCCGAAACGGCCGGTCTTGAGCTGCATTTCGCTGCCGCACTTGTCGCACTCCAGGCTCGGACCTTCGTAGCCTTTGATGCGATAGGTGCCCTCTTCGATTTCGTAGCCATCGCAATCCGGGTTGTTACCGCAGATGTGCAACTTGCGCTTCTCATCGAGCAGGTAGGCATCCATCGCCGTGCTGCAGATCGGGCAGCGATGCTTGCCACGCAATACCAGCGATTCCGACTCGCCCTCGTCGTCCGCGGCGATTTCGTCGCCTGGTACGAGGTTGACGGTCGCCTTGCAGCGTTCTTTCGGTGGCAGGCTGTAGCCGGAGCAACCGAGGAACACGCCGGTCGATGCTGTACGAATCTGCATCGGACGGCCGCAAGTGGTGCACGGAATGTCGGTCATTACCGGCTGGTTGGCACGCATGCCACTTTCCGGACTTTCAGCTACTTCGAGCTTCTTCTTGAAGTCGCCGTAGAATTCGTCGAGCACGTTTTTCCAGTCGCGCTCGCCCTGGGCCACGTCATCGAGATGTTCTTCCATGCCGGCGGTGAAGCCGTAGTCCATCAGGTTGGAGAAGCTTTCGGACAGACGCTCGGTGACGATGTCGCCCATCTTTTCCGAATAGAAACGACGGTTGTGCAGCGCCACGTAGCCACGGTCCTGGATGGTCGAAATGATTGCCGCGTAGGTCGAAGGACGACCGATGCCGCGTTTTTCCATTTCTTTTACCAGACTGGCTTCCGAGTAACGCGCCGGCGGCTTGGTGAAATGCTGGGTCGGATCAAGCTTGATCAGCTTCATCGCGTCGCCCTGGGCCATGTCCGGCAGTACATCGTCATCGCCTGGCTTGGCGATTTGCGGCATGACACGGGTGTAACCGTCGAATTTGAGAATACGGCCCTTGGCACGCAACTCGAAATCGCCCGCACCGACAGTGACGATGGTCGACAGGTACTGCGCCGGCAACATCTGGCAAGCGAGGAACTGGCGCCAGATCAGCTCGTAGAGCCGCTCTGCGTCACGCTCCATGCCCGACAGCTTGCTTGGCTCGGTGTTGGCGTCGGAAGGACGAATCGCTTCGTGAGCCTCTTGTGCGCCTTCCTTGCTGCTGTAGACGTTCGGGGTTTCCGGCAGGTACTTCTTGCCGAACTCGCCTTCAATATAAGTACGCGCCATCGCCACGGCATCAACCGAAAGGTTGGTCGAGTCGGTACGCATGTAAGTGATGTAGCCGGCTTCGTACAGACGCTGGGCCATCATCATGGTTTTCTTCACACCGAAGCCCAGGCGGTTGCTCGCGGCCTGTTGCAGGGTGGAAGTGATGAACGGTGCCGACGGCTTGCTGCTGGTCGGTTTGTCTTCACGCTTGACGATGCTGTAGCTGGAAGCCTTGAGCTTCTCCAGCGCGGCCATGGCCTGGGCTTCGTTGAGCGGTTTGAAGGCTTCGCCCTTCTCGCGGGCCACGTCGAAACGCACGGTCGCGCCTTTGGCGGTGCCGAGGTCGGCGTGAACTTCCCAGTACTCTTCGGGGATGAACGCACGGATTTCACGCTCGCGCTCGACCACCAGCTTCACGGCAACCGATTGCACACGGCCGGCGGACAGACCGCGAGCGATCTTGGCCCACAGCAGCGGCGAAACCATGTAACCCACCACGCGGTCGAGGAAACGACGCGCCTGCTGGGCGTTGACGCGATCGATATCGAGCTCGCCTGGTTTGGAGAAGGCTTCCTGAATCGCCTTCTTGGTGATTTCGTTGAACACCACGCGCTTGTAGCGGGTGTCGTCACCACCGATGGCTTCGCGCAGGTGCCAGGCAATGGCTTCCCCCTCGCGGTCCAAGTCGGTTGCGAGATAGATGGTGTCAGCATCTTTGGCGAGCCGGCGCAGCTCTTCGATGACCTTTTCCTTGCCCGGGAGGATCTCGTACTTGGCTTTCCAGCCATGATCCGGATCGACCCCCATGCGCGCGACCAGCTGCTTGCGCGCCTTTTCTTTAGGCGACAAGGCCGGCGCTTCGCCCGCAGCAGCCTTGCCACGCTTGGCGGCTGGCTCTTTGCTGGCGCTAGCCGAACCGCTGGTGGGCAGGTCTCGGATATGGCCGATACTCGACTTCACCACGTATTCGTTGCCCAAATACTTGTTGATGGTCTTGGCCTTAGCCGGGGATTCCACAATGACCAGCGATTTGCCCATGGATCAGAAAATTCCTGAATTCGAGAAGTGAAAGGCGGTTGGCGCCTGACGCGGCACCGCTATATATAGTGGCAACAAGATGAGGTCAAGCGCAGGGGTTAGCGCGAACTCAGCTTATGGCTTGGTAAAAAGGCTTTCTTCGACCTGCACCAAAGCAAAGCGTGGCACCTGTTCGCCGTCAACTTCGACCGACTCCAGGAACATGCTCAAGGGACGTACCCAAAAGCCGTAATCGCCATACAGGGCTTGGTAGAAGACCACTTCTTCCTCGGTTTCCGAATGCCGCGCGACACTGAATACGCGGTACTGCGGACCTTTGTAATGTTGGTAGAGCCCAGGTTGTATCGGCATGCTTTGGCCCTCACTCAAATTTTTTCAAAATAAAAACAAAAATAAATCCGGAAAAACAAAAACCGGGGCACTTGGCCCCGGCTTCCATCGACGAAACGCTTAAACGCGTTCGAAGACGGTGGAGATGCCTTGGCCGAGACCAATGCACATGGTGGCTACCCCGAGGTTGCCGCCATTTTGCTTCATCACGTTGAGCAAAGTGCCGGAGATACGCGCACCGGAGCAACCGAACGGGTGGCCCAGGGCGATCGCGCCGCCGTGCAGGTTAACCTTCTCGTTCATCTTGTCGAGCACTTTCAGATCTTTCAGCACTGGCAGGGCCTGTGCGGCGAAAGCTTCGTTGAGCTCGAAGAAGTCGATGTCGGAAATGCTCAGACCTGCGCGCTTCAATGCTTTTTGTGTGGCCGGTACTGGACCATAGCCCATGATCGCCGGGTCCACACCTGCCACTGCCATCGAGCGAATCACCGCCAGAGGCTGAATGCCCAGGTCCTGTGCACGCTGCGCCGACATCACGATCATGCACGAAGCACCGTCGGTGATCTGCGACGAAGTACCGGCTGTCACGGTGCCGCCCTTCGGGTTAAACGCTGGCTTCAATGCCGCCAGGCTTTCCAGGGTGGTTTCCGGACGAATGGTTTCGTCGTAGTCGAAGGTTTTCAGGAAACCGTTCTCGTCGTAGCCCTGCATCGGGATGATTTCGTCTTTGAACTTGCCTTCCACGGTCGCTTTATGGGCGAGTTGGTGGGAGCGCACGCCGAAAGCGTCCTGTTGTTCGCGAGTGATGCCGTGCATTTTGCCGAGCATTTCAGCGGTCAGGCCCATCATGCCCGAGGCTTTCGCCGCGTACAGGGACATGTGCGGGTTCGGATCGACACCGTGCATCATGCTCACGTGGCCCATGTGCTCGACGCCGCCGACGACGAACACGTCACCGTTGCCGGTCATGATCGCTTGCGCTGCAGTGTGCAGGGCACTCATCGACGAGCCACACAGACGGCTGACGGTCTGGCCGGCCGAGGTGTGCGGGATCTGGGTCATCAGAGACGCCATGCGCGCGATGTTCCAGCCCTGCTCCAGGGTCTGGTTGACGCAGCCCCAGATAACGTCTTCGACTTCGCTCGGGTCAACCTTGACGTTGCGTTCCAGCAGTTTGCTGATCAGGTGCGCCGACATGTCTTCGGCGCGGGTGTTGCGGTGCATGCCGCCCTTGGAGCGGCCCATCGGAGTACGACCGAAGTCGACAATCACGACGTCTCTAGGATTCAAGCTCATAAGTTCACTCTCACTCTAGTTGGGGGCGCTTAACCGAAGAAGCTCTGGCCGTTTTTGGCCATTTCGCGCAGCTTCGCGGTCGGGTGGTACAGCGCGCCCAAATCAGCGTACTGGTCAGCCAGGGCAACGAACTCTGCAACACCGATCGAGTCGATGTAGCGCAGCGCACCGCCACGGAATGGAGGGAAACCAATACCGTAGACCAGACCCATGTCGGCTTCGGCGGCAGTTTCGACGATGCCGTCTTCCAGGCAGCGCACGGTTTCCAGGCACAGCGGGATCATCATCCAGTTGATGATGTCTTCGTCAGTGACTTCGCGCTGTTCAAAGACGATTGGCTTGAGCACTTCCAGTACCGAAGGATCGGCAACTTTCTTCTGCTTGCCCTTCTTGTCGGTCTCGTAGGCGTAGAAGCCCTTGCCGTTCTTCTGGCCCAGGCGCTTGGCTTCGTAGAGCACGTCAACGGCCGAGCGACGGTCGTCCTTCATGCGGTCCGGGAAACCTTCAGCCATCACGTCACGACCGTGGTGGCCAGTGTCGATGCCGACCACGTCCATCAGGTACGCCGGACCCATCGGCCAGCCGAATTTTTCCATGATCTTGTCGATACGGACGAAGTCCACACCGGCGCTGACCAGTTTGGCGAAACCGCCGAAGTACGGGAACAGTACGCGGTTGACCAGGAAGCCCGGGCAGTCGTTGACGACGATCGGGTTCTTGCCCATTTTCTTGGCGTAGGCAACGGTGGTGGCAACCGCCAGCTCGCTGGACTTCTCGCCACGAATCACTTCCACCAGCGGCATCATGTGCACCGGGTTGAAGAAGTGCATGCCGACGAAGTTTTCCGGACGCTTGAGGGCTTTGGCCAGCAAGGTGATGGAAATGGTCGAGGTGTTCGAGGCGAGGATGGTGTCCTCTTTGACCTTGTCTTCGACTTCAGCCAGTACTGCTTGCTTGACCTTAGGATTCTCGACGACGGCTTCAACCACCAGGTCAACGTGACCGAAATCACCGTAGGACAGGGTTGGACGAATGCCGTTGAGCACTTCAGCCATTTTCGCGGCGGTCATGCGGCCTTTATCAACGCGGCCAACCAGCAGTTTGGCGGCTTCGGCCAGACCCTGCTCGATACCGGCTTCGTTGATGTCCTTCATCAGGATCGGCGTGCCTTTGGAGGCCGACTGGTAGGCGATACCGCCACCCATGATACCGGCACCGAGTACGGCGGCCTGCTTCACGTCCTTGGCGATTTCGTCGTAGGCCTTGGCCTTTTTCTTCAGTTCCTGATCGTTCAGGAACAGACCGATCAAGCTCTGCGCGGCAGAGGTCTTGGCCAGTTTGACGAAACCCGCAGCTTCAACTTCCAGCGCCTTGTCGCGACCGAAGTTTGCGGCTTTCTGGATGGTCTTGATCGCTTCAACCGGCGCCGGGTAGTTCGGGCCAGCTTGACCTGCCACGAAACCTTTGGCGGTTTCGAAAGCCATCATTTGTTCGATGGCGTTCAGCTTCAGCTTTTCCAGCTTCGGTTGACGCTTGGCCTTATAGTCGAACTCGCCGGAGACGGCGCGCTTGATCAGCTCAAGAGCCGCTTCCTGCAACTTCTCAGGCGCAACCACGGCATCGACGGCGCCTACTTTCAGCGCGTCTTCAGGACGGTTTTCCTTGCCGGAGGCAATCCACTCGATCGCGTTGTCGGCACCGATCAGGCGCGGCAGACGCACGGTACCGCCGAAGCCCGGGTAGATGCCCAGCTTGACTTCCGGCAGACCGATCTTGGCCTTTGTGGACATGACGCGGTAGTCCGCCGCCAGGCACATTTCCAGACCGCCACCCAAAGCGATGCCGTTGATGGCAACCACAGTCGGGACGTTGAGGTCTTCGAAATCGCTGAAAATCTTGTTGGCTTCGAGGTTGCCAGCAACAAGCTCTGCATCCGGCAGCTTGAAGTTGTCGACAAATTCGGTGATGTCGGCGCCGACGATGAAAACGTCCTTGCCACTGCTGACGATCACACCCTTGATCGAAGCATCTGCCTTGATGGTGTCTACGGCCTGACGCAGTTCGTTCAGGGTTAGACGGTTGAACTTGTTGACGGACTCACCCTTGAGGTCGAACTTCAGTTCGACGATGCCACTTTCAAGAGCCTTAACCGTGATGGCTTTACCTTCGTAAATCATCAACTGATCTCCACGATATGGAAGCTGAACAGTACACGTCGGACGCAGGCGAATGGCTGGCAGGACGTCAATCGTCAATGCTACGCCAATCCACCCGGCACACCCGCCAACGCGATAGTCGGGATTCTGTAGGAGCGGTCTGAAATACAAACGCTCAATTCATACGCCCGTTTGATTTGGGTACGCCACCTTCACGGAATTTCCGGCAATTGTCAATCGCCCAAAATGCGGGTTGCAACGCGACTTTGCGGTCACTCCCATAACGCGAAGATCTCTAACACGCGGGTGCATGTGCTGCCATTCATAGGATCAATCATTAGAAAAGTCGCCCTAATTCACGGCAGCCCGTGTTTAACGAGCTACGCTGGCGGAACCTGAAGGAAAAATTTGAACGCTTTTGGCGAATGCCCGGCGTAAGATCAGCCCACTGCGAATTACCGGCCTGCCTGGCCAACCCGCCCGATGTTGTTGTCGGGCTTTTTATTGCCTGCAAAAACCCTGTAGGAGCGAGCCTGCTCGCGATGGTCGTCAACGATGACGCGGGCATCCTGACACCCCGTGGCGTTTTCAAGCTCATCGCGAGCAGGCTCGCTCCTACAAGGGATCGGGGTTCAGGCCAGGGCCTTGAGGGTGGCGTCAATGTGCTGCAAGACTTCGGCTTCGCCCTTCTCGCCCCAATACAAGGCGATCATCTGCTTGTCGGCCTCGACCTTGTAGACGTTGTCCGGCAATTTTTCGAAATGATTCAGCAACGCCGGATCCTCGCAGGTTTCCTGCCACTGATTGACCCACAGACCCGGTGATTTCTGCCAGTAACTCCAGCAGGCAGGCTGCGTGCCGCGTCGTGGCCGATGGTACTGCGCGCAGGGGTTTGGCGGCTCCTGACCGAGCCAGTGCGGCCATTCCTGAGGCGCAAGCTGCATGGCCAAGCCGATGCGTCGCGCCTCCATGCGCAGGGCCATCCGGCCACTCTGATGGCGCGACGGCCGCAACCATGCCAGTGGACTGAGAACCACCAGCAGGATTGACACCACTATCCAGACCGTCATATCTGTACTCCCGATTTTGAATGAGCGCATTGAGCCACTTTGGAACCAATGCGCTTGAAACCAGCCATACTTACCAATATTGCATTCCTCAGGAGGAGCACCTCATGCCCTACAACCATATTCTGGTCGCTGTAGATCTAACCGAAGAGTGCGACCCTGTAATCCACCGGGCTCGCGAGCTGTCGGTGAGCAACGGTGCGAAGCTGTCCCTGGTGCACATCGTCGAACCAATGGCCATGGCCTTTGGCGGCGATGTGCCGATGGACCTGTCACAACTGCAACAACAGCAGTTCGACCAGGCCAAGGAGCGACTCGACCGCTTGATCGTGAAATATCCGGAGCTCTCAAAGGAATACAGTCACCTGACCTACGGCCAGCCACGCCAGGAGATTCACCATCTGGCCAAGGAACAGACCTGCGACCTGATCGTGGTGGGCAGCCATGGCCGGCACGGCCTCGCACTGCTACTGGGCTCCACCGCCAACGACGTGCTGCACGGTGCGCCTTGCGATGTACTGGCGGTGCGCCTGCAAAACAAAAGCTGATAACACCTGACCACTGTAGGAGCGAGCCTGCTCGCGATGGCGATCCGACATTCAACATCTTTATCGACTGTCAGACCGTCATCGCGAGCAGGCTCACTCCTACAGTGGATCTGCGGCAACCCCAGATTGCATTCCATATGAAAAGCCCGGCGCTCATCACTGAGAGCCGGGCTTTTTTATTGCAGGATCAATCAGGCATCCAGCTCGGCCCAACGCTCGACCATCACGTCAAGCTCAGCCTGCAGCTGTGACAGCTGGGCGATCACCGCAGCGGTTTCGGCAGCCGGACGCAGGTAGAAACCGGCATCCGCCATCTGCGCTTCAACGGCAGCGATCTGCTGTTCCATGGCTTCGATCTGCCCTGGCAATGCTTCCAGCTCGCGCTGCAACTTGTAGCTGAGCTTTTTCTTCGCAGGCGCTTCGACCGCCGCCGCAACAGGCGCAGGCTCGGCCTTGACCACAGCGGAGTTCAAGTCGGCCTTGCCGGATTTGCTCTCGGTCACGCCCAGCAGGCGCGGCGAACCGCCCTGACGCAGCCAGTCCTGATAACCGCCGACGTATTCGCGAACCTTGCCTTCGCCTTCGAAGACCAGGGTGCTGGTGACCACGTTGTCGAGGAATGCCCGGTCGTGGCTGACCATCAGCACGGTGCCGTTGAAGGTCAGCAAGACCTCTTCCAGCAGTTCGAGGGTTTCAACGTCGAGGTCGTTGGTCGGTTCGTCGAGTACCAGCAGGTTCGCCGGCTTGCTGAACAGTTTGGCCAGCAACAGACGGGCACGCTCACCACCGGACAGCGCCTTGACCGGCGTGCGGGCACGCTGCGGGCTGAACAGGAAGTCGCCGAGGTAGCTCAGCACGTGGCGGCTCTGGCCGTCGATATCGATGAAGTCGCGACCTTCGGCGACGTTGTCGATCACGGTCTTTTCCAGATCCAGCTGATGGCGCAACTGGTCGAAGTAGGCGACGTCGATCTTGGTCCCCTCTTCCACCTTGCCGCTGGAAGGTTGCAGGCCGCTGAGCATCAGTTTGAGCAGCGTGGTCTTGCCGGTGCCGTTGGCGCCGAGCAGACCGATGCGGTCGCCGCGCTGCAACACCATCGAGAAGTCCTTGATCAGGAACGGGCCGCCCGGGTGAGCGAAGCTCACGTTATCGAGCACCATCACCTGCTTGCCGGACTTGTCGGCGGTTTCCAGCTGGATGTTGGCCTTGCCGGTACGCTCACGACGCTCGCTGCGCTCGACGCGCAAGGCTTTCAGAGCACGCACGCGGCCTTCGTTACGGGTACGACGAGCCTTGATGCCTTGGCGAATCCACACTTCTTCCTGGGCCAGGCGCTTGTCGAACAGCGCGTTGGCGGTGGCTTCGGCAGCCAGTTCGGCTTCTTTGTGCACGAGGAAACTGGCGTAGTCGCCGTTCCAGTCGATCAGGCCGCCGCGATCCAGTTCGAGGATGCGGGTGGCGAGGTTTTGCAAGAAGGAACGGTCGTGCGTGATGAACAACACGGCGCCCTGGAAATCCTTCAGCGCCTCTTCCAGCCAGGCGATCGCACCGATGTCCAGGTGGTTGGTCGGCTCGTCGAGCAGCAGCAGGTCCGGTTCGGAAACCAGGGCCTGGGCCAGCAGGACGCGACGACGCCAGCCGCCGGACAATTCGGCGAGGGTTTTGTCGGCCGGCAACTGCAAACGGCTGAGGGTGCTGTCGACCAGGGTCTGCAAACGCCAGCCATCGCGGGCTTCGAGGTCGTGCTGGACGTGCATCAACTTGTCCAGGTCGGCGTCGGTGACGCAGTTCTGGCTCAGGTGGTGATACTCGGCGAGCAAGGCGCCGACACCGTCCAGGCCTTCGGCCACTACGTCGAACACTGTCCGCTCGTCGGCTACCGGCAATTCTTGCGGCAATTCGCCAATCTTGAGGCCGGGTGCGCGCCAAACCGAGCCGTCATCGGGCTTCTGGTCGCCCTTGACGAGCTTCATCATGCTGGACTTGCCAGTGCCGTTGCGGCCGATGATGCACACCCGCTCTCCACGGGCGATCTGCCAGGACACCTTGTCCAACAACGGCATAGCGCCGAAAGCAAGGGACACATCGCTGAATTTGAGCAGGGTCATGAGCTTCTCCAAAAACCGGGCGCGCATTCTACCTGAATCGAGGCTTCAGAAGGCCGGCAATTTCACTGTCGAAGCACTCTGCACAACAAATGTTGCGAACTGATGCAGACAGGTCAGCAAAGCTTTCGCCTGCTGCTGGCAAAAGGCTAAGCTACGGATAATTCAGTGTGGCCATCGCCCGCACTTGTCATGTTTTTTATGCCCGGACGTCTCATGCGCAGTCGCCTCTTCAAGCTTTTGTCCTGTTTTTTACTCTCTGCCGCTGCCGTTCAAACCGCCCAAGCGGTGGACCTGTCCACCCAACGCCAGTACTACGATGAAGCCAAGCGCGCCCTGGCCAAGGGCGATAGCGGTCCTTACTTCCGTTACAGCCAGGCCTTGGCCGATTATCCGCTGGAACCGTACCTGGCGTATGACGAGCTGACCGCGCGCCTGAAAACCGCAAGCAATGCCGAAATCGAAAAATTCCTCGCTGAACATGGAGACCTGCCACAAGCCAACTGGATGAAACTGCGCTGGTTGCGCTGGCTGGCCGAGCGCGGCGACTGGGCAACGTTCGTCAAGTATTACGATCCAAAAATGAATTTCACCGAACTGGACTGCCTGAATGCGCAGTACCAGATCAGCCACAACCTCAAGTCTGACGGTTACGCCAACGCCAACAAGCTCTGGCTGACCGGCAAATCGCAACCGGAAGCGTGTGACACGCTGTTCGGCATGTGGGCCGCCGACGGCCAGCTGACCGAACAGAAACGCTGGGAACGCACAAAACTCGCGGCCCAGGCGCGCAATTACCCACTGGCCAACAGCCTGACCAACGGCCTGACCACCCTCGCCCCTCGCGGCCGCTTGCTGGTGGATGTAGCGCAGAACCCGGAACTGTTGAATCAGCCATCGCGCTTCACACCGGCCGACGAGCCAATGTCCGATGTCGTCAGCCTCGGCCTGCGTCGCCTCGCCCGCCAAGACCCCGACAAGGCCATGAATTTGCTGGACGGGTACGCCAGCAGCATGCATTTCTCCCGCGATGAAAAAGTCGCCATCGCCAGAGAAATCGGGCTGACGCTCGCAAAACGTTTCGACAGCCGTGCACTGGAGATGATGACCAAGTACGACCCGGAATTGCGCGACAACACCGTGTCCGAATGGCGTTTGCGCCTGTTATTGCGCCTGGCCCGCTGGGACGATGCCTATCAGTTGACCCGTCGCCTGCCGCAGGATCTGGCCACCACCAACCGCTGGCGCTACTGGCAGGCCCGCAGCCTGGAGCTGGCGCAACCGCAAAGCCCGGAACCGCAAACCCTCTACAAAAGCCTCGCCCGCGAACGTGACTTCTATGGATTTCTCGCGGCGGATCGTTCGCAATCCCCCTATTCGTTGAACAACAAACCGCTGGTGATGAGCCAGGCGCTGATCAATAAAGTTCGCAACACCCCCGGTATACGCCGCGCTCTGGAGTTCCACGCCCGCGGGCAGATCGTCGATGGCCGACGCGAGTGGTATCACGTCAGCCGCCACTTCAGCCGTGACGAAATGGTCGCCCAGGCAAAACTGGCCTACGACCTGAAATGGTATTTCCCGGCCATTCGCACCATCAGTCAGGCGCAGTATTGGGACGATCTGGACATTCGTTTCCCAATGGCCCACCGCAACACGCTAGTCCGTGAAGCGAAAAATCGCGGCTTGCATCCAAGCTGGGCGTTCGCCATCACCCGCCAGGAAAGCGCCTTCATGGACGACGCCCGCTCCAGTGTCGGCGCCAGCGGCCTGATGCAATTGATGCCCGCCACCGCCAAGGAAACCGCGCGCAAGTTCAGCATTCCGTATGCCTCGCCGCAGCAGTTGTTTGATCCGGACAAGAACATCCAGCTCGGCGCCGCGTACCTGAGCCAGGTCCACAGCCAGTTCAACGGCAACCGCGTCCTCGCCTCCGCCGCCTACAACGCCGGCCCCGGCCGCGTGCGGCAATGGCTGCGCGGCGCGGATCACCTGAGTTTCGATGTGTGGGTAGAAAGCATCCCGTTCGACGAAACCCGCCAGTACGTGCAAAACGTCTTGTCGTACTCGGTGATCTACGGCCAGAAGCTCAACGCACCACAGCCGATCGTGGATTGGCATGAGCGGTATTTCGACGATCAGTAACAGTCCCGTACTGAAGCCGCCCTAACAAAAAATGCCCGCATCATTTGATGTGGGCATTTTTTTCAGGGCAAGATCAAAAGATCGCAGCCTCGTTTCACTCGACAGCTCCTACAGGGGAAGGTCGAGTTCTGCCTTGTCAGTGTTGAACTGCAACGCCGCCAACCGTGCATACAACGCATTGCTGGCGATCAGCTCTTGATGGGTACCCACCGCCACCAGTTTGCCTTGATCCATCACGGCGATACGGTCGGCGTTTTTCACCGTGGCCAGCCGATGGGCGATGACCAGGGTGGTGCGGTTTTTCATCAGGCTTGGCAGCGCTTGCTGAATCAGGTGTTCGCTTTGCGCGTCGAGGGCGCTGGTGGCTTCGTCGAGCAGCAGGATGGGCGCATCCACCAGCAGCGCTCGGGCGATGGCCAGACGCTGACGCTGGCCGCCGGACAAGCCGAGACCGCCATCGCCCAGGTGCGTTTGGTAACCGTTGGGCATCGCTTCGATGAAGTCGTGGGCGTAGGCGATTTTTGCTGCTTCCTGCACCTCGGCCAACGTCGCGTCCGGCTTGCCGTAGCGGATGTTCTCTTCAATGCTGCCAAAAAACAGCGCCGGGGTTTGCGAAACCAATGCGAAGCAGCGCCGCAGATCCAGCGGATCGAGTTGGGTCAGCGGCGTGCCATCGAGCAGGATGCGGCCTTCAGCAGGGTCGTAGAAGCGCAGCAACAAGTCATACACCGTCGACTTGCCCGCACCCGACGGCCCGACCAAGGCCAGGGTTTCGCCGGCCCTGACCGTCAGATTCAAGCCATCGACGGCAAAGCTTTCGGGACGTGACGGGTAGGAAAAACGCACGTCTTGCAGCAGCAGATCGCCCTTCACCCGCGCGGGCATCGTCATCAGATTGGTCGTCGGTGGCAGGATGATGTTTTCCGAACGCAGCAATTCGGCGATGCGTTCCGCCGCGCCTGCCGCGCGTTGCAATTCGCCGATCACCTCACTCAGGGTGCCGAACGCACTGCCCACGATCAGGCTGTAGAAGACAAACGCCGCCAGCTCCCCGGCGGAAATTCGCCCGGCAATCACATCCATGCCGCCGACCCAAAGCATCACGCCCACGGCGCCCAGCACCAGCACGATCACCAGGGTGATCAGCCAGGCCCGCTGAAATATCCGTTTGCGCGCGGTGTTGAATGCTTCCTCCACCGTCACGGCAAAACGCTGCTCGTCCTGGACCTGGTGGTTGTAGGCCTGCACGGTCTTGATCTGGCCGAGGGTTTCGGAGACATAGCTGCCGATATCGGCGATCCGGTCCTGGCTCAGGCGCGACAGGTTGCGCACCCGCCGGCCGAAGATCAGGATCGGCGCGATCACCAGTGGCAAAGCGACCACCACGATGCTGGTAAGTTTGGGGTTGGTGATAAACAGCAGCACGATCCCGCCGATCACCATCAGCAAATTGCGCAAAAACAGCGACAGCGAAGAGCCGATCACCGATTGCAGCAGCGTGGTGTCGGCGGTCAGCCGTGACTGGATTTCGGAGCTGCGGTTGTTTTCGTAGAACCCCGGATGCAGGTAGATCAGATGATTGAACACCTGACGGCGGATGTCGGCAACGCAGCGTTCGCCGATCCACGAAACCAGATAAAACCGGGCAAACGTGCCGATCGCAAGACCAATCACCAGCAACATGAACAAACCGATGGACTGGTTGAGCAAATGCGGTGACTGGGTCATGAAACCCTGGTCCACCAGCAGCCGGATGCCCTGCCCCATGGACAGGGTGATGCCCGCCGTGACGATCAACGCGAGCAACGCGCCGAAAGCGTGCCAGCGATAAGGCGCGATGAAACGGCTGGCCAGGCGAATCGCGCGACGGTGACGAACAGTGAGCATGGGCATCATCCAGGATGGAGCAATTGTCAGGTTCAACCTACATCGTTCAATGGGGTGGAACTTGGTAAATCACAATGAGTCAGGTTAATTATGACCACCAAGACTAGGTCATAGACGCTATTGGTCTAAGGTCCGGGTGGCAACGGCGCGGTATTTCTGGTGGACTGGTATTGCCGCCCAGGAGAGATCGCAGGGAGTTGTCACAGCCTGGTCACCTGGTGGTTCTACAGTAAGCACACAACCTGATGAGGAGACAGGCCATGTCCTTGCAAAACAGCAGCGATGACAAGATTCAAGTGATCCGCACGCAGCCAGACCAGTCTCTGGGTTGCTCGATTATCGATGAACAGGGCCGCGAAGTACCGATCACTGAAGACATGATCCAGCAAGCTTGCAGCGAGCTGGAAAAGCGATTGGTCAAGCCTGCCGAACAAGAGTGATATAGCCACCGTCTTCATTGACCCGGCCCATGATGGCCGGGTTTTTTATGTCTGCTGATCCAGAAATTGTGGGGCGGCTATCGCGAGCAAGCTCGCTCCCACAGGGATCTGTGTTGCATGAAGATCCAGTGTGGGAGCGAGCCTGCTCGCGATTGGGCCGGCGCGGTTTGTCAGACTGCTGTCGCACCCAGCGCCACCACAATTTGCCGCAACACCGGCGCGTCCCCATCAATCCGCACCTGCAACCCATCAATCTCCCGTCGCGATGGATAGTTCTTGCGCAACACATCGAACGCCGCACGCTGCTCGCTCACACTGCCTACAAGGCTGCGGCGGAAATCCGCATCGTCGCGGCGCGGGTCGTACACGCCACGGCACAACATCGCCAGCGCCCAGGCCGGATCGCTTTCAGCGCTTAGGGTCACTTGCGACAACCACGGCGCCGGCAACAAATCACTCAAGCTGACTTGGGCAGGTTGCCCGAGAAAATCGCAATACGCCTGGTAGATCTGCGCCGTGCCGCGCTGCTTGCCATCGAGGCTGTAGCCGGCAATGTGCGGCGTTGCCAGCACGCAGAGTTCGGCCAGCGCTACATCGACTTCAGGCTCGCCTTCCCAGACATCGAGCACCGCTTGCAGGTCTTCGCGCTCCAACAGCACATCACGCAAAGCGGCGTTATTGACCACTGGACCACGACTGGCGTTGATCAACCAGGCGCCCGATTTGAGTTGGTTCAAACGCTTTTTATCGAACAAGTGCCAGGTCGACTGCGAGCCTTGCTTGGTTAGTGGCGTGTGCAGGCTGATCACGTCGCACTGCTCGATGATCTCCT
This sequence comes from Pseudomonas sp. NFX98, assembly GCF_047784845.1. Taxonomy (NCBI): domain Bacteria; kingdom Pseudomonadati; phylum Pseudomonadota; class Gammaproteobacteria; order Pseudomonadales; family Pseudomonadaceae; genus Pseudomonas; species Pseudomonas sp. NFX98. Next base: position 104,933 of record NZ_JBLNNF010000013.1, on the reverse strand, counting down.
CAAGGCTGACGAAGTCGCCACCTTCAGCGGCTTGCCGTGGCGGGTCGCAAACCAGCACTTTCCAGCCCAGCCCTTGCAGGACCTTGACCAGTCGCCCGCCCACCTCACCCGCGCCGACCACGCCGTACGTGCGCTGGGTCAGGTCGACGCCTTCGATTTCCGCCAGGGTCAGCAGGCTGCCGAGCACATAGTCGACCACGCCCCGGGCATTGCAACCCGGCGCACTGGACCAGGTGATGCCGGCCTGTTGAAAGTAATCCAGGTCCAGGTGATCGGTGCCGATGGTGCAGGTACCGACAAAGCGCACGTTGCTGCCTTCGAGCAAGGCGCGGTTGACGTTGGTCACCGAGCGCACCAGCAATACATCGGCCTGTTCGACGGTGGCGCGGTCGATGGAGCGTCCCGGCACCCGGCGGATTTCACCGAAACCCTCGAAGAAGGCATCAAGCAGGGGGATATTTTCGTCGGCAACAATCAGCATGGCAGGCTCCTTTGGCGGATCGGCAGTGTAGGCGTAGATGACACATTGCGCCTAGACACTTCCCTCTGTAGGAGCGAGCTTGCTCGCGATGTGCGTCAACGATGACGCGGGATGCCTGAATGAACGAGGCATCCTTGCGTCCATCGCGAGCAAGCTCGCTCCCACAGAGGGTCGATTACAAATCCCTAACACTGGTCTTTTCCTGACCGCTGCGTCAACGCGTAGAATGCGCGCCTGTGCATCAAAACCCTTTTGGACGTTTCGCTATTGAATCCTGTAACTGAAAACACCGTCGCAACGGCCCCTGCGCGGACGACTCCCGTACGCATGGAGCTCAAAGGCTTGCTCAGCCTGGCCATGCCGATCATGGTTGCGCAACTCGCCACCACGGCCATGGGCTTCGTCGATGCGGTGATGGCCGGCCGCGTCAGCCCACGGGACCTGGCCTCGGTAGCGCTGGGCAACTCGATCTGGATTCCGGTCTACCTGTTGATGTCCGGTGTTTTATTGGCAACCACGCCCAAGGTCGCCCAACGCTTTGGCGCCAGGCAGTTTGACGAGATCGGCCCACTGGTTCGCCAGGCGTTGTGGCTGGCACTGTGTGTCGGATTGATCGGCAGTGGCCTGCTGCTCAGCGCCGAACCGATCCTGCACTGGATGAAAGTCGATCCGCAGTTGATTGAACCGAGCATGGGCTACCTGCACGGTATCGCCTTCGGCTTTCCCGGCATGGCGTTCTATTACGTGCTGCGCTGCTACAGCGATGGCATGGGGCGTACTCGTCCGAGCATGGTCATTGGCTTGAGCGGCCTGCTGCTGAACATCCCGTTGAACTATGCGTTGATCTATGGCCATTTCGGCGCACCGGCCCTGGGCGGCGTTGGTTGCGGCTGGGCCAGCGGCATCGTGATGTGGTTCATGGCGTTGAGCATGGCCGGCTGGACTTTCTGGGCCCCGTTCTATGCGCGCACCCGTGTATTGGTGCGTTTCGACCGTCCGCAATGGGCCGTGATAAAGCGCCTGATGAGCATTGGCCTGCCGATCGGCATCGCCGTCTTCGCCGAGTCCAGCATCTTCGCGGTCATCGCCCTGTTGATCGGTAGTCTCGGTTCTACGGTAGTGGCCGGCCATCAGATCGCCCTGAACATCAGCTCGCTGTTGTTCATGATTCCGTACTCGCTGGGCATGGCGGTGACTGTGCGGGTCGGTCAGGCACTCGGCGCCGGCAATCCTTTGCAGGCGCGCTTCGCGGCGAAGGTCGGGCTTGGTGCAGCACTGGTGTTTGCGGCGTTTTCGGCGACGCTCATTTTGTGCCTGCGCGAACCTATCGCTTCGATCTACACGCCTGACAAGGCTGTGATCCAGATTGCCTCGATGCTGATTGTGTATGCCGCGCTGTACCAGTTTTCCGATGCCATCCAGGTAATTTGCGCGGGCGCATTGCGTGGTTATCAAGACACTCGGGTGACGATGATCCTGACGCTGTTCGCCTATTGGGGCATTGGCCTGCCGGTCGGTTACGTGCTGGGACTGACCGATTGGTTCGGTCCGGCCAGCGGTCCGAACGGGCTGTGGGAAGGGCTGATTGCCGGTTTGAGTTGTGCAGCGTTGATGCTGTCGATTCGCCTGACGCGCAGTGCGCGCAAACGGATTCGCATGAGCCGCTCAGCGGGATAACCGAACAAAAAAAGACCTGCTTTTGCAGGTCTTTTTTTTGCGGCCGGTTAATCGGACTTCTTGCGAATCCAGTACAGATAGGTGCCGGCGTCTTCGTGCTGTGCCACCAGTTCGTGATCAAGAAACACGCAGAACTTGGGGATGTCGCGACGGGTCGACGGGTCGGTCGCGATCACCTTGAGCAGGCCACCGGGTGCCAGGTCACGGATATGCTGGTGCAGCATCATCACCGGCTCAGGGCAATTGAGACCGGTGGCGTCGAGGGTGCCGTCAACCGGCGTATCAAGCATTTCACTCATGATCAACTCCTGAAACTTGCCGGCATTGTCGCGCATTGCCACCGCTCTTAACAAATTACCCGACACAAACCGCCCCTTGTAGGAGCTGCCGCAGGCTGCGATCTTTTGATCCTGCTTTATGAAGTCAAGAGCAAAGTCAAAAGATCGCAGCCTGCGGCAGCTCCTACAGGGGGCCAGTCCATCAGCGGGACTTGGGTTTCTTCACGTCCAGCCGGCGCAGATGGCAGGTCACTTCTTCGCGATCGTGGTACAGCTGCTTGCAGCCGATCTCGACCTTGATGCCGCGAGCCTTGAAGCCATCGGCAATGCGCTCCAGCAGACGTTTCACTTCGGCATAGCGCTGCTTCATCGGCAGCTTGAGGTTGACCACCGCTTCGCGGCAATGCCCGTCGCCGATCCACTCTTCCAGCATCGCGGCGTTGCGCGCCGGTTTCTCGACGATGTCGCAGACCATCCAGTCCACCGGCTGCTTGGGCTTGAAGGTGAAACCATCGGCCATCAAGTGTTGCACCAGACCGGTGTCCATCAGGCTCTCGGCCATCGGGCCGTTGTCAATGGCGGTTACCAGCATGCCGCGGTTGACCAGTTGCCAGGTCCAACCACCCGGCGCTGCGCCGAGGTCGACGCCGGTCATGTCGCTGTGCAGGCGTTCGTCCCACTGGTCACGCGGGATGAAGTGGTGCCAGGCTTCTTCCAGCTTCAAGGTCGAACGGCTCGGCGCCTCGCGGGGGAATTTCAAACGCGGGATACCCATCGGCCACATCGCCGAGTTGTTCGACTCCGCCAGACCGACAAACACTTCACGACCGCTTTTGAAGGTCAGAAGAAGTCGCGGTTTATGAGCATCTTCGACAAGCTTGCCGGCAGCCATCAGCGCCTTGCGCAAGTGAACTTCGAATTTCTTGCAGAAGTTCGACAGTTCCTTGCCATCGTTGGTATCGACCATTTCCAGCCACAGGCTGCCGCACACCGGGAAATCCGCCATGTGCGCGAGGATCACGCTGATGCGGTCGGTTTCCGGCAGATCGATGAAAATGCCCCGGGCCCATTGGCGCGGGAAGATCAGTCGTTCGAAACGCTGACCACGCATCAGGCGTTCGGCGCCGTCTTCTTCGGTGCAGACAAACTCGGCGCAGGCACTGGCGGCCTTGGCCTTGGCATAACCAGCCACGCTCAGTTGTGCAGCGAGGTCGGAAATCTCGGAACAGACTTCACCTTCGAAGCCTGGCCGGCAATGCATGAATAGGGTGTTCATTCTTACTCCTGGGCAGATGGCGAGACATTCAACCACTGCGCGATGCCCAGACTTGCCCTGGAGCAAAGCCTGTCACGAAAACCGGCGCATGATAGCCGACTTCGGAACCTCGGACTTGTCGATAGAGTCCAGTTATTAGCCAGCTACTTAAAACAGGGCTAGGTTTAATGCTCTGCCCGTCCCCTCAGTCCGTAGCCGTGCGGACTTCAAGGAGTGATCGCAATGCCGTCCCTCGATAGCCTGAAGACTCTGAAAACCCTGCAAGTCGACGACAAGACCTACCACTATTTCAGCCTGCCCGATGCCGCCAAGAGCCTGGGCGATCTGGACAAGTTGCCGATGTCGCTGAAAGTGCTGCTGGAAAACCTGCTGCGCTGGGAAGACGAAAAAACCGTCACCGGCGCCGACCTCAAGGCGATTGCTGCCTGGCTCAAGGAGCGCCGCTCCGACCGCGAAATCCAGTACCGCCCCGCGCGGGTACTGATGCAAGACTTTACCGGCGTGCCCGCCGTGGTCGATCTGGCCGCCATGCGTGCGGCGATGGCCAAGGCCGGAGGCAATCCGCAGCGGATCAACCCGCTCTCCCCGGTCGATCTGGTGATCGACCACTCGGTGATGGTCGACAAGTTCGCCACCAGCAGCGCCTTCGAACAGAACGTCGACATCGAAATGCAACGCAACGGCGAACGTTATGCGTTCCTGCGCTGGGGCCAGAGTGCTTTCGACAACTTCAGCGTGGTGCCGCCGGGCACCGGGATCTGCCACCAGGTGAACCTGGAATACCTGGGCCGCACGGTCTGGACCAAAGACGAGGACGGCCGCACCTACGCCTTCCCGGACACGTTGGTCGGCACCGATTCCCACACCACCATGATCAACGGCCTCGGCGTCCTCGGCTGGGGCGTTGGCGGGATCGAAGCGGAAGCGGCGATGCTCGGTCAACCGGTGTCGATGCTGATTCCGGAAGTGATCGGCTTCAAACTCACCGGCAAACTCAAGGAAGGCATCACCGCCACCGACCTCGTGCTGACCGTCACCCAAATGCTGCGCAAGAAAGGCGTGGTCGGCAAATTCGTCGAGTTCTACGGCGATGGCCTCGCCGACTTGCCACTGGCCGACCGTGCGACCATTGCCAACATGGCCCCGGAATATGGCGCCACCTGCGGCTTCTTCCCGGTGGACGACGTGACGCTGGAATATTTACGTTTGTCCGGCCGCCCGATCGAAACCGTGAAACTGGTCGAGGCCTACAGCAAGGCGCAAGGCCTGTGGCGCTTGCCGGGCAAGGAACCGGCATTCACCGACAGCCTGGCGCTGGACATGGCCAGCGTCGAAGCCAGCCTCGCCGGACCGAAACGCCCGCAAGACCGGGTTTCGCTGCCGAATGTCGCGCAAGCCTTCAGCGACTTCCTCGGCCTGCAAATGAAGCCCACCAGCAAGGAAGAAGGTCGCCTGGAAAGCGAGGGTGGCGGCGGTGTGGCGGTGGGCAACGCCGATATGGCGGGGGAAGTGGACTACGACTTTGAAGGTCAGACGGTTCGCCTGAAAAACGGCGCAGTGGTGATCGCCGCGATTACCTCCTGCACCAACACGTCCAACCCGAGCGTGATGATGGCGGCCGGCCTGGTGGCGAAGAAAGCCGTGGAGAAAGGCCTGAGCCGCAAACCCTGGGTGAAAAGCTCACTGGCCCCCGGCTCGAAAGTGGTCACCGACTATTACAAAGCTGCCGGATTGACAAAGTATCTCGATGAACTGGGTTTTGCCCTGGTCGGATATGGCTGCACCACCTGCATCGGCAACTCTGGCCCATTGCCGGAACCGATCGAAAAAGCTATCCAGAAAGCCGACCTGACCGTGGCCTCGGTGTTGTCGGGCAATCGCAACTTCGAAGGCCGGGTTCATCCTCTGGTGAAAACCAACTGGCTGGCGTCGCCACCGCTGGTGGTCGCCTATGCGCTGGCCGGCACGGTGCGCATCGACCTCAGCCGCGAGCCCTTGGGCGAGGACCAGAACGGCAACCTGGTTTACCTGCGGGACATCTGGCCGAGCACCCAGGAAATCGCCGAGGCCGTGGAGCAAGTCAACACCGCCATGTTCCACAAGGAGTACGCCGAAGTGTTTGCCGGCGATGAACAGTGGCAAGCCATCGAAGTGCCGCAAGCCGCGACCTACGTCTGGCAGGACGACTCAACCTACATCCAGCATCCGCCGTTTTTCGATGACATTGGCGGACCGCCGCCGGTGGTCAAGGACGTCAGTGGCGCGCGCGTGCTTGCGCTGCTGGGCGATTCGGTGACCACCGACCACATCTCCCCGGCCGGCAACATCAAGGCTGACAGCCCGGCGGGCCGCTACCTGCGTGAGAAAGGCGTGGAGCCGCGAGACTTCAACTCCTACGGCTCGCGCCGTGGTAACCACGAAGTGATGATGCGCGGCACCTTCGCCAACATCCGCATTCGCAATGAAATGCTCGGTGGCGAAGAAGGCGGCAACACCCTCTACATCCCGACCGGAGAGAAGCTGGCGATCTACGACGCGGCCATGCGTTATCAAGCCGCCGGCACGCCGCTGGTGGTAATCGCCGGGCAAGAATACGGCACCGGATCGAGCCGCGACTGGGCGGCCAAGGGCACCAATCTGCTGGGGGTCAAAGCGGTCATTGCCGAAAGCTTCGAACGCATTCACCGTTCCAACCTGGTGGGGATGGGTGTACTGCCGCTGCAGTTCAAACTCGATCAGAACCGCAAGAGCCTGAATCTGCGAGGCACGGAAACCCTGGACATTCTCGGCCTGACCGGCGTTGAACTGACACCGCGGATGAACCTGACGCTGGTCATCAATCGTGAAAACGGCACCAGCGAAAGGATCGAGGTGCTGTGCCGGATCGATACGCTCAATGAGGTGGAATACTTCAAGTCGGGAGGGATTTTGCATTACGTGTTGCGGCAGTTGATTGCGTCGTAGTTGTGCAATGACAAAGACACCGCCTTCGGGCGGTGTTTTTATTTGGGCAGTCACCCGTACAATCGCCCACCTCTATGTTGCGGCCGGCTCTCACAGGGACTGAGGTATCCGCAGTTTTCTATGCACAAGGAATAACAATGCTCGCCCTGCCATGGACGCTTCTGGCCCTGCTCTCCCTCGGCTACGGCATGGCCCTGACTTATGGCCGACTCGGCTGGCTCGCCGGGATTTCCGTCGGCTTGTTGCTGATCGCCGGTTACGCCGCCCGCCAACAACAACTTCAGTTCGGTCGCTACCTCGGCCACGCGCTTTTCATCTTCCTCGCCCTGGACTTGGCCATGCACTGGCTGCCGGGGTTCTACAACGGTCGCGTCATACCGCCTCAGCGCTTCACCGACGATGCCGTGCGGTTCGCCATGCACCTGAATCTGGACAAACCCCTGATCGGCTTCTGGCTGTTGCTGGCCTGTCCGTGGATTGTCGGCCGGCGTTCTCTGCGACTGTTTCTACATGCCGTGCCTATGGCGCTGGCCCTGAGCGCTGTGTTGGCCTTGGGTGGCGCGCTGTTATTGGGAGTCATCGGCTGGGCGCCGAAATGGCCGGACCATGCATGGCTGTGGCTGCTGAACAATCTGCTGCTGGTGACGCTGGTCGAAGAAGCGCTGTTTCGCGGCTATATCCAGGGCGGTCTGAGCCGATGCTTCAAGCACCTGGCGTACGGCGAAAACCTTGCCCTGCTGCTCGCCTCGCTGTTGTTCGGCCTGGTGCACGCTGGGGCTGGCTGGCAATGGGTGTTGCTGGCGAGCCTCGCCGGCGTCGGATACGGACTGGCCTACCGTTTTGGCGGACTGGCCGCGGCCATCGCCACGCATTTCGGTTTGAACGTGCTGCACTTCGGCCTGTTCACCTATCCGATGCTGGCGCGCTGACGCAAGGGTCGTTTTGCGACGCGCCACTGATTATCGAAAAATATTCTCAACAAATCCCGATGGAGGCCGATACAGCACTTGAAAGCCTTGCGGATTAAAAAGCCATGCGTAACAACCAGCCAATTACACAACGCGAGCGGACCTTCCCGGCCCAGCAACGGTTGATTTCCACCACCGATGCCAAAGGCATGATCACCTACTGCAACGACGACTTCGTCGAGATCAGCGGGTTTTCTCGTGAGGAACTGATCCGTGCGCCGCACAACCTGGTGCGTCACCCTGACGTCCCGGCTGCGGTGTTCGCGCACATGTGGGGCACACTGAAACAAGGCTTGCCATGGATGGGTATTGTCAAGAATCGCTGCAAGAGCGGTGATCACTATTGGGTGAATGCCTATGTGACGCCGATCTTCGAAGGCAATCAGGTGATCGGTTACGAGTCGGTGCGGGTCAAACCCACCGCCGAACAGATTCACCGCGCCGAAGCGCTCTACCAACGCATCAACCAGGGCAAGTCGGCCATTCCTTCCACGGATAAATGGCTGCCGGTCCTGCAGGACTGGCTGCCGTTCATTCTGGTCAGCCAGTTGAGTTTCATGATCGGCGCCTCGTTGAACTCCCATTGGGGTTTCGCCCTCGCCGCCGGTCTTTCGGTGCCGCTGGGCCTGATGGGCCTGAGCTGGCAGCAACGCGGCATCAAGCGTTTGCTGCGTCTGGCCGAGCAGACCACGTCCGACCCGTTGATCGCGCAGATGTACACCGACAGCCGTGGCGCCCAGGCGCGTCTGGAAATGTCGATCCTCAGCCAGGAAGCGCGCCTGAAAACCTGCCTGACCCGTCTGCAGGACACCGCCGAACACCTGACCGATCAGGCGAAGCAATCCGATGCCCTGGCGCACAACAGCTCCACTGGCCTGGAACGTCAGCGCGTCGAGACCGAGCAAGTGGCGACCGCCGTCAATCAGATGGCCGCTACCACTCAGGAAGTCGCCAGCCACGTGCAGCGCACTGCCGATGCCACTCAGGAAGCCAATCGCCTGACCGGTCGCGGTCGTGACATCGCTGGGGAAACCCGCGAAGCGATTCAACGCCTGTCGGTGGTTGTGGGTGAAACCGGCCTCACCGTGACCCAACTGGCCAAGGACAGTGACGAAATCGGCGGTGTGGTCGACGTGATCAAAGGCATCGCCGACCAGACCAACCTGCTCGCGCTCAACGCCGCCATCGAAGCGGCCCGCGCCGGTGAGATGGGCCGTGGTTTTGCGGTGGTCGCCGACGAAGTCCGGCAACTGGCGCAACGCACCAGCGAATCCACCGGGCAGATCCACGCCCTGATCGCCAAACTGCAGCAAACCGCCAGCACTGCCGTGCAGACCATGGAAGCCGGGCATCGTCAGGCCGAAGAAGGTGTGGCACGGGTGCTGGAAGCGGATCAGGCATTGGTCGGGATCAGCGAAGCGGTAGCCAACATCACTGACATGACCACGCAGATCGCTGCCGCGACCGAAGAGCAAAGTGCGGTGGCCGAGGAAATCAGCCGCAACATCAGCAACATCTCGCACCTGGCTGACCAGACTTCGGAACAGGCGCAGAACTCGGCGTTGTTGAGTGAAGAGCTGACCAAAACCGCGAATACCCAGTATTCGTTGGTGGAGCGGTTTAACCGGTAACCTCAACGTCAAAAGATCGCAGGCTGCGCCAGCTCCTACAATGGCGTATTTCCTGTAGGAGCTGCCGAAGGCTGCGATCTTTTGATCTTGCTTCTCACAAAAACGCTGCAACCCTCCCCGCCGCAGCCGCCAGATGCTGCTCATGGCTAAACCCCGAAGCCTTCAGCGGCTTCAAATCATGATCCCCCGCCACCAGCCAGAACACCTCGATGCTCGGTGACAATGTGTAAGCCTCGACCGCCTCCCGATTGCCCAGCGCATCCCGCTCACCCTGCACGATCAACGTGCGGGTTTTTAAAGCAGCCAGATGCTCCACCCGCGGCTTCTCCGGTTTGCCCACGGCATAAAACGGATAACCCAGGCACACCAACGCATCCGCGCCCAACTCATCGGCCAGCAAACTCGCCATCCGCCCGCCCATGGACTTGCCGCCAATGGCCAGACGCCCGGCGACATGGCGTCGCACCTCGGCATACACCTCACGCCAGCATTCCAGCAGTTTCGGCGCCGGATTCGGTGGACGTTTACCGCCATCGACACGGCGTTGCGCCATGTACGGAAACTCGAAGCGCAGCACGTTGACGCCTTGTGCCGCGAGGCGTGCGGCCATGTCGTTCATCCAGCCGCTGTCCATTGGCGCGCCGGCGCCGTGGGCGAGAACCAGCGTCGCCAAAGCGCTACCTGAAGCCGCATCCCACAGCCATCCATGATCGCGCACACACTGCGCCCATTGATCCCCGTCAATACCGGCCTTGTGCCCTTTGTCCATGCTTGCCTCGCTTTTAGTCTGCCTATAACTCCGGCCGAAGGGTGCGCTGCCTTGCGCGAGCGCACCCACTTCGGCTGAACCGTGGATGGGGAACCATGAACACTTCTATCAGTACCGCCTACAACTACAAGGTGGTCCGCCAATTCGCCATTATGACGGTGGTGTGGGGCATCGTCGGCATGGGGCTCGGGGTTTTTCTCGCGGCCCAGTTGGTCTGGCCCGAACTCAACTTCAATTTGCCGTGGACCAGTTTCGGCCGCTTGCGTCCGCTGCATACCAACGCGGTGATCTTCGCCTTCGGCGGCTGTGCGCTGTTCGCCAGTTCGTTCTATTCGGTACAGCGCACCTGCCAGACCCAGCTGTTTGCGCCGAAAATCGCCGCGTTCTGCTTCTGGGGCTGGCAACTGGTGATCCTGCTGGCGGCCATCAGCCTGCCGCTGGGCTACACCAGTTCCAAGGAATACGCCGAGCTGGAATGGCCGATCGACATTCTGATCACCATTGTCTGGGTCGCCTACGCCATCGTGTTCTTCGGCACGGTGATGAAGCGCAAAACCAGGCACATCTACGTCGGCAACTGGTTCTTCGGGGCGTTCATCATCACCGTGGCGATCCTGCACATCGTCAACAACCTGGAACTGCCGGTCAGCTTCACCAAGTCCTACTCGCTGTATTCGGGCGCCACCGACGCGATGGTGCAATGGTGGTACGGGCACAACGCCGTGGGCTTTTTCCTCACCGCCGGGTTCCTCGGCATGATGTATTACTTCGTGCCGAAGCAGGCCGAACGCCCGGTGTATTCCTATCGCCTGTCGATCGTGCACTTCTGGGCGCTGATCACGCTGTACATCTGGGCCGGTCCGCACCACTTGCACTACACCGCGCTGCCGGACTGGGCGCAGTCGCTGGGCATGGTGATGTCGCTGGTGCTGCTGGCGCCGAGCTGGGGCGGGATGATCAACGGCATGATGACCCTCTCGGGTGCCTGGCATAAGTTGCGCAGCGACCCGATCCTGCGCTTCCTCGTCGTGTCGCTGGCGTTCTACGGCATGTCGACCTTCGAAGGGCCGATGATGGCGATCAAGACCGTCAACGCCCTCTCCCACTACACCGACTGGACCATCGGCCACGTACACGCCGGCGCACTGGGCTGGGTGGCGATGATTTCCATTGGCGCGCTGTACCACATGATCCCGAAAGTCTTCGGCCGCGAGCAGATGCACAGCATCGGCCTGATCAACGCGCACTTCTGGCTTGCCACCATCGGCACCGTTTTGTACATCGCCTCGATGTGGGTCAACGGCATCGCCCAGGGCCTGATGTGGCGTGCGGTGAACGAGGACGGCACGTTGACCTACTCCTTCGTCGAAACCCTGGTGGCCAGCCACCCCGGCTTCGTCGTGCGGCTGGTGGGGGGCGCGATCTTCCTCAGCGGCATGTTCCTGATGGCCTACAACACTTGGCGCACCGTGCGGGCCTCGCAGCCTGCCGACGTTGTCGCTGCCGCGCAGATGGCCTGAGGAGACCGCCATGAAACACGAAACAATCGAGAAAAACGTCGGCCTGCTGATGCTGTTGATGGTGCTCGCCGTGAGCATCGGCGGCCTGACCCAGATCGTCCCGCTGTTCTTCCAGGACGTGACCAATAAACCGGTGGAAGGCATGAAGCCCTACACCGCGCTGCAACTGGAAGGTCGCGACATCTATATCCGCGAAGGCTGCGTCGGTTGCCACTCGCAGATGATCCGCCCGTTTCGCGCCGAGACCGAACGCTACGGCCACTACTCGGTCGCCGGTGAAAGTGTCTGGGACCACCCCTTTCTCTGGGGCTCGAAACGTACCGGGCCGGACCTGGCACGGGTCGGCGCGCGTTACTCGGACGACTGGCACCGCGCGCACTTGTACAACCCACGCAACGTGGTGCCGGAATCGAAGATGCCCGCCTACCCGTGGCTGGTGGCGAACCCGCTCGACAGCAGCCACACCGAAACCAAGCTCAAGACCATGCGCACCCTGGGCGTGCCGTACACCGACGACGACATCAACGGTGCAGTGGCCAGCCTCAAAGGCAAGAGTGAAATGGACGCACTGGTCGCCTACCTGCAAGTGCTCGGCACTGCGATCAAGAGCAAGAGGTGAGCCATGGTCTTTGAGTTGAGTACTGGAATGATCCGCGGCCTCGGCACGGTCGTGGTGTTCGTGGCCTTCGTCGGCCTGACGCTGTGGGTGTTCAGTGGCAAGCGCCAAACGGAATTCGCCGAAGCGCGCCTGCTGCCGTTCGCCGATGAGCCGCAACCCGACACTACCCAAGCATCTGAAACAAGGAGTACCCGGCCATGACCACCTTCTGGAGTACGTGGATCTGCGTACTGACCATCGGCAGCCTGATCGGCCTGACCTGGCTGCTGATCGGCACCCGCAAGGGCGAAACCAAGGGCAGCGTCGACCAGACCATGGGCCACAGCTTCGACGGCATCGAGGAGTACGACAATCCGTTGCCGCAATGGTGGTTCATGCTGTTCGCCGGCACGTTGGTGTTTGCCGTCGGCTACCTGATTCTTTATCCCGGCCTGGGCAACTGGAAAGGCATCCTGCCCGGCTATGAGAATGGCTGGACCGGCGTGCACGAATGGGAAAAGGAGATGGACAAGGCTGACGCGAAGTTCGGGCCGATCTTCGCCAAATTCGCCGCGATGCCGGTGGAAGAAGTGGCTCAAGACCCGCAGGCATTGAAAATGGGCGGTCGCCTGTTCGCGTCCAACTGCTCGGTGTGCCACGGCTCGGACGCCAAGGGTGCGTTCGGTTTCCCTAATCTGGCGGACAGCGACTGGCGCTGGGGCGGCAGCGCCGACACCATCAAGACCACCATCATGGGCGGTCGCATGGCGGCAATGCCGGCCTGGGGTGAAATTCTTGGTGAGGCCGGCGTGAAAAACGTGGCGGCTTATGTGCGTCATGAACTGGCCAGCCTGCCATTGCCTGCCGACAGCGGTGCCGACCTGCAAGCCGGACAGCAAGCGTTCAGCACCACCTGCGTAGCCTGTCATGGGGCAAACGGCCAGGGCACTGAAGCCATGGGTGCGCCGAACCTGACGCACCCGGCCGGTTTCATCTATGGCACCAGCCTGACCCAGCTGGAACAGACGATTCGTCATGGTCGCCAGGGCCATATGCCGGCGCAGAACGAACTGCTCGGCAACGATAAAGTGCAACTGCTGGCCGCGTATGTGTACAGCCTGTCCCACGGTTTGAATACCGAACGTTTACAGGCTGAAGGCAAAAACGAATAAATCTCGACAGCTCTACTGCCGCATTCTTCGCAATGCGGCAGTTCCCTTGCCCTTTGCGACCCATTGTCGCACCCTCCTTGAGTCTTTCTTTCGGTTCCCCTGATTCGGGTCTAAGCTTCCCCCGATGCGGACCGGCGCGCACCGGTTCCAGGTCGACGCTGAACGATGTGTTCGACGAATCGGCTGACCGATAGGCCGCAAAGGCTGGTAGATACCGGCTGTCGCGCCACTTGCCTTCGGTCACCTGATCGTTGTGTTTGAACATACCCCGTTACATCCGACCTGACCCCCTCGCCCATCGAGTCCGCCGAGACATTTTGCCCGCGGGCAATTTTGTCCTTACGCGGCGCATGGAAAGGCCGCAGAATCAGCATTTGAAAGCATTGACCCAGGTCATGGCGCGTTGCAATGACCCCCTGCTTTCTCCATACTTGCGGCCGATTTTTAATCCTAATAAAACACCCAAACCGTGGAACCTTAGAATGAGCACAGCAATCAGTCCGACTGCTTATAACTATAAGGTAGTCCGCCAGTTCGCCATCATGACGGTGGTCTGGGGGATCCTTGGCATGGGGCTCGGTGTCTTCATCGCCTCGCAACTGGTCTGGCCGGAATTGAACTTCGGTCTGCCATGGACGAGCTTTGGACGCCTGCGCCCGTTGCACACAAACCTGGTGATTTTCGCCTTCGGTGGATGTGCACTGTTTGCCACTTCCTATTACGTCGTGCAGCGAACCTGCCAAACGCGACTGATTTCCGACAGCCTCGCCGCCTTCACCTTCTGGGGTTGGCAAGCGGTGATCGTCGGCGCCATCGTTACCTTGCCGCTGGGTTACACCACCACCAAGGAATACGCTGAGCTGGAATGGCCGCTGGCTATTCTGCTGGCCATTGTCTGGGTCACCTACGGTCTGGTGTTCTTCGGCACCATCGTCAAGCGCAAGACCAAGCACATCTATGTGGGTAACTGGTTCTACGGTGCCTTCATCGTCGTGACCGCGATGCTGCACATCGTCAACCACGCATCGCTGCCGGTCAGCTTCTTCAAGTCCTATTCCGCCTACTCGGGCGCGACGGACGCGATGATCCAGTGGTGGTACGGCCACAACGCCGTGGGCTTCTTCCTGACCACCGGCTTCCTGGGGATGATGTACTACTTCGTGCCGAAACAGGCCGAGCGTCCGATCTACTCCTATCGCCTGTCGATCGTGCACTTCTGGGCGCTGATCACCCTGTACATCTGGGCCGGTCCGCACCACCTGCACTACACCGCGCTGCCGGACTGGGCTCAGTCCCTGGGCATGGCGATGTCGATCATCCTGCTGGCTCCGAGCTGGGGCGGCATGATCAACGGCATGATGACCCTGTCGGGCGCCTGGCATAAGCTGCGTACCGACCCGATCCTGCGCTTCCTGGTCGTGTCCCTGGCGTTCTACGGCATGTCGACCTTCGAAGGTCCGATGATGGCGATCAAGACCGTCAACTCGCTCTCGCACTACACCGACTGGACCATCGGCCACGTACACGCCGGGGCTCTGGGCTGGGTTGCGATGATCTCGATCGGCGCGATCTACCACATGATCCCGAAACTGTTCGGTCGCGCGCAGATGCACAGCACCAGCCTGATCAACACGCACTTCTGGCTCGCGACCATCGGTACCGTTCTGTACATCGCTTCGATGTGGGTCAACGGCATCACCCAGGGCCTGATGTGGCGTGCAATCAACGATGACGGCACCCTCACCTACTCGTTCGTCGAAGCGCTGCAAGCCAGCCACCCTGGTTTCATCGTTCGCGCCCTGGGCGGTGCGTTCTTCGCCAGCGGCATGCTGTTCATGGCCTACAACGTGTTCCGTACCGTACGCGCCTCGAACCCGGCAGAAGCTGAAGCCGCCGAACAGATTGCTGTAGTTGGAGCTCACTGATGAAGCATGAAGCAGTCGAGAAGAACATTGGCCTGCTGGCCTTCTTCATGGTTATTGCCGTCAGCGTCGGCGGCCTGACCCAGATCGTTCCGCTGTTTTTCCAGGACGTCACCAACAAGCCGGTCGAAGGCATGAAGCCGCGCACTGCCCTTGAACTGGAAGGACGCGACATCTACATCGCCAACGGTTGTGTCGGCTGCCACTCGCAGATGATCCGCCCGTTCCGTGCTGAAACCGAACGTTACGGCCACTACTCGGTCGCCGGTGAAAGCGTCTGGGACCACCCGTTCCTGTGGGGTTCCAAGCGTACCGGTCCGGACCTGGCCCGTGTCGGCGGTCGTTACTCCGATGACTGGCAGCGTGCGCACTTGTACAACCCGCGCAACGTAGTGCCCGAGTCGAAAATGCCGGCCTACCCGTTCCTCGTGGAAAACAAGCTCGACGGCAAAGATACCGCCAAGAAAATGGAAGTCTTGCGCACGCTCGGCGTCCCTTACACCGACGAAGACATCGCCGGTGCCAAGGATGCTGTGAAGGGCAAAACCGAAATGGACGCGCTGGTGGCCTATCTGCAGGGCCTGGGCACCATCATCAAAAGCAAACGGTGATCTAAATGGATATCGGGATGATTCGTGGCCTGGGCACCGTCGTTGTGATGGTGGCCTTCATCGGTCTGGCGTTGTGGGTATTCAGCCCCAAGCGCAAGTCGGAGTTTGAAGACGCGACCTTGCTGCCTTTTGCGGATGATCCCGAAGCCATCAAGCACGTCGAGCAAGCTTCTAGGAGTAACAAAGAATGACTACATTCTGGAGTCTGTACGTCACAGTCCTCAGTCTCGGTACGATCTTTTCCCTGACCTGGCTGCTGCTGTCGACCCGCAAGGGCCAGCGCAGCGAGGCCACCGAAGAGACGGTTGGGCACTCCTTCGACGGGATCGAGGAGTACGACAACCCGCTGCCGAAATGGTGGTTCATGCTGTTCGTGGGCACCATCATCTTCGCCCTGGGCTACCTGGTGCTGTACCCGGGCCTGGGTAACTGGAAAGGCCTGTTGCCGGGTTACAACTACCTGGATAACGAGAAGCAGACCGCGTTCGCCAACGGCCAGACCGGCTGGACCGGCGTTCACGAGTGGGAAAAGGAAATGGCTCGTTCGGACGCCAAGTTCGGCCCGATCTTCGCCAAGTTCGCTTCCATGCCAATCGAAGAAGTGGCCAAGGATCCGCAAGCTCTGAAGATGGGGGGCCGTCTGTTCGCCTCCAACTGCTCGGTGTGCCACGGTTCCGACGCCAAAGGCGCCTATGGCTTCCCTAACCTCACCGACGCCGACTGGCGCTGGGGCGGCGAGCCGGAAACCATCAAGACCACCATCATGGGCGGCCGTCACGCGGTCATGCCGGCGTGGGCAGAAGTGATCGGCGAGCAAGGCGTCAGCGATGTGGCTGCATTCATCCTGACCAACCTCGATGGCCGCAAACTGCCGGAAGGCGCCAAGGCTGACCCGGTTGCCGGGCAGAAGCTGTTCGCTGCCAACTGCGTGGCTTGTCACGGTCCGGAAGGCAAAGGTACTCCAGCGATGGGCGCGCCAAACCTGACCCACCCGGCCGCGTTCATCTACGGTTCGAGCTTCGCTCAACTGCAGCAGACCATCCGTTACGGCCGTCAGGGCCAGATGCCTGCGCAAGAGCAAATGCAGGGCAACGACAAGGTTCACCTGCTGGCCGCTTACGTCTACAGCCTGTCTCACGGTGAGAAGGCTCCGGCGGCGGACGCCCAGTAAGGGCAAACGCTTGATGCAAAAAAGGCCCCGCCAATGAGAATTGGCGGGGCCTTTTTTTGCCTCGACACATGCCCTATCAATACCCATTCAACGTTCGGTTGTCTCGACAAAAACTACAAATTAAAGTCACCCGTGTCGGCGAACGCCGCACCCAGAAACAACCCACGTCAATCAAACGGAAATGGATTTCCATGAATACTTTCAACAACGGCAAACTGCTGGCTTTACTGATACTGACCTGCGCTCCCGTCATGCATTCGACGGCCAACCAATTTCAACCACAGCACCTGGTGTTTGCTTCAGAACCGAAGTTTCCCTCCAGTGAAAAATCCGATAAGAGAGAGCCCGAATCCAGCGCTGACAAAGAAGCTCGATCAAGGTGGCTGATCGACGCCCAGTACAGCAGCATCGCTGACTTCAGGAATCAATCTGGTGGAGCCACTGCCGTCCCGGTCATGGTCAATGGCAACCTGACCGCTTCCGGGCATAACAGCGAACGTGCCTACGTCCATGCGGTTTTGCAGAACAAACTCAACAACCTCTATGACTATGGCCTGGGTAATCACGACTATGACTTCAATGTTCCCGGTTGCCCCGAGTGTGCCGCCGGGAGCATCGATGATCTGAAGAATCGATACTGGGGAAAAGTCGACACCATGGACCTCGCCACCAGAGCGTCGGGCTTGACGCAAACCTGGTATGGCAGCCTGGCCTATTCCCGGGATTACGGCGATGTTCACCTGATACAACTGCACAACGAGCCGACCTATGCCGTCAACTTTTCCACCCGCTCACTTTTCAAGACAACCGATTACGAGATCACCGCATCACTGGACTGGCTGGAAAAAGACCTTCAGCGTGCTCGGGGGCAAGGCAAAATCATTCTGCTGAACTTGCATCAGCCATTTCACTGGCCGGTCCAGGAACGCGAAATCATAAGGTTCACCCGGATGCTCGAAGACTACGGGGTGACGGCGGTGTTTTCCGCCGATGCAAACCAGCAAAGCGGAAAGTACCCAACCAGCAATTACATCTATGGTGATACACCCTTGTTCATGAGTGGCTCGGCGACCCGTCAAAGTTGGTTGTCGGCCAGTTTCTCGGCCGACAGGACGCAAATGACCGTCAACGTGATCGCCGGCAATGACTGGCGCAACCCTGTCGCCAGCCATACCGTTCCGGTCAAATAAGCCCGCTTCGACGCCAACAGATTACCTGCTGGCGTCGATGACCCATGACCGGGCAGCTATACTGCGAATGTCAATTGACCTGCATCATGTTTTGTTACATTCGTTACACCATCCGCGGCGTTCTCCCAACGCGACCAAAGGTCGCACCCTTGGGCTAGAGCGACAGGCGTATCATTGCGCCACTGCAACACCTCTTTTTGACCGCGGTCGGCACGTACTGACCGAGGCATTTTTCCACTGCCGTGGGATGCAATGATGAGCAACCAGATTCCGGTACACGACGTCACTCCACCCGCCAAGAACGCGAACAACAGCGTCGACCTCTACGCCTCTCGAGAAAAGATCTACACCCGCGCCTTCACCGGTCTGTTTCGCAACCTGCGCATAGCGGGCGGTGCCGTATTGTTCCTGCTGTATTTCGGTACGGTCTGGCTGAATTGGGGTGGCCATCAGGCTGTCTGGTGGAACCTGCCGGAGCGCAAGTTCTTCATCTTCGGTGCCACCTTCTGGCCCCAGGACTTCATCCTGCTGTCCGGCATGTTGATCATCGCCGCCTTCGGCCTGTTCTTCATCACGGTGTACGCCGGCCGGGTCTGGTGTGGTTATACCTGCCCGCAAAGCGTGTGGACGTGGATCTACATGTGGTGCGAAAAAGTCACCGAAGGCGACCGCAACCAGCGCATCAAGCTCGACAAGACGCCGATGAGCGCCAACAAGTTCTTGCGCAAATTCAGCAAGCACACCCTGTGGTTGTTGATCGGCTTCGTCACCGGCATGACCTTCGTCGGTTACTTCTCGCCGATCCGCGAACTGGTGATCGAATTCTTCACCGGCGAGGCGGATGGCTGGTCTTACTTCTGGGTCGGTTTCTTCACCCTCGCCACCTACGGCAACGCCGGTTGGTTGCGCGAGCAGGTGTGTATCTACATGTGCCCGTATGCACGTTTTCAAAGCGTGATGTTCGACAAGGACACCCTGATCGTCTCCTACGACCCGCGTCGTGGCGAAGGCCGTGGTCCGCGCAAGAAAGGCATCGACTACAAGGCCCAGGGCCTGGGTGACTGCATCGACTGCACCATGTGCGTCCAGGTCTGCCCGACCGGCATCGACATCCGCGACGGCCTGCAAATCGAATGCATCGGCTGCGCCGCCTGCATCGATGCCTGTGACGCCATCATGGACAAGATGGAGTACCCGCGCGGCCTGATCAGCTACACCACCGAACACAACCTGTCCGGGCAGAAAACCAATAAACTGCGTCCGCGCCTGATCGGCTATGCCGTGGTACTGCTGGCGATGATCAGTTTGCTGGTGACCGCTTTCTTCATGCGCTCACTGGTGGGTTTCGACGTCAGCAAGGACCGCGTGCTGTACCGCGAGAATGCCGAGGGCCGGATCGAAAACGTCTACAGCCTGAAGATCATGAACAAGGACCAGCGCGACCACACCTACGTGCTCGAAGCCACCGGCCTGCCGGACCTCAAGCTGCAAGGCCGACGCGAAATCAAGGTCGCGGCCGGCGATATCATCAGCCAGCCCGCCGAATTGTCCGTGGCGCCGGAACACCTGCCATCGAGCACCAACGAGGTGAAATTCATCCTCAAGGATGCCGATGACGCCAGCATCCACGTTGAAGCCAAGAGCCGGTTCATCGGCCCACAAAATCGTTGAGAGAAGTGATCATGCCCGCAGCAACTGCCGCAAGTCCCTGGTACAAGCACCTTTGGCCGTGGATCATCATCGGGATCCTGGCCTGCTCGGTGACCCTGACCTTGTCGATGGTGACCATCGCGGTAAACAACCCGGACAACCTGGTCAACGATAACTACTACGAGGCCGGCAAAGGCATCAACCGCTCCCTCGACCGTGAACTGCTGGCGCAAACCCTGCTGATGCGCGCCAGCATTCATCTGGATGACGTGACCGGCGAAGTCGACCTGCGCCTGAGCGGCAACAGCCAGCCGAAAAGCCTGGAACTGAACCTGATCTCGCCGACCCAACCGGAGAAGGACCGCAAGATCGTCCTGACCCGCAGCGAAACCGAACAGGGTCGTTACATCGGTCAGTTGAGCGACAAGATCGAAGGCCGCCGTTTTGTCGAATTGCTGGGTACCCAGGACGACCATATCTGGCGCATGTTCGAAGAAGAACTGGTCAACCATGACAAGGATCTGCTGCTCGGTGATGAACCTCTGCAAGGCGCTGAACACCAGTAGGAGCTGCCGAAGGCTGCGATCTTTTGATCTTGCTTTTGCAGCGCTCCCAAAAAGATCGCAGCCTCGTTTCACTCGTCAGCTCCTGCAGCGATGAGGCCCTTCCAGACGATATAGACTGCACTTCATGACAACCCCACTCCCCTGCTACCACTGCGCCCTGCCGGTCCCGCCCGGCAGTCGCTTCACCGCCGTCGTGTTCGGGGAGTCCCGCGAGTTCTGCTGCCCGGGCTGCCAGGCCGTGGCCGAAGCCATCGTTGCAGGCGGGCTGGAAAGCTATTACCAGCACCGCAGTGAAGCGTCGGCCAACCCAGAAGCATTGCCGGTGCAACTGGTCGATGAACTGGCGCTGTATGATCGCGCCGACGTGCAACAGCCCTTCGTCCGCCACGAAGGCGATCTGGCCGAAACCACGCTGTTGATGGAAGGCATCAGTTGTGCCGCCTGCGGCTGGCTGATCGAGAAACACCTGCGCACCTTGCCGGCCGTGGCCGAAGCCCGGCTGAACCTGTCCAACCATCGCCTGCACGTGCGCTGGGCCGACGCACAATTGCCGTTGAGCAAAGTGCTCAGCGAACTGCGCCACATCGGTTACGCCGCGCATCCGTATCAGGCCGACCGCGCCAGCGAACAACTGGCCAGCGAAAACCGTCTGGCCCTGCGCCAACTCGGCGTGGCCGGGCTGCTGTGGTTCCAGGCGATGATGGCGACTATGGCGACATGGCCGGAATTCAATATCGACCTCAGCCCCGAGTTGCACACCATCCTGCGTTGGGTCGCGCTGTTCCTCACCACCCCGATCGTGTTCTACAGCTGCGCACCGTTCTTCAAAGGCGCGATGCGTGACCTGCGCACTCGTCACCTGACCATGGACGTTTCGGTGTCGCTGGCCATCGGCAGTGCCTACATCGCCGGGATCTGGACTTCGATCACCGGGGTCGGCGAACTGTATTTCGATGCGGTCGGCATGTTCGCACTATTCCTGTTGGCCGGACGTTATCTGGAGCGCCGCGCCCGCGAACGCACGGCCGCCGCCACCGCACAACTGGTCAATCTGCTGCCCGCCTCGTGTTTGCGCCTGAGCGCTGACGGCCAGAGCGAGCGGATCCTGCTGAGCGAGCTGCGCGTCGGTGATCAGGTGCTGGTGCATCCGGGCGCAATCCTTCCGGCTGACGGCAAGATCCTCGACGGCCAATCGAGCATCGACGAATCGCTGCTGACCGGCGAATACCTGCCACAAGCACGCACCCCAGGCGATGCCGTCACGGCGGGCACGCTGAATGTCGAAGGCGCCTTGACCGTCGAAGTGCAGGCGCTCGGCCAGGACACCCGCCTCTCCGCCATCGTCCGCCTGCTGGACCGTGCCCAAGCGGAAAAACCGCGACTGGCGGAAATCGCCGACCGCGCCGCGCAATGGTTCCTGTTGCTGTCGCTGATCGCGGCTGCCGCCATCGGCCTGTTGTGGTGGGAGCTGGATTCTTCGCGGGCCTTCTGGATTGTGCTGGCAATGCTCGTCGCGACCTGCCCGTGCGCCTTGTCCCTGGCGACGCCGACCGCCCTCACCGCTGCCACCGGCACCCTGCACAAACTCGGTTTGCTGCTGACTCGCGGCCATGTGCTGGAGGGCCTGAACCAGATCGACACGGTGATTTTCGACAAGACCGGCACCCTCACCGAAGGGCGTCTGGCGTTGCGCTCGATCCGCCCGCTCGGCGCATTGGGTAGCGATGAATGCCTGAGCCTCGCCGCCGCGCTGGAAAACCGTTCCGAACACCCGATCGCCCGCGCATTCGGCCGTGCGCCGCTGGCCGCTGAAGAAGTGCACAGCACGCCGGGTCTTGGCCTGGAAGGCGTAGTCGGCGAACAACGCTTGCGCATCGGTAACCCGGTATTTGTCTGCGAACTCAGCCGCGCGGCGGTGCCATCGATGCCGGACGAAGCCGGGCAATGGCTGCTGCTCGGTGATCCTCAGGGACCATTGGCGTGGTTCGTCCTCGATGATCGCTTGCGTGCCGACGCGCCTGCCCTGCTGGCAGCGTGCAAGGCTCGCGGCTGGCGCACGCTGCTGCTGTCCGGCGACAGTTCGCCGATGGTTGCCAGTGTTGCCGCCGAACTCGGCATTGATGAAGCCCGGGGCGGCCTGCGTCCGGACGACAAACTGCAAGTCCTGCAACAGTTGCACAAGGAAGGACGCAAGGTGTTGATGCTCGGCGACGGGGTCAACGATGTGCCGGTGCTCGCCGCTGCCGACATCAGCGTCGCCATGGGTTCGGCCACCGATCTGGCGAAAACCAGCGCCGACGCCGTGCTGCTGTCCAATCGACTCGACGCGCTGGTACAAGCCTTCAGCCTGGCCCGACGCACTCGTCGGGTGATCATTGAGAATCTGCTGTGGGCCGCGCTGTACAATGGCCTCATGTTGCCGTTCGCCGCCCTCGGCTGGATCACGCCGGTGTGGGCCGCGGTCGGCATGTCCATCAGTTCGTTGACCGTGGTGTTGAACGCCCTGCGCCTGACTCGCCTGCCGAGCGTGCCCGCTGCCAACGCCACGCCAGAAACCCGCCCGCTGCCGGCCTGAGCCGCGCGGGCATGGAGTCCAGATGCCAGCTCTCTACGTGATGATCCCGGCCGCGCTGCTGATCGTGGCCATCGCCATCTACATCTTCTTCTGGGCGGTTGACAGCGGTCAGTACGACGACCTCGACGGCCCGGCCCACAGCATCCTGTTCGACGACCAGGACCCGAACCACACCGCAGCGGTCGACGAGGCCAGCGGCCATCCGGCCAAACCCGACGACAAGGCCCCGCCCCATGCTTGAATTGGCGCCACTGTTGGTGTCTGCGGCGATTCTCGGTCTGCTCGGTGGCGGCCATTGCCTGGGCATGTGCGGCGGCCTGATGGGCGCGCTGACCCTGGCGATTCCCAAGGAACAACGCAGCCGACGTTTTCGTTTGCTGCTGGCCTATAACCTCGGGCGAATCCTCAGCTATGCCACCGCCGGCCTGCTGATCGGCCTGGCCGGTTGGGCGGTGGCCAACAGTCCGGCGGCGATGTTCATGCGCGTACTCGCCGGACTGTTGCTGATCGCGATGGGCCTGTACCTGGCCGGCTGGTGGAGCGGCCTGACGCGCATCGAAAGCCTCGGTCGCGGCCTGTGGCGGCATATTCAGCCGATGGCCAACAAGCTGCTGCCGGTCTCGAGCCTGCCTCGCGCACTGTTGCTGGGCGCGCTCTGGGGCTGGCTGCCGTGCGGTCTGGTTTACAGCACGCTGCTGTGGTCGGCCAGTCAGGGCAATGCGCTGAACAGCGCATTGCTGATGCTGGCGTTCGGCCTCGGCACCTGGCCGGTTTTGCTCGCCACCGGTCTGGCGGCTGAACGGGTGACCGCGTTGTTGCGCAAACGCAGCGTGCGCATGGCCGGTGGGTTGCTGGTGATTCTATTTGGCATCTGGACCTTGCCGGGGCCGCATCAGCATTGGCTGATGGGGCATTGAAGCCAAGATCAAAAGATCGCAGCCTTCGGCAGCTCCTACAGGAGTACGCATTCGAATGTAGGAGCTGCCGAAGGCTCGGGCCGCGATCGGACGATCTTTTGATCTTCCTACCGATTGATGCAAATCAAGATGCCAAATTACTCCCACCCCTAGACTGGCCGACACTGCCAGTCTATCCGGGGGAATGCCCGCATGATGCTCGACGCCATTCGTTGGGACACCGACCTGATCCGCCGTTACGACCTGGCGGGACCGCGCTACACCTCCTATCCGACCGCCGTGCAATTCCATGGCGAGGTCGGCACCTTCGATCTGTTTCATGCCCTGCGCGACAGCCGCAAGGCGCAGCGCCCGCTGTCGCTGTACGTGCACGTACCGTTCTGCGCGAACATTTGCTACTACTGCGCCTGCAACAAGGTCATCACCAAGGATCGTGGCCGGGCCCTGCCCTACTTGCAGCGCCTGGAGCAGGAAATCCAGCTGATCGCCTGCCACCTCGACCCCGCGCAAAAAGTCGAACAACTGCACTTCGGCGGCGGCACGCCGACCTTTCTCAGCCATGACGAACTGCGCCAGTTGATGGCGCACCTGCGCAGACACTTCAACCTGCTCGACGATGACTCCGGTGACTATGGCATCGAAATCGACCCCCGCGAGGCAGACTGGTCGACCATGGGCCTGCTGCGAGAACTGGGTTTCAATCGGGTCAGTATCGGCCTGCAAGACCTCGACCCGGCCGTGCAGCGTGCGGTCAATCGCCTGCAAAGCCTGGAACAAACTCGTGCGGTGATCGATGCCGCTCGGACCCTGCAATTTCGCTCGATCAATATCGATCTGATCTACGGCTTGCCAAAACAAACGCCGGAGAACTTCGCCCGCACCGTCGAGGAAGTCATCAACCTGCAACCAGACCGGCTCTCGGTGTTCAACTACGCGCATCTGCCGGAACGCTTCATGCCGCAACGGCGGATCAACAGCAACGAGCTGCCGACGCCGGCGCAGAAACTGGAAATGCTCCAGCGCACCATCGAACAACTGACCGCTGCCGGTTACCGCTACATCGGCATGGACCACTTTGCCCTGCCCGACGATGAACTGGCGATTGCCCAGGAAGAGTCGACCCTGCAACGCAATTTCCAGGGCTACACCACCCACGGCCATTGCGATCTGATCGGGCTCGGCGTTTCAGCGATCAGCCAGATCGGTGACTTGTACTGCCAGAACAGCAGCGACCTGAATCAATACCAGAACGCGCTGGCCTCTTCGCAACTGGCCACCAGCCGCGGCCTGCTGTGCAACACCGATGACCGCGTGCGCCGTGCGGTGATTCAACAAATGATCTGCAACTTCAGCCTGGAGTTCGCTGTGATCGAACAGGCCTTCAACATCGATTTTCAAGGCTATTTCGGCGAACTTTGGCCGCAGTTGCAGCGCATGGCCAAGGACGGCCTGATTGAGCTGGATCGCGACAAAATCATCGTGTTGCCTGCCGGACGTTTGCTGGTGCGCTCGGTGTGCATGGTGTTCGATGCGTATCTGGAACAACACACCCGCCAACGCTTTTCCCGGGTGATCTAGGGCCTGCGACAAAAGCGCCGTGTACTGGCCTCAATGTCCTCCGCTGGGTTACCCTTACGTCTTATGTGTGTTTTCCCACAAGGATTGAAGAAATGTCCGAGCCAGTAAAATTGCGCTCTCATAACCAGGCCCATTGCAAGGATTGCAGCCTGGCCCCGCTGTGTTTGCCACTTTCGCTGAATCTGGAAGACATGGACGCGCTGGACGAGATCGTCAAACGTGGCCGCCCATTGAAAAAGGGTGAGTTTCTGTTCCGCCAGGGCGACACGTTCGACTCGGTTTACGCGGTCCGCTCCGGCGCGCTCAAGACCTTCAACCTGAGCGATGCCGGTGAAGAACAGCTCACCGGTTTCCACCTGCCGAGCGAACTGGTCGGGCTGTCGGGCATGGACACCGAAAAGCACCCGGTGTCGGCACAAGCGCTGGAAACCACCTCGGTGTGTGAAATTCCGTTCGAGCGCCTCGACGAACTGGCCCTGCAATTGCCGCAGTTGCGCCGTCAATTGATGCGCGTCATGAGCCGCGAGATCCGCGACGATCAACAGATGATGTTGCTGCTGTCGAAGAAAACCGCCGACGAGCGCATCGCGACTTTCCTGGTCAACCTGTCCGCGCGTTTCCGCGCCCGGGGTTTCTCGGCCAACCAGTTCCGCCTGAGTATGTCGCGCAACGAAATCGGCAACTACCTGGGCCTGGCGGTGGAAACCGTGTCGCGGGTGTTCACGCGCTTCCAGCAGAACGAACTGATCGCCGCCGAAGGCAAGGAAATCCGCATCCTTGACCCGATCCAGCTCTGCGCCCTGGCCGGTGGTTCCCTGGAAAGCTGAAACAAGCTGTTGCGGCTGAGCGAAACGGTTCAGCCGCCGTTATAATGCGTCGTTTGCAGCCCTGCCAGGACACCACGACGATGGTCTTCGATTCCTTCGACATCAAATCCCTCATCCGCCCCGTGATCGACTTTCCCAAGCCGGGCGTGATCTTTCGCGACATCACCCCGCTGTTCCAGTCGCCCACCGCCCTGCGCCTGGTGATGGACAGCTTTGCCCACCGTTACGTCGAGGCCGATTTCACCCACATCGGCGCGATGGATGCCCGTGGCTTCCTGATCGGTTCAGTACTGGCTTATCAGCTGAACAAGCCGCTGGTGTTGTTCCGCAAGCAAGGCAAACTGCCGGCCGATGTCCTCGCTGAAGGTTATGCGACCGAATACGGCGAAGCCTTCCTCGAAGTGCACGCCGACAGCCTGTGCGAAGGTGATTCGGTGGTGATGTTCGATGACCTGATCGCCACGGGTGGCACGCTGATCGCGGCGGCGAACCTGATTCGTCGTATGGGTGCAAGGGTTCATGAAGCGGCGGCGATCATCGACCTGCCGGAGCTGGGTGGTTCGCAGCGTCTGCAAGACATGGGCATTCCGACGTTCTGCCTGACGCAGTTTGCGTTGACCGATAAGTAACAAACATCAAAAGATCGCAGCCTTCGGCAGCTCCTACAGGAGCACGCATTCCAATGTAGGAGCTGCCGAAGGCTGCGATCTTTTGCTTCTAAAGCCCCATCTGCTTGCTGATGATTTCATTCATCACTTCCCGCGTCCCCCCGCCGATCGACAGAATCCGGTTATCCCGATACAGCCGCTCCACCAGGCTTTCGCGCATATAACCCAAACCGCCCAATATCTGCACTGCGTCGTTAACGATCCGATCCGCCGTGTCCGTGGCGAAATTCTTGGCCATGGATATCTCCTTGATAACACTCTGTCCTGCGGCCATTTTCGCCGCCTGGCGGTAGGTGAACTCCCGGGAAACCTCAAGTTGCGTGGCCATCTCGGCGAGTCGGTGCTTGATCACCTGAAACTTGCCGATCGGTTTGCCGAAAGCTTCACGTGCCCGCGCCCATTTCAGGCTTTCCTCCAGTGCCAGTTGCGCGGTCATGTTGGCCATCAGGGCCAATGCCAAACGCTCGCTCTGGAAGTTACCCATGATGCAGGCGAAGCCCATGTTCTCGCCGCCAATCAAATTTCCTACAGGCACCCGGCAATCGTCGAAGAACAGTTCGGCGGTGTCCGACGCCCACCAGCCCATTTTCTTCAGCTGCCGCCCCACGGTGAAGCCGGGCATACCCTTCTCGATCAACAACAGGCTGACGCCGGCGAAACCCGGCTCGCCGGTGCGCACCGCAACGGTGTAGTAATCCGCACGGACGCCGCTGGTGATAAAGGTTTTACTGCCGCTGACCCGGTAAAAATCGCCGTCACGTACTGCGCGGGTTTGCAGGTTGGCGACGTCGGAACCGCCGCCGGGTTCGGTGATGGCCAGGGCGCTGATTTTCTCGCCGGACAGCACCTGCGGCACTACTCGATCACGGACTTCACGCCTGGCCCACTTGAGAATCGGCGGCAAGCCGATATCCAGCGACCCTAGCCCCGCCACGAGGCCTCCGGAGCCACAACGCATCAACTCTTCACTGGCGGCGACCTTGGCGAACAAGTCGCCTTCGTGACTGCCACCGAGCGCTTCGGGATAGCCGATGCCAAGAATCCCAGCTGCGCCGGCCTTCAGATAGAGCTCACGGGGAAAGCTTTCGGCTTCTTCCCACTGGTCGATGTCCGGAAGTATCTCGCGCTCGACGAAACGTCTGACGCTGTCACGGACCAATTGGTGGCTGGGATCGAAGTATTCCTGAAAGGCAGGCATCGGCGAACTCCACTGAAGGGTTCAGCGAAGTTAACCGAGCGCTTGCTTGGTTTACAAGATTAAAAGATCGCAGCCTTCGGCAACTCCTACAGGGATTGATGCTTTTCTGTAGGAGCTGCCGAAGGCTGCGATCTTTTGCCGTTACAACGAAATCGGCTTACGCCCCGCAAACGAATGCGCCAAAGTCCCGCCATCCACCAACTCCAACTCCCCGCCCAACGGCACGCCATGAGCGATGCGCGAAGCGATCAAGCCTTTGCTGCTGAGCAGCTGGGCGATGTAATGCGCCGTCGCTTCGCCTTCCACGGTCGGGTTGGTGGCGAGGATGACTTCCGCGAACGTACCCGCCTCCTCGATCCGCGCCATCAACTGAGGAATACCGATGGCCTCTGGCCCCAGTCCATCGAGCGGTGACAAATGTCCCTTGAGCACAAAG
Source organism: Pseudomonas sp. NFX98 (assembly GCF_047784845.1). Taxonomy (NCBI): domain Bacteria; kingdom Pseudomonadati; phylum Pseudomonadota; class Gammaproteobacteria; order Pseudomonadales; family Pseudomonadaceae; genus Pseudomonas; species Pseudomonas sp. NFX98. The sequence continues at coordinate 76,290 of NZ_JBLNNF010000013.1, read as the reverse complement.
TAACGACCACGGAACCCGGTCTGCTCCACGGCATAGACATCCATAGGGCCTTCCACCACGCACAACAAGGTGTCGTCGCGGCGGTTATCGGCGCATTGCGGGCAGAGGTCATCTTCGGTCAGCGTGCGGCACAAACGGCAGTGGCCGACCCCTTCCATGGCCTGGCTCAGGGCCAGCGCCAGTCGCGAGCCGCCGCTGCGATCACGTTCGAGCAACTGCAACGCCATGCGCTGGGCGGTTTTCTGACCCACGCCTGGCAAAACTCGCAGGGCATCGATCAGTTGGCGAATCAAAGGGCTGAAGCTCATGGGGAAAAAGTCCGACAAAACAACGAGACGCGGTTTATACCCGCGCCTCTGTTTAGCGTCAATTATTCAGCTGACGCGACCCGCACCACCAGTTTGCCGAAGTTGCGTCCTTCCAGCAGACCGATGAATGCTTGCGGCGCGTTCTCCAGGCCATCGACCACGTCTTCGCGGAATTTCACCTTGCCATCGCGCACCCACGGGGCCATGGCGCTGGCGAATTCCGGCTGACGGTCACCGTAGTCGTCGAACACGATGAAGCCTTGAATCCGCACACGTTTGGTCAGCAGCGTGCGCTGCAGTTGTGGCAGGCGATCCAGGCCGCTCGGCGCTTCGCTGGCGTTGTAGGAAGCAATCAGGCCACACAACGGAATCCGCGCCTTGGGATTGAGCAGCGGCACCACCGCGTCGAACACCTTGCCGCCGACGTTTTCGTAATAGATGTCGATGCCCTTTGGGCACGCCTGTGCGAGCTCATCGGAGAAGCTCGAACTCTTGTGATCGATGCAGGCATCGAAGCCGAGTTCTTCAACCACATAACGACACTTGTCCGCGCCGCCCGCCACGCCGACCACGCGTAAGCCCTTGATCTTCGCCACTTGCCCGACCACCGAACCTACCGCACCGGATGCCGCCGCGACCACCAGGGTTTCACCGGACTTCGGCTGACCGATGTCCATCAACCCCATGTAGGCGGTCATGCCCGGCATACCGAGTACGCCCAAGGCCATCGACGGGCTCGGCAACCCGGACGGGACCGGCATGATGCTGCGACCGTCGTTGATGCTGTGGCTTTGCCACCCCGTGGCGCCCACCACCAGATCGCCTTCCTGAAACTTGGGATTGAGCGAGCGCTCGACGCGACTGACAGCGCCACCGGTCATTACATCGCCGATTTCTACCGGAGCGGCGTAGGACGGTGCGTCGCTCATGCGTCCGCGCATGTAGGGGTCCAGCGACAGGTAAAGCGTCTTGAGCAACACTTGACCATCAGTCAGGTCGGGCAATGCGACCCGCTCCAGGCGGAAATTCTCCGGTGTCGGCGCGCCCACCGGGCGTGAAACCAGGACGATACGTTGGTTGAGGGTCATGGGGTCGGACATGGCAGCGTCTCCTTTGATCAATGGGGTTGGTGATATAGGGAGCAGACCTTTGTGGCGGTATGGCGTTCGATGTTTATTCAGTCGGACCGGGGCGACTTCATCGCGGGCAAGCCCGCTCCCACAGGTTCTGCGAGCGCCGCGAATCCTGTGGGAGCGGGCTTGCCCGCGATGGCGGCATGTCAGCCACACATATCTGTCGGCCAGAAACAAAAATGCCAGGCGCAATGCCTGGCATTTTTTGTAGCTCATCTGTCGCCCAAAGGCGAATCAGAACGGCAGTTTCATGCCCGGTGGCAGTTGCATGCCGGCAGTCATGCTGCCCATCTTGTCCTGGCTGTTGGCTTCGATCTTGCGCACGGCGTCGTTGACGGCGGCGGCAACGACGGCTTCGAGCATTTCCTTGTCGTCTTCGCTCAGGCCTTCGACCAGGCTCGGGTCGATGGTCACGCTCTTGACGTCATGACGACCGGTCATTACTACGGTGACCATGTCGCCACCCGCGCGACCGGTGACTTCGGCATTGGCCAGTTCTTCCTGCATCTTGGCCATTTTTTCCTGCATCTGCTGCGCCTGCTTCATCAGGCCGGCCATGCCACCTTTCATCATGGGAATCACCTCAAAAGTACTTGGATTAAACGGCGCCCGGCCCTTCCGGCCGGACGCCTTCAGTTATTAGCCCTGACTGACCAGGGCTTCGACAGGTTCAATAGTATCGTTACGGATCACCGCACCGAACTGCTGCATCATTTGCTGGATGAACGGATCACCGTGGATCGACTCCTCGGCCTCGCGCTGACGGTCGGCACGCCGGCGGGACGCCGCCTGGGCCGGGGTTTCCTGCTCGGGCTTGATCAGCTCCATGGTCAGGGTCAGCGTCCGTCCGTGATACTGGTTCAACGCATCGTTGAGACGACGCTGCTGCGTCGCGTTGAACAAGGCGCTGTGGGCCGGGTCCAGGTGCAACAGCCAATTGTCGCCATCCACGGCGATCAATGTGCAGTTGGCGGCGATGCTACCGGTCATGCCGGAGATCGGCAGCTTCGGGAACAGCTCCAGCCATTGCAGGGCCAGACCGGTGGCCGGCGCAGCGGCAGGCTCGGGTTCAGGCTCAGGCGCTGGTTCGGCGGTATGCTCGCTGGCCAGTTCATCGAGGTAGCTGTAGGCCGAATCCATGTCCGGCTCGATGTAGTCTTCGTCCAGCGGCGGCTCGTCGTCCAGGTCCATACCCGGCGTGGCAGCATCGACTTCGGCCACGGACGGTTCCGGGATCGGCGCGGCGGCCCACTCCGGCGCGTCCGGCACCACGCTGTCAGGCGTCGGCAACGGCATCGGTGACAACTCGGGTTGTTCGCTGGTGGTTTCCAGCACCGGCTCCACCGCAGGCTGCTGAACAGGCGCAGGCTCGACCGGATCATTCCATGGCAGGTCGACCACTTCTTCGACCACGACCGCTTCGACCACCGGCTCGGGCACAACCACCGGTGCTACCGGTTCAGGCGCGGACACAGGCTCGGGAGCCACAACAGGCGCAACAGGCGTCGGTGCAACTGCCGCAGCGACCACCGGCGCAACGACCGGCGTGGCAGCCACTGATTTGGCGGAATCAACCGTGGCCTGGCTGATCCCCACTGGCTTTAGCGGTTGCCTCGGGGCATCCGCCGTGTCGGCGGGCCGGAACGCGAGCATCCGCAGCAGCACCATTTCAAATCCGCCACGGGGGTCCGGCGCCAGCGGCAAGTCGCGGCGGCCGATCAGGCCCATCTGGTAGTAGAACTGCACGTCTTCGGCCGGCAATGCCTGGGCCAGTGCCAGCACCCGGTCACGGTCGCCGTGGCCGTTGTCGACACCTTCCGGCAAGGCCTGGGCGATGGCGACACGGTGCAGCACGTTGAGAATTTCCGAGAGCACGCCGCTCCAGTCCGGGCCTTGCTCGGCCAGATGACGGACAGCTTCGAGCAACGCCTTGGCGTCGCCTTCGATCAATGCATGCAGGACGTCATAGACCTGCCCGTGATCGAGTGTGCCGAGCATCGCCCGCACATCGGCAGCCATGACCTTGCCTTCACCGAAGGCAATCGCCTGATCGGTCAGGCTCATGGCATCACGCATCGAACCATCGGCGGCGCGGCCCAGCAGCCACAGTGCATCGTCTTCGAACGGCACGTTCTCGACGCCCAACACGTGGGTCAAATGCTCGACCACACGCTCCGGCGTCATGTTCTTCAGGGAGAACTGCAAGCACCGCGAGAGAATCGTTGCAGGAAGTTTCTGCGGATCAGTGGTGGCCAGGATGAACTTGACGTAGGGTGGCGGCTCTTCAAGGGTTTTCAGCAGCGCATTGAAGGAATGGCTGGAGAGCATGTGCACTTCGTCGATCAGGTAGACCTTGAAGCGCCCGCGGCTCGGGGCGTATTGCACGTTGTCGAGCAGCTCGCGGGTGTCTTCGACCTTGGTGCGGCTGGCGGCGTCGATCTCGATCAGGTCGACGAAGCGGCCCTCATCGATCTCACGGCACACCGAGCACTCGCCGCAAGGCGAAGAAGTGATACCCGTTTCACAGTTCAGGCATTTGGCGATAATTCGCGCGATGGTGGTCTTGCCGACCCCGCGCGTACCGGTGAACAGGTAGGCGTGGTGCAGCCGTTGGCTGTCCAAGGCATTGATCAGAGCCTTGAGCACATGGGTCTGGCCGACCATTTCGCGGAACGAGCGCGGACGCCATTTACGTGCAAGAACCTGATAACTCATCGAAAACCATCGCAACGGTAGAAGCAGAAGCGGCTAATGCTAGCGGAGCAAGGCCAAAATTGCATCCGGCGCGCTCGTCTAATCTGGCTAAGCTGCATTTCGGGGGCTTTTTGTTTCAAAGAAGCGGAGCGTTTATGCGGCTGGCCTTGGGGGCACTGCTGTTGATCAGCCTGAACGGCGCCGCCGCTGAAGCGCCGTTGCGCTTCGTGGTGCCCGACAGTTGGGCGATGCCGATGGTGCAGTTTGAACATGGCCGGCCAACCCAGGGCATTCTGTATGACGTGATGCTCAGCCTCGCGACGCAGGTCGGCGTACCTGCGCAGTTTCACGTGCTGCCACGGGGCCGAGTGCAAAGCGCCATGGAACACGGCGAGGTCGATGTTCGCTGTTATGCCGCGCAATCATGGTTGCCGAATCAGTCCGGCGATTACATCTGGAGTATCCCGCTCTGGACCCAGCCCGACTTGCTGGTCAGCCGCCCCGCGCCCCAAACCTCAGTGGTTCCGGCAAGCCTGCCCCGACAGTCCGTCGGTACCGTGCTCGGCTACAGCTACCCGACGTTGCAACCGCTGTTCGACGCCAATCAACTGCTGCGCGACGACGCCCGCAATCAGGAACAGGTGCTGGAAAAACTTCACGCGGGGCGCAATCGCTATGCGGTCAGCAACCAATGGTCACTGGACTGGTTTAACCAGCGCCTGATGCCGGAACACCAATTGCTGAGCGTTGCGGTGCTGCAGGAGCAAAGCGTTGGATGCTATGTGCGCAACGACCCAAAAGTGCCGGTGCAACGGATATTGCGTACGTTGGTGCGCATGAAAATGTCCGGGGAAATCGATGACATCATTCGGTTGTACATCGGCGGCAAACCTTAACCCGCGGCCTGCCATTGTGGCGGTGTGACAAACCCCGCCACCCAACCCGGTACATCTGTGGACGGCATCGGTCGAGCGATGAAATACCCTTGGGCCACATCGCAGCCCAGGCGCAGCAATAACTCGCCGTGCTCCACACTTTCCAGTCCCTCGGCAATCACCTGACGACCAAAAGCCCGGGCCAGGCCAATGATCGCGGTGGTCAGGGCCAGGTCGTCACCGTCATGCAGAATGTCGCGTACAAAGGTTTTATCGATCTTGATGGTTTGCGTGCGCAGACGCTTGAGATAGCTCAGTGACGAGTAACCCGTGCCGAAATCCCCCAAGGAAAACTGCACGCCCAGCGCCTGACAGGCCTGCAAGCAGTCGCTGACGTGCTGGATATTCTCGATGGCGACCGACTCGACGATTTCCAGATCAAGCCGCTGCGGTGCGACCCCGGCATGCCGCGCCAATACGTTTTTGAGCCGGTCGACAAAGTCCGCCCGCTGAAAATGCCGCGCCGCGATGTTGACGCTCACCGGCCAGTCATGCCCGGCTTGCCGCCATTGATCCAGCTGCGCCAGCACCTGATCCATCACCCATTCACCGATATCGATGATCAAGTCGGTTTCTTCGACCAGCGGCAAAAAATCCCGCGCCGGGACGATGCCGTTTTGCGGATGTTCCCACCGCAGCAACGCCTCGAAACCGACGACTTCACCACGACGCATGTCGACCTTGGGCTGGAAATGCAGGCGCAATTCGCCACATGCCAAGGCCCGACGCACCTGCTCGACGGTCTGGTGCGTGGCCTTGACCTCCCGATCCCGGGAGACATCGAACAGATGAAAACGCTTGCGGCCGCTCTGCTTGGCCACGTACATCGCCTGATCGGCGTGGCGCAACAGGGTTTCGGCATCTTCGTTGTCGTGGGGAAACAGCGTGACGCCGATACTGGCGAACACATGGATGTCCTTGCCATTGAGCAAGTATGGCGCCGAGATTGCCCCGAGCACCCGATTCAGCGCCGCGCGCAATTCCGGCAGGTCGCGAACATAACGCAGCACCAGCACGAACTCGTCACCGGCCAGCCGCGCCACCACATCCTCGCCGCGCACGATACCGCGCAATCGTTTGGCAACTTCGACCAGCAGAAGATCACCGCTGGCATGCCCATAACCATCGTTGACGGCCTTGAAACCGTCGAGGTCGAGCATGCACACCGCCAGCGGGATGTCCTCCAGGCGCGAGAACTCCAGCGCCTGATCCAGCAAATCCGAGAGAAACGCACGATTAGGCAGCCCGGTCAGCACGTCATGCCCCACTCGCCATTGCAGAGAATGCAGCAGTTGACGCTTTTCGCTGATATCGAAGCGAATGGACAAGTAACGCTCCACTCGTCCGGAGGTTTCATCGAGGATCGGCACCATAGTGCTTTCGACCCAATACAGGCTGCCATCTTTGGCGCGATTGCAGATTTCGCCCTTCCAGACATTGCCCAAGGCGATGCTGCGCCACATCCCGGCGAAAAACTCGGCGGAGTGCATGCCGGAATTGAGCAATCGATGATTTTGCCCGAGCAGTTCCTCACGGCTGTAGCCGGAAACTGCACAGAATTGGTCGTTGACGTGGGTAATCCGGCCGGTCAGATCGGTCTCGGAAAAAATGGCGGCGGCATCCACGGCCCTGCGGTACTTCTCATCCATGAGTCAGACTCGCTGTCGCTAACATTGGCGGCGGTGAAGCAGCAATATACCGCTGACAATTCGCGGGATATCACGGCTGCCCAACGACTCACGTAACCCTGTGAGCGGACGCCATGCTGGCTCTATTGTATTGATCGAACGTCTGGAAACAGGCGATCAAATGCCCGTTTCCGGCGGCGATTCTACGAGATGCCTGACAATTTGCAAGGCAAGGTGAGCGATCATGTCGCGAGCTGATGCAAAAATGCATCAATAAACAATTGATTCAAATGGTTAGCGGCAGGCTGCTTTTTTTCCGCCAAACAAATCGGACACGACAAAAAACCGCTATGGACAAGATCCATGGCAGCACAAGAAAAAGTATTGGATTCAGATAACGCGAGAGAAGACTCGCGGTGCGTTATGGAGGCAACCCCACCAGCCACACCCCGGCACACAATGTTCCCGCTGTGGCTGCTGCCTTCCGGCTCTGACCAGGTGGCATGCAAGCATGCTCGGCAATCGTTGCGGGCCTTACGGGGCAAGGGTTTCAGGCTCTTTTGGTTGCAATATCTTTACCGTGCAAACTCCCTGCACGGGCAGTAAAAACTCGGGCTGTAGCCAGCACTGTCACACTTTGCTGTAACACTTTGGTGTCACACCCATGGCTTACATGATCAAGCGCGGGGCGCTCTATTACCTCAATCTCAAGCTACCCAAGCATCTCTTCCCGAGGTGTCACACTTTACGTTTGAGCCTGAACATCCGGCAGCGGCAGAGGACCCTATTCCTCGCCGCTTCACTCGCCCAGCAAGTCCACAGCCACTTGAACGCCCACCCCATGGCCGACCTTCAGACGCTGCGTAGGCTTTGTTCGGAGTGGCGAGATGCTACTCCAACGCAGCCAATCCAGACTGCTCCAAGCGAGAAGCAGCGTTAGCCTGAGGGTGACTCCTGCCCCGATACTCCTGAGTAAGTTATGCGGGGCAACACGTCCTAACTTATTTTAGAAAAGCTTCGGGATTCGTTTTTCCACCTCACACTTGGCTAAGCACCTCGGGCAAGACGAACTGATTATTTTTCCGACTAAAAAACAACACAAGTATCGAAATGTGCTGGCTTTCTAGCGACGGGAGTTTTTTCTCTTAGCAAGGGGTATGAAGGATAAGAATGGGACAATTAGCTACCGCCTGAAGATTGCGATCAAAACCCAAAGCCCGACAATCCAAACCCACCAAGGAATTCCACCAGACTTCGCCTTCTTGTTTGAAGCACTGCCTTGTGGCACTGATTGTCGTGGAGTCACATTAGGGGGATTAACGACCGTTCGATTCACCACACTCTGAGGCGGCGATTGTTTGGCCTGCGAATTCTGAATTTTTTGCAAAATAGCTGCATTAGTCGAATGAGACGGCTGGCTACTCGAGACTGAAGTGACAGGAGGTATAGCAGGCGATAGACCGGGATTCTGTACCCGGAGGCGCTCGATTATCTCCTGATTTTTGCCAAGTCCAGCAACGTTTGAACTGTTGGCCGCAAGCCTAAATCTTGCTTCTTCAGATGAAATATGCCTTATCTGATTTTGGCTGGAAATATCTATTGCGATATGACTGTAGCGATATTTTTTACTCGCATATACTGGTTCAACCAGCCCTACAACGCTAATCCAGCTCCCTACCAAAGAAGAGGATGGAGCGTTTTTCATTTTAGCCAGTGCAGAAGGCCAAATACTCAGCTTCACAATGCTGCCCTGCCATGGACCAAAGTTTACAAAAATGTAAGAGCGGCCTCCTTTCTTAGTCGTTCCATGCTTGACTTCAACAACCTTCCCAACGAGCTCCACCATGTTCCCAATATTTTTTACAAAAACATGGTAGTCAGCCGCGCTTAATACTGGATACTGCGACGAATAAGAAGCAGGTTCCACGGACCTACTTTTAATCTCAAACTGCCGATGTGGAATCCCCTTCCCCGCCAAGAAATCTGCAAGGGTGGGAACTTGATCAAAACCGCTTAGACAAATAGAAGCAAATGATTTTGCATCATTCGAACTTACAGGATCAGAAATTAACTTCCTGAATATTTTAGAGGAAGCAGGATCAGAAAAATCAGAAGCCCTAAAGACGAAAGAGTCCCAGTCAGACTGACTTTCATCCCATAAATTGGGGTTTCTTTCCAAAGCCTTTAAGGCAACCACTAAACTTATGAATGAAAAACGATCCAGCGACGCATTAAAATTTGCGCCTGTACGACTAGGATGTTGGAAATTTCTATGACCAATCTCAGCCGCACCCAATTGTTTAATTTCAGGAACGAACATCCCATCGTAGTCAATCAACTGTATCAACTTACCGCCTTGGCTAACCATTAGATTACCCGGCTGCAAATCTCCATGTGCGATCAACTGTGATTCTAAATAAGACGAAAGCTTAACTATACTTTCACGGAGTGCCGCCAAAGCTGAGCCATTACGGAAGTTATCCGAGACAAATTCACCCAAGGTGTCTCCGGCAGCCCAAGCCATTTTGACTATTGGAAACTTAGCCCCCTGAACCTGCACCCCTTGCGGCTGAAACTCGAAAGGCAAAAAATAATTCGAGGATAAGGCTTTCAGCTTGGAGCTTACCGCCTTATAACGCATCTCCAAATCAGGAGACTTCTTATGAAAGCATCGAACAGCATATTTTCCAGCTCCTACTGAGATGGTGTATGTCAGAGCAAAACCACCGCACATGACCTTTGGAAGCCCAAGCCCACTTGTGGCGATACTTCCATTCTTCAGGTCACCATCCAGCAACGCCACTCTGGGATGCTGCAATGCTTCTTGATACTGTTCGAGACTTGGATAAGTCATTTCTGTACCTTAGAATCTCAAACGGACCAAAGTAGTATCATCTATGTTCATTAGTTTATCCTTCCGGGACTCCAATACAAATTCGTTGAATTCCAAAACTGAATCGATAGAAAGTAACAGGCGCCACTCTTCTCGCCCCTCAGCTATGGCTTTGTAGCACCAATGGCCGATTGCATCCGTCATCAAAAGTACAGCCGTCTGAGAGTTTACCGGTGAAACCAAAACATGCTTAGTATTAAAGAAAGGATCACTCAGAAACCCATTTAGTTCATTTCGAGTGCTCAGCAACTCCGGACGCTCGTTAAACTGCTCAGGATCATCAAGCGGAAATCGCCTAGTGACCTCATTATTCTCACAAATAATTACTACAGAGTCCCCAACCGCGACAAACTCCACTTCGGAACGTTCCTTGTTGTACTCACATGACAACAAAGTCGCAAAATTGCCTCGCTCAAAAGCCATATACTTTGACCAAGACAATGTTGAAGGATCATAAATAGTGGCATATTCTTTGACGGCTTGAGAAATGGATTCTGGAGAAACGCCCAAGCCAGCGCACGACATACTACAAAGTATCGCTGCCCAAGACTTACTATCAAATGACTCAGAAGCCCCATCACTAAGGCTAGCCACCCTTCCATCAAGACTAAAAAGGTAGCTATCCTCATTCAGATACTCAGCGTCGCTATCTTTTGCGACAGATGCAGCGAAGTCTACGAACATTAAACTCACCGAAGTTGCGAGGCACGAGTTCCAATATCGAAAAACTCAACAATTTCGGCAGCATCCGCATTAAACACAAATCCACGAGATTCGGAATTTACAGAATACCCCTTCTCTTGCGCAAACTTAACTAAATGCTCTGGAAGGTTACTCGACATACTAAAAAGAAGCTTAGCATAGGGGTCAGGCAATCCATTTTCGGAAGCCGGAAACTTGACAGGGCTTGAGTCATTAGCACTAACGTGGATATTTAAAAGCAGTACTTGCCCGTCATTAGTACCTATTTGCCTAAGCATAGTAGCGAGTTCTTCAGGATTACCATCCGTTGACTCACCATCCGTGACATGCAAAACAGTTGGTGGATAGCTGTTCGGATGCTGATCGCACCACGCTACCAAAGCTTCAGCAGCACTGGTTAACGCTGCACGCATCGGGGTGCCCCCGTTACTCACCGGCTGAAACCATACTGGGAACTTAACGGTCTGCTCTACCAAGCCACCAGCTCCATCTGGAACCTTCTTGGTACGATCTTCAATCAGTAGAGGGTTGGACTCAATTGCGGAGATCGGATGAAGAATTTGGCCACCCAATGCTCCAGAAAAACCATTCGAGACGCCAGTATGCCCATAACCAAGGACACCGATGTCAAAGTAATCACGCACACCTTCTGATTTAGTACAGCGAGTAACGAGATTCATTAGAGTCCGGTTCAGGACATCAGCAACAAACTGAGCCTTCGTTCTCTCCCCTGCCATTTTGTCCCCCATGGAACCGGATTGATCCACAAGAAACAAAAAGGCTGTAGGGTCACTACGTTGAATCGAGGCGGTGTATGTCATCGCTTTCTCCTTCCTTGATATTCAGACTGACGCCAGCTGCAGGTCGAAACCAGAGCACTATGCCACTATCTTGAGACATCCAGCGACAGGGCACAAGCCATAGAAAGGATTACCATCCCTCAGGCAGATGAAAGCATGACATGCGTAGCCGTAGCAGTTAGGCCAACGTTGACCACGATTGCAATCAGACTCGGAGCTTGGAGCGAGGGATTTTGGCAGGTAAAATCAAAGCACAGTGCACCACTTAGGCGTACCTAAACGCTGTCACACTTCGAGTTTTTAACTGAAAAAGCCTTGAGAGTTCAAGGACTTAGAGATAGGAGGCAACCCCACCAGCCACACCCCGGCACACAATGTTCCCGCTGTGGCTGCTGCCTTCCGGCTCTGACCAGGTTCACGGGTAATCGTTGCGGGGGGACCGATGGGGTCACCATAACGACGCTCACCTGACGGCGAGCCGCGCCATTGTACCTGTCTGAGACGAAGTTACAACCGTTCAGACCGATTAAAAATATGAAGGCGTTCAAGCACTTGCTATTGCGCCTGAAGCACCTCATCCGCCCTGCCGCCCTCGCGCTGGATGACCAGGTGAATAAAGTGCAGCTTGGCGATCACCGCCGGCGGCAACACAAAGGGATAAAAATCCGGTTGCCCCATGCTGCGTGACAACTCATTGAGCATGCCGGCCAATTCGATCCAGGCGTTGACGAACGACAGAAACGCCGCACCACCGGGATGCCGAGAATCGTAGAGGGTTTCCAATGGAAACGGCTGGTAGTCGAAATCCATTTCCCGGGCACTCATGCCAAACCCGAGCGCGGTGTCCACCGCGTCCATCATGTGCAGGTAGTGCGCCCAGGTTTCGGCCCAGTCTTCCCACGGGTGCATGGTGGCGTAGGCGCTGACGTACTGTTGCTGCCAATCAAGCGGTGCGCCCTGTTGATAATGCCGATCAAGGGCCTCGGCGTAACTGGCGCGCTCGTCGCCGAACAGACCGCGAAACGCGTCCAGCCAATCACTGTTGGCGATCAAGCGATCCCAGTAATAGTGCCCGACTTCGTGACGGAAATGCCCGAGCAACGTGCGATAGGGTTCATGCATTTGCACGCGCACCTGTTCGCGGTGCGCGTCGTCGGCTTCTTTGATATCGAGCGTGATCAAGCCGTTGGCATGGCCGGTGGTGGGCGGTTTGCCTTCGAGGTCGACGCCGATGAAATCGAAGGCCAGGCCAGCGTCTTCGTCGACGGTTTTGGGGATCACCTGTAAACCCAGGCTGACCAGTTGCGCAACCAGGCGCCGCTTGGCGGTTTCCACCTTGCGCCAGCGCTCATGATTTTCCCCTATCGATAGATCGGGGATGGTGCGATTCAGGCTACAGGCAATGCACAAGACGTCACGATCATTGGCGGGCAGCAACCAGTTACAGGCCGCCGGGGAATCAAGATTGGCGCAGCGGCGAAACAGGCCCGCCTCTGGATCGACATCAAGTAACCAGGTGCCTGCCTGCACACCCGGTTGCAGCGAGGTCAGGCGGCTCTGCTCCGGCTGATAGCCCAATGCCGCCGAACAGGCCAGGCACTGACTGTTGCGAAAGAATAGCGACTGCCCGCAACGACAGGGCCAGACCTTGCTGTTGCGCGAACTTTCGCCCATGAAGGGCGCGGCGATGCGCGAGCTGAGCTGTTCGAAGAAACGGTACATGGCGATCTCTCCCTGGGGCTTGCCAAGACTAGATCATTCTCCGATGAAGATCGTTCCCGTGATTCAAACGGCCAAAATCAAAAGATCGCTGCCTTCGGCAGCTCCTACAGAGAAACGCGCTCTCCTGTAGGAGCTGCCGAAGGCTGCGATCTTTTTTGCGTCAAACCGAAATGTCGTGCTCCTTTAGAAACACCAAAAACGCCTCTTCATCCAACACCTTCAACCCCAACTCATTGGCCTTGGTCAACTTCGACCCAGCTCCCGGCCCCGCCACCACGCAATGGGTCTTGGCCGACACAGAGCCCGCAACTTTGGCGCCGAGGCTCTCAAGTTTTTCCTTGGCCACATCGCGACTCATCAGCTCCAGCGAACCGGTGAGCACCCAGGTCTGTCCAGCCAGCGGCAAACCTTCGACGACTTTCTTCTCGCTCTGCCAGTGCATGCCGAAATCGGCGAGTTGCTTTTCTGCAGCTTCGGCGAGCACGCGATTTTCCTCGACCGCAAAAAACTCACGAACCGAATTGGCCTGCTTCTCTGGCAGCGCCTGACGCATGTCCAGCCAGTCAGCGCTGATGACCCCTTGCAGCGAACCGAACTTCTCAGCCAGTTTCTGCGCCCCGCCCGGCCCGACCGAAGGGATGTGCAGCTTGTCGAGGAAACCGCCCAACGTCGTGCTCGCGGCAAACTCGGCACCCAAGTCGCCCTGATCCTGAATCTGCAAACCATGCTTGAGCAGATCGGCGATCACTTTCTGATTATGCGCATCTTCAAAGAAGCTGTGAATCTCGTGAGCCACTTCCAGGCCGACATCCGGCAAGTACGTCAGTACTTGCGGCAATGCTTGCTGTACCCGCTCGAGCGAACCCAGCGACCGCGCCAGCACCTTGGCCGTCTCTTCGCCGACATCGGGAATCCCCAGCGCGTAGATGAATCGCGCCAGCCCAGGCTTCTTGCTGTCTTCGATGGCGCTGAGCAGCTTATTGCTCGACACCTCGGCAAAACCTTCCAGATCGACGATGTCGTCGAACTTGAGTGCATAGAGATCGGCCGGCGAACTCACCAGTCCTTCATCCACCAACTGCTCGACACTCTTGTCGCCCAAACCTTCGATGTCCATCGCACGGCGCGACACGAAGTGAATGATCGCCTGCTTCAGTTGCGCACCGCAGGCCAGACGCCCGACGCAGCGGTAGACCGCGCCTTCGCTGACCGTCTCGCGGCCCTTGCTGCGCTTGACCAGTTGCGTGCGCTCGACGTGGGAGCCACAAACCGGGCACTGCTCCGGGATCTGCACGGGACGTGCATCTTCCGGACGACGCTCCAGAACCACTTGCACCACTTGCGGAATCACGTCGCCGGCACGGCGAATGATCACCGTGTCGCCGATCATCAGCCCCAAACGCGCGACTTCATCCATGTTGTGCAGCGTGGCATTGGCCACGGTGACACCGGCAACCTTCACCGGTTTCAGGCGCGCTACAGGCGTGACCGCACCGGTGCGGCCGACCTGGAATTCCACGTCGAGCAGCTCGGTAAGTTCTTCCATGGCCGGGAATTTATGGGCGATGGCCCAGCGCGGCTCGCGGGCACGGAAACCCAGCTCTCGCTGTGAGGCGATGCTGTTGACCTTGAACACCACGCCGTCGATTTCGTACGGGAGCGCATTGCGGCGTTCGCCGATGTCACGGTAGTAATCCAGGCACTCATCGATACCCTTGGCCAGTTTCAACTCATGGCTGATCGGCATGCCCCAGGCCTTGAGCTGTTGCAAGTTGCCGATGTGCGTATTGGCAATGTCCGCCGAAATCTGGCCGATGCCGTAGCAGCAAAACTCCAGCGGCCGGTTGGCGGTGATCTTCGAGTCCAGTTGCCGCAAGCTGCCCGCCGCTGCGTTGCGCGGATTGGCGAAGGTCTTGCCGCCGACTTCCAGTTGCGTGGCGTTGAGCCGCTCGAAACCGGCCTTGGACATGAACACTTCACCGCGCACTTCCAGCGTCGCCGGCCAACCCGTGCCGTGCAACTTGAGCGGGATGTTGCGCACGGTGCGCACGTTGACGCTGATGTCTTCACCGGTGGTGCCATCGCCGCGCGTGGCGCCGCGCACCAGCACGCCATCCTGATACAACAAGCTGACCGCCAGGCCATCGAGCTTCGGCTCGCAGCTGTACTCCACCGCCGCGCCACCACCGAACAGATCGCCGACCGGCAGATCCAGGCCCTCGGTCACCCGGCGATCGAACTCGCGCATGTCGGTTTCTTCGAAGGCGTTGCCGAGGCTGAGCATCGGCACTTCGTGACGCACCTGGGTGAACGCCGACAACGCCGCGCTGCCCACTCGCTGGGTCGGGGAATCGCTGGTGATCAGTTCGGGATTGGCGGCTTCAAGCGCCTTGAGCTCGTGGAACAACCGATCGTACTCGGCGTCGGGAATGCTCGGCTCGTCCAGCACGTGATAGCGATAGTTGTGCTGATCCAGCTCGGCGCGCAGCTCTAGAATGCGGTTTTTGGCGGCAGTCATGGGTGTTCTCTCATAAAGCAAAAGAGCAGCCGAGGCTGCTCCTGTTTCACATTTCATCGAAGTCAAAAGATCGCAGCCTCGTTGCACTCGACAGCTCCTACACAGCTCCTACACAGCTCGCGATTACTGTAGGAGCTGTCGAGTGCAACGAGGCTGCGATCGTTTGATCTTAGCGCTTCTGGGTCAGTGCACGACGCTCGAACTCAACGATGCGCTGACGGTAATGCTCGATCGTTTGGGCGGTCAGTACGCTGCGCTGGTCGTCCTTCAGTTCGCCGTTCAGCTCTTGCGACAGTTTGCGCGCTGCGGCAACCATCACGTCGAAGGCTTGCTTCGGATGACGCGGACCTGGCAGACCGAGGAAGAAGCTCACGGCCGGCGTGCTGAAGTGGTCGATGTCGTCCAGATCGAAAACACCCGGCTTGACCGCGTTGGCCATGGAGAACAGGACTTCGCCGTTACCCGCCATGCTTTCGTGACGGTGGAAAATGTCCATCTCGCCAAAACGCAGACCGCTTTCCAGAATGTTCTGCAACAACGCCGGGCCTTTGAAGCCGGCCGCGTCGCGGCAGATCACGCTGATCACCAGCACTTCTTCGGCCTGTGGCTGATCCTTGTCGTTGACCGCTGGCGAAGGCTTGGCATCTTCGTCGAAATCGCCGTCGCGGCTGCTGAAGCTCGGGCCACCGTCCAGATCCAGGCTGAGGTTCATGTCGCCTTGGGAAGGTTCGCCATGGCCACGTTTGCCGCGCTTGCCCGACTCACGAGGCTCGCGTGCCGGCATGCTAACAGACGGCAGATCATGCTCGTCCAGTTGCGGCTCTTTATGCGTATCCAGCACGCGAGGCGGGCCCAACAGCTCGGCGCTGGTATCCTCGTCCGGCAGGTTGGACAGACTTCGATCAAGACGGAATTTCAGTTTTCCCTTGCCGCCGCGCATCCGGCGCCAGCCATCAAAAAGAATACCGGCAATGACAATAATGCCGATGACGATCAGCCACTCGCGCAGACCGATTTCCATGTAATCCCGTGCCTCTATAAAAAATGCTGAAAAATAAGGGGTTTACAACCTGCAAACCGCTTTAAAACGTGGCGCCAACTCTATGTTCTGACAGGCGTTTTGCCCACGTATACGAAAAATTGACATTAAACTAGCACGACCAAAGGCAACTTTACACCGTCTACCGCCCCGGCTTACGCGAATATGTCGATTGGCCAGCAAGTCGAAGCAAGTAAAAAAGTCCTACAGACTATAAATACCTCTCCTACAAATGCCGACTCAGGCATCTACCATCGCCATCGCCTCCTCGACATCCACTGCCACCAGACGCGAACAACCGGGTTCGTGCATCGTCACCCCCATCAGTTGATCGGCCATTTCCATGGCGATCTTGTTGTGGGTGATGTAGATGAACTGCACCGTCTGCGACATCTCTTTGACCAGTCGTGCGTAGCGTCCAACGTTAGCGTCATCCAGTGGTGCGTCAACTTCATCGAGCATGCAGAACGGCGCCGGGTTCAACTTGAAGATCGCAAAAACCAGTGCCAATGCGGTCAGGGCTTTTTCGCCACCGGAGAGCAAATGGATGGTGCTGTTCTTCTTTCCTGGCGGCTGCGCCATGATCGTCACCCCTGTATCGAGTAGATCTTCGCCCGTCAGTTCCAAATAGGCGCGGCCTCCACCGAAAACTTTTGGGAAAAGCGCCTGTAAACCGCCATTGATCTGATCAAAGGTATCTTTGAAACGGTTACGGGTTTCCTTGTCGATCTTGCGAATCACGTTTTCCAGCGTCTCCAGTGCTTCCACCAGATCGTCGTTTTGCGCATCCAGATAACGTTTACGCTCGGATTGTTGCTGGTATTCGTCGATGGCCGCGAGGTTGATCGCGCCGAGGCGCGCAATCCGTGCGGCAATGCGCTCAAGTTCTTCCTCGGCGGCTTTTTCGCTGGCCTCGGCGGTCAGCGTGGCGAGCACGCCGTGCAGATCGTAGCCGTCTTCCAGCAGCTGATCCTGCAAGGCCTTGCGGCGCACGGTCAGGGCCTGCCATTCCATTCGCTGCTGCTCGAGCTGACCGCGGATCAGCTGCGATTGCTGCTCAGCCTGGTTGCGGCGTTTCTCGGCATCGCGCAGTTCACGGTCGGCGTCTTCCAGAGCGATTTGCGCGGTCTTGAGTTCTTCGTCGACGGTCATGCGTTTGTCGAGAAGCTCTTCAAGTTTCAGGCGCAGTTCTTCCAGCGGCGCCTCGCCCTCTTCCAGATTGAGACTCAACTGCTCGCGTTTTTCGGTCAGGCGTTCGGACTGCATTTCCAGACGCTCCAGCGCCTGACGCGTCGAATCGTGCTGCGCCTTGAGCGAGCCCAAACGCACTGCCAGTTGATGGGCGTGATCCTTGTGCTGCCGCGCCTCCTGACGCACCCGATCCAGGCGCTCGCGCAGACTGTCGCGCTGGGCCAGCAGCAACTCACGTTGCTCGGTGTCCAGCGCCATGCTGTCGAGGGCTTCCTGCAATTGCAGGCGCGCTTCGCCGATATTTTCGTGTTCCAGCGCGCGCTGTTCGTCCAGCTCGGTGAGCTCTTCGTCGAGACGGGTGCGGCGCAAGGTCAATTGCTCGGCCTTGGCTTTGCCGGCCGACAACTGGGCTTTCAATTCACCTTGCTGGCGCGCTTCGTCTTGCAGCAAACGACGCAAATGCTCGCGACCGTTTTCCTGCTGACGCTGTTGCGCGCGCAGGTTTTGCAATTGGCTTTCCAGGGTTTCGACGGCGGCTTCACGCTCTTCGCGCTCAAGGCTCAGCTGCTGGATTTCCTGACCCCGGGCCAGCACGCCGCTTTCCGCTTCACTGGCGCGTCGCACCCGCAGGAAATGCCGGCCGACCCAGTAACCGTCGCGACTGATCAGGCTCTGACCGACGGCCAGTTGACCGCGCAGGGCCAATGCCTGCTCGAGGCTTTCCACCGGTTTGACCTGGCCCAGCCACGGCGACAGATCGATCTTCGCCTCGACCTTGTCGAGCAGGCTGCCAGGCACTCGCACGCCATCGCCAGCGGGGCTCAGCAAACGCAAATCGCCCTGGGCAAACCCGGCCAGATCGAAATCGTTGAAGTCATCCACCAGCACCGCTTGCAGATCGGCGCCGAGCACGGTTTCCACCGCCAGCTCCCAGCCGGCCTCAACCTTCAGGCCTTCGGCCAGACGCGGGCGATTCGCCAGGTTTTGTTCGCGCAACCATTCTGCGGTGCCGGTGCCGGGATCGAGCGCGGCTTGTTGCAGGGCTTCCAGCGAGGCCAGACGCCCATTGAGTCGCTGCAAATCGCCTTGAGCCTGTTGCTGCGCCGTCAGCGTCTGCTGCAATTGCTGGCGCAGTTGCTCAAGCTTTTCGACCTGAGCCTCTTCACTGGTCTGCAAATCTTCAAGGGTCGCCTCGGATTCAGCGAGCTGCTCGCTGAGCTCCATGATCGCCGCGTCTTCCGGGTCCGCCGAAAGCAAAGTCCGTTCTTCGCCGAGACGCTTCTGACGATCGGCCAGACGCTCCATGCTGGTTTCAAGTTGCTGGATCCGCGACTGCTGCACTTCGGCCTGACGACGCGGCTCGGCGGCGGTGAGGTTGAACGTGTCCCACTGCTCCTGCCAGCCGTGCATGGTGGTTTCTGATTCTTCCAGCGCGGCGGCCGCTTCTTCAGCGGCGGCGCTGGTGACTTCCTGCTCGGGCGTGAGCATGTCCAGCTCTTCGCCGAGGGTCAGCAGCAACGTGCGGTCGTGGCCCAGGTGCGACTCGGTTTCCAGGCGCGCACGCTCGGCTTCTTTCAAATCGTCCTGCAACTGACGCAAGCGCTGCTGGCCGTGCTGGATGCTCTGCTCGACCCGGGCGATGTCGCCGCCGACCGAATAGAAGCGCCCCTGCACCAGATTGAAGCGCTCGGACAGGTCATGGTGCCCGTCGCGCAAGCGTTCGATGCTGGCATCGGCGTTGCGCTGCTCGGCCACCAAGGCTTCGAAACTGATTTCCTGGGTGCCGATGATCGCTTCGCGCTGGCCGACCTGATCGTTCAGGTCTTGCCAGCGCAGGGCCGACAACTGGGCCTTGAGCTGACGCTCCTCGCCTTTGTATTCCTGATACTTCTTCGCGGCCTCGGCCTGGCGGTGCAAGCGTTCGAGTTGACGCTCAAGCTCTTCGCGCAGGTCGGTCAGGCGTTCGAGGTTTTCGTGGGTGCGGCGGATACGGTTTTCGGTCTCGCGCCGACGCTCCTTGTACTTGGAGATGCCCGCCGCTTCTTCGATGAAGTTACGCAGGTCTTCCGGTTTGGACTCGATCAGTTTGGAGATCATCCCCTGCTCGATGATCGAGTAACTGCGCGGGCCGAGACCGGTACCGAGGAAGATGTCGGTGATGTCACGGCGACGGCATTTGGTGCCGTTGAGGTAATAAGTGGTCTGGCTGTCGCGGGTGACTTTGCGGCGAATGGAAATTTCCGCATAAGCGGCAAATTCACCGAGCAAGGTGCCGTCGGAGTTATCGAAGACCAGCTCGATGCTCGCCTGGCTCACCGGTTTGCGGCTGGTCGAACCGTTGAAGATGACGTCGGTCATCGACTCGCCGCGCAGGTTCTTGGCCGAGCTCTCGCCCATCACCCAACGCACGGCATCGATGATGTTCGACTTGCCGCAACCATTGGGCCCGACCACCGCCGCCATATTGCTGGGGAAGTTCACCGTGGTCGGATCGACGAAGGACTTGAACCCCGCCAGTTTGATGCACTTGAGCCGCAAGATCAGGCGTCCGTCAGGGCGGAGATCACCAGATCGCAGCTGCGCTGGCCATAGGCGGTCAGCACTTCGCGAATCTGTGGAAAGTCACGGGCAATCACGGCGGCGAGCAGGCGTTCGAACAGTTCGAGGTACTCGCTCATCGAAGCCTTGCGCTGATCCAGTGCAAGGAAATAGGCACGGCTCATGGCCGGCTGCAGATTCTCGACGGTTTCCTGCAAATACGGGTTGTTGGCGAACCCATACGTGGCGCGCATCACGCTGAAACTGTCGTCGACGAAGGTATGGATGTCCTGGCGCTCGTAGCTGGCCGTCAGGCGCTGCTGAATCTGCACGAACGGCGCCAGGTCGGCCTGGACTTTCCAGCCAGTGGCCACGGCGTTGGCGAGCAGGATGTACATCTCGCTCATCAGCGTGCACAGGCTCTGTACCTTGTGCGGGGTGAGTTCCGTCACATGGGCGCCACGTCGCGGCAGAATCGCAATCAGGTGGCGACGCTCAAGGATCAGCAAGGCCTCGCGGACCGAACCGCGGCTGACGTCGAGCGCCTGCGTGACCTTCTGTTCCTGGATGCGCTCCCCGGGCTTCATTTCGCCGCGAATGATGCGTTCGGCGAGGTGATGAGCGATTTGCTCGGCGAGGCTGTCCGGCGCCTTGAACGTCATGGTTGTCCTTCAAACTCTTCGATCTGCACAAGCGGCGCAGTGTAGCGCAATTGATACGTCATGGCGCAGAGCCCTACCGGGGGTTTTGGCACGATTCAAGCAAAAAGCAGGCAAGCCCGCGAGGGTCAATAATGAAGAAACAGGTTGTTAGTCGACAAAATGCATTTTCCTGACCTTTAAGTCAGAAAATCATTGACCGAAAAGTCAGACCTGCTAAATTCGGTCACATCGGTTAACAACAATAATGAGTCTGCGAGGCCTTCCGTGATCCAGTTTTTACTAAACCAGGAACTCCGTAGCGAGCACGCCCTGGACCCGAACCTGACCGTGCTCAATTATCTGCGCGACCATGTGGGCAAACCCGGCACCAAAGAAGGCTGCGCCAGCGGTGACTGTGGCGCGTGTACCGTGGTGGTCGGCGAGTTGCAGACGGATGACTCGGGCCGCGAACATATTCGCTATCGCAGCCTCAACTCGTGCCTGACGTTCGTTTCGTCACTGCACGGCAAACAGCTCATCAGCGTTGAAGACCTCAAACACAAAGGCGAACTGCACAGCGTGCAGAAAGCCATGGTCGAATGCCACGGTTCGCAGTGCGGCTTTTGCACTCCCGGTTTCGTGATGTCGCTGTTTGCCCTGCAAAAGAACAGCGATGCACCGGATCATGCCAAGGCTCACGAAGCGCTGGCCGGCAACCTCTGCCGTTGCACCGGCTACCGGCCGATCCTGGAAGCCGCCGAGCAGTCCTGCCGCGGCAAAAAACCGGATCAGTTCGATGCCCGTGAAGCCGAAACCATTGCGCGCCTGAAAGCCATCGCGCCTACCGACATCGGGGAACTGAACAGCGGTGACAAGCGTTGCCTGGTGCCGCTGACCGTGGCCGATCTGGCTGATCTCTACGACGCTTATCCCCAGGCGCGCCTGCTGGCCGGCGGTACGGACCTGGCGCTGGAAGTCACGCAGTTCCACCGCACCCTGCCGGTGATGATCTACGTCGGCAACGTCGCCGAGATGAAGCGCATTGAACGCTTCGACGATCGACTGGAAATCGGCGCCGCGACCGCCCTCTCCGACTGCTACGAGGCCTTGAACGCCGAGTACCCGGACTTCGGTGAATTGCTGCACCGCTTCGCCTCCTTGCAGATCCGCAACCAGGGCACCCTGGGCGGCAACATCGGTAACGCCTCGCCAATCGGTGACTCGCCTCCGCTGCTGATCGCCCTCGGCGCGCAAATCGTCCTGTGCAAGGGTGAAACCCGCCGCACCATGGCGCTGGAAGACTACTTCATCGATTACCGCGTGACCGCGCGTCAGGAAAGCGAGTTCATCGAGAAGATCATCGTGCCGCGTGCCAGCGCCGAGCAGTTGTTCCGCGCCTACAAAGTTTCCAAGCGTCTGGACGATGACATTTCTGCGGTGTGCGCAGCCTTCAACATCCGCCTCGACAACGGCGTGATCGCCGATGCCCGCGTGGCCTTCGGCGGCATGGCGGCCATTCCGAAACGTGCCAACAGTTGCGAAACCGCGCTGATCGGTGCGTCGTTCAACAACGCCACGATTGAACGCGCCTGCGCCGCTTTGGCCGAAGACTTCACACCGCTCTCGGACTTCCGCGCCAGCAAGGAATATCGACTGCTCAGCGCGCAAAACCTGCTGCGCAAATACTTCATCGAACTGCAAACACCGCACATCGAGACTCGGGTGACCGCTTATGTCTAATCATCACGCCGTAGAGAAGACCCAGGCCGAACTGGCTGAACTGTTCGCCAAGGACCTGACCACCGGTGTCGGCCGCAGCGTCAAGCACGACAGCGCCGCCAAGCATGTGTCCGGCGAAGCGCAGTACATCGACGACCGCCTGGAGTTTCCGAACCAACTGCACGTTTATGCGCGCCTGTCGGACCGCGCCCACGCGAAAATCATCAGCATCGACACCTCGCCCTGCTACGCCTTCGAAGGCGTGCGCATCGCCATCACCCACGAAGACGTACCGGGCCTGAAAGACATCGGTCCGCTGCTGCCTGGCGATCCGTTGCTGGCCATCGACACCGTGGAATTCGTCGGCCAACCGGTGATCGCCGTCGCGGCGAAAGACCTGGAAACCGCACGCAAGGCTGCCATGGCCGCGATCATCGAATACGAAGATCTGGAGCCGGTGCTGGACGTGGTCGAAGCCCTGCGCAAGCGCCACTTCGTACTCGACAGTCATACCCATCAACGTGGCGATTCGGCCACGGCGCTGGCGACTGCCGAACATCGTATCCAGGGCACGCTGCACATCGGCGGCCAGGAGCACTTCTACCTGGAAACGCAAATCTCTTCGGTGATGCCGACCGAAGACGGCGGAATGATCGTCTACTGCTCCACGCAGAACCCCACCGAAGTGCAGAAGTTGGTGGCGGAAGTGCTGGACGTGTCGATGAACAAGATCGTCGTCGACATGCGCCGCATGGGCGGTGGTTTCGGTGGCAAGGAAACCCAGGCGGCGAGCCCGGCCTGTTTGTGCGCGGTGATCGCGCACCTCACCGGCCAGCCGACCAAGATGCGCCTGCCGCGCGTCGAAGACATGCTGATGACCGGCAAGCGTCACCCGTTCTACGTCGAGTACGACGTGGGCTTTGACAGCACCGGTCGTCTGCACGGCATCAACCTGGAATTGGCCGGCAACTGCGGTTGCTCGCCGGACCTGTCGGCCTCGATTGTCGACCGCGCGATGTTCCACTCCGACAACTCGTACTACCTGGGCGACGCGACCATCAACGGTCACCGTTGCAAGACCAACACCGCGTCGAACACCGCCTACCGTGGTTTCGGCGGCCCGCAAGGCATGGTCGCCATCGAAGAAGTGATGGACGCCATCTCGCGCCATCTGGCCCTTGATCCGCTGTCCGTGCGCAAGGCCAACTACTACGGCAAGACCGAGCGCAACGTCACCCACTACTACCAGACCGTCGAGCACAACATGCTCGAAGAGATGACCGCCGAACTGGAAGAAAGCAGCCAGTACGCCGAGCGCCGCGAAGCGATCCGTCGCTACAACGCCAACAGCCCGATCCTGAAAAAAGGCCTGGCGCTGACCCCGGTAAAATTCGGCATTTCCTTCACCGCAAGCTTCCTCAATCAGGCCGGTGCACTGGTGCACGTTTACACCGACGGCAGCATCCACCTGAACCATGGCGGCACCGAAATGGGCCAGGGCCTGAACACCAAGGTCGCGCAGGTCGTGGCCGAAGTGTTCCAGGTGGAAATGGACCGCGTGCAGATCACCGCGACCAACACTGACAAGGTGCCAAACACCTCGCCAACCGCAGCGTCCAGCGGTGCCGACTTGAACGGCAAGGCTGCGCAGAACGCGGCAGAAATCATCAAAAAACGCCTCGTCGAATTTGCTGCGCGTCAGTACAAAGTCACCGAAGAAGACGTCGAATTCCACAACGGCCACGTACGGGTTCGCGATCACATCCTGACCTTTGAAGCGTTGATCCAGCAGGCGTATTTCGCCCAGGTGTCGCTGTCGAGCACCGGCTTCTACAAGACCCCGAAAATCTACTACGACCGCAGCCAGGCGCGCGGTCGTCCGTTCTACTACTTCGCCTTTGGCGCGGCGTGCTGCGAAGTGCTGGTCGACACCCTGACCGGCGAATACAAGATGCTGCGCACCGACATCCTCCACGACGTCGGCGCCTCGCTGAACCCGGCCATCGACATTGGCCAGGTCGAGGGCGGTTTCATCCAGGGCATGGGTTGGCTGACCATGGAAGAACTGGTGTGGAACAACAAAGGCAAGCTGATGACCAACGGCCCGGCCAGCTACAAAATCCCGGCCGTGGCCGACATGCCGCTGGATCTGCGGGTGAAGCTGGTGGAAAACCGCAAGAACCCGGAAGACACGGTGTTCCATTCCAAGGCCGTGGGCGAACCGCCGTTCATGCTCGGCATCGCCGCGTGGTGCGCGATCAAGGACGCCGTGGCGAGCCTCGGTGATTACAAGCATCAACCGAAAATCGACGCACCGGCGACGCCGGAGCGGGTGTTGTGGGGTTGCGAGCAGATGCGCCAGTTGAAGGTGGCGAAAGCGGCCGAAGCTGAAGTCGAGTTGGCTCCGCTCTAGGACCGAGGTGCGGCCATCGCTGGCAAGCCAGCTCCCACAGTGTTTTGTGGTGTTCACAGAGTTTGGATCAACTCAAATCCTGTGGGAGCTGGCTTGCCAGCGATGAGGCCCGAACTGACAACAGAGATGTTGAGGTGTTTATGTACAACTGGATCGACGCCCTCGCCGACCTGCAAAACCAGGGTGAGCCCTGCGTGTTGGTGACTATCATCGAAGAGCTCGGCTCGACGCCGCGCAATGCCGGTTCGAAGATGGTCATCAGCGCGAACCAGACTTTCGACACCATCGGTGGCGGACACCTGGAATACAAAGCCATGCAGATCGCCCGCGACATGCTCGCCAGCGGTAAGCAGGACACGCATCTGGAGCGCTTCAGCCTCGGCGCCAGCCTCGGCCAGTGCTGCGGCGGCGCGACCGTTTTGCTGTTTGAACCCATGGGCCAGGTGCAAGCGCAGATCGCCGTGTTCGGTGCCGGCCACGTCGGCCGCGCGCTGGTGCCATTGCTCGCTGGCCTGCCCTGCCGGGTGCGCTGGATCGACTCGCGGGAAGAAGAGTTTCCCGAGCAGATCCCCCACGGCGTACGCAAGATCGTTTCCGAAGAGCCTGTGGATGAAATCGACGATCTGCCGGTCGGCAGCTATTGCATCGTGATGACCCACAACCACCAACTCGACCTCGAACTCACCGCCGCGATCCTCAAGCGCAACGACTTCGCCTACTTCGGCCTGATCGGCTCGAAGACCAAACGGGTGAAGTTCGAACATCGCCTGCGCGACCGTGGTTTCGACAGCGGCGTCGTGCAACGCATGCGCTGCCCGATGGGCATCGGCGAAGTCAAAGGCAAGTTGCCTGTGGAAATCGCCATCTCCATCGCCGGCGAAATCATCGCCACCTATAACGCGAATTTCGGCCAGCAAACTTCCAGCGCCGGATCGATTGCCAAACTGCTGCCTGCCTCACGCCGCAGCCAAGCCTCTAACTGAGAATTCTCATGCCTCTGACTCGCAAAGCCTACCGCGCCGCCATCCTGCACAGCATCGCCGACCCTGCCGAAGTGGGCATCGAAGCCTCGTACGAGTATTTCGAAGACGGTTTGCTGGTGGTCGATAACGGCAAAATCAGCGCCCTTGGCCACGCCAGCGAATTGCTGCCGACCCTGCCCGCAGACATTGAAATCACCCATTATCAGGACGCGCTGATCACCCCCGGCTTCATCGACACCCACATCCACCTGCCGCAAACCGGCATGGTCGGTGCCTACGGCGAGCAGCTGCTGGACTGGCTCAACACCTACACCTTCCCGTGCGAAAGCCAGTTCGCCGACAAGACCCACGCTGACGAAGTCGCAGACATTTTCATCAAGGAACTGCTGCGCAACGGCACCACCACCGCGCTGGTGTTCGGCAGCGTGCATCCGCAATCGGTGAACTCGTTCTTCGAAGCCGCCGAGCAGCTCGACCTGCGCATGATCGCCGGCAAAGTGATGATGGACCGCAACGCCCCCGACTACCTGACCGACACCGCTGAATCCAGCTACCTCGAAAGCAAGGCGCTGATCGAGCGCTGGCACGGCAAGGGCCGCCTGCACTATGCGGTGACCCCACGCTTCGCGCCGACCAGTACCCCGGAACAGCTGACTCTCGCCGGCCAGTTGCTGACCGAATACCCGGATCTGTACATGCAGACCCACATCAGCGAAAACCTCAAGGAAATCGAGTGGGTCAAGGAGCTGTTCCCGGAGCGCAAGGGCTACCTGGACGTCTATGACCACTACCAGTTGCTCGGCGAGCGTTCGGTGTTCGCCCACGGCGTGCATTTGTGCGATGACGAGTGCGCGCGCCTGGCGGAAACCGGTTCGGCCATCTCGTTCTGCCCGACCTCGAACTTCTTCCTCGGCAGCGGCCTGTTCAACCTGCCAATGGCCGAGAAGCACAAACTGAATGTCGGCATCGGCACCGACGTCGGTGGCGGCACCAGTTTCTCGCTGCTGCAAACCCTCAACGAAGCCTACAAGGTCATGCAGCTGCAAGGTGCGCGTTTGAGTCCGTTCAAGTCGCTGTACCTGGCGACCCTCGGCGGCGCTCGCGCACTGCGTCTTGAGGACAAGATCGGCAACCTGCAACCGGGCACCGATGCCGACTTCCTGGTGCTGGACTACAACGCCACACCACTGCTGAGCTATCGCCTGAAACAGGCCAACAACATCGCCGAGTCGTTGTTTGTGTTGATGACGCTGGGGGATGACCGGACTGTGCAGCAGACGTATGCGGCGGGGAATCTGGTGCATCAGCGCTGAGTTTTCTTCGGGCATAAAAAATCCCCCGCACTTTTCAGTCCGGAGGATTTTTATTGCCTGTCAGAAAGATCAAAAGATCGCAGCCTGCGGCAGCTCCTACATGGAGCGCATTCCTCTGTAGGAGCTGTCGAGTGAAACGAGGCTGCGATCTTTCAGAGCTTGGCCGGCGAGCGCCCTGGCTTTTTGGTCTGCAACAAATGCGAGAACACCGCATGCAGATCATCCGACGCACTTTCCTCATCGAGGTTGAGTTTGCTGTCGATGTGATCCATGTGATGCATCATCAGGTTCACCGCCAGTTCACCGTCGCGTTTTTCGATGGCGTCGATCAACTGGGTGTGCTCGTCGTAGGAGCAGTGGGAACGGTTGCCGCTTTCGTACTGGGCGATGATCAGCGACGTCTGGGATACGAGGCTGCGCTGGAAGCTGATCAGCGGCGCGTTTTTCGCCGCTTCGGCCAGTTTCAGGTGGAATTCGCCCGACAGACGGATGCCGGCGCCGCGATCGCCACGGGAGAAGCTGTCGCGTTCGTCGTTGACCATCTGGCGCAATTCGGCGATCTGCTCGGCGGTCGCGTGTTGCACGGCCAGTTCGGTGATCGCGCGCTCCACCAGACGGCGGGCCATGAACACCTGACGGGCTTCCTCCACGCTCGGGCTGGCGACCACGGCGCCGCGATTCGGACGCAGCAACACCACGCCTTCATGGGCCAGGCGCGACAAGGCGCGGCGAATGATGGTGCGGCTGACCCCGAAAATTTCCCCCAGCGCTTCTTCGCTCAACTTGGTGCCGGGCGCCAGACGCTGTTCGAGGATGGCCTCGAAGATATGCGCGTAGACAATATCGTCCTGGGTACCGCTACGGCCGGCTTTGCCTGCTCGCGGTTGTTTCTTTAGGGGCTGCAACTGTTCGTTCATGGGCACTCGAGTCGGGAGAACTGCGGCGAATTGACCGTGACTGTAATACGGCACAGTGGGTCGCTGGCAAGTATCGCGTAAAAAACACTGCGATTGTACACAATGGTTAGTGGCAACACGACTGTATGGCTGTTTGTCGCTTCTGCTGTATAGCAACGTTCGGTTACTTTTGAGTTTAGGCTTGAACCCTGGTTTTACCTTCGAAAAGTACAGGAACAGCGCTGTCATGAACGACGCCACGCAAACCCGCCTGCGCCCATGGGCCGACACTTCACCTTCGGCCATCGTCGCCGGGTTCATCGCGATGATGACCGGCTACACCAGCTCCCTGGTCCTGATGTTCCAGGCCGGACAAGCGGCGGGCCTGACCAGCGGGCAGATTTCCTCGTGGATCTGGGCGATTTCCATCGGCATGGCGATTTGCTCGATCGGCCTGTCGCTGCGCTATCGCACGCCGATCACCATTGCCTGGTCGACTCCGGGCGCGGCGCTGCTGATCACCAGCCTGGGCGGTGTCAGTTACGGCGAAGCCATCGGCGCCTATATTACCTGCGCGGTGCTGGTGACTATTTGTGGCCTGACCGGCAGCTTCGAACGGCTGGTGAAAAAAATTCCAGCATCCTTGGCGGCGGCCTTGCTGGCGGGGATTCTGTTCAAGATCGGCAGCGAAATTTTCGTCGCTGCCCAGCACCGCACCGCGCTGGTGCTGGGCATGTTCTTCACTTACCTGGTGATCAAGCGCCTGTCACCGCGCTACGCGGTATTGGGCGCGTTGTTGATCGGCACGGCGCTGTCGGGGCTCATGGGGTTACTGGACTTCAGCGGTTTCCATCTGGAAGTGGCGACGCCGGTCTGGACCACGCCGCATTTCTCCCTGGCGGCGACGATCAGCATCGGCATCCCGCTGTTCGTGGTGGCGATGACTTCGCAAAACATGCCGGGCATCGCCGTATTGCGCGCCGATGGCTACAGCGTGCCGGCCTCGCCGCTGATCACCACCACCGGCATCGCCTCGTTGCTGCTGGCGCCGTTCGGCTCCCACGGAATCAACCTGGCCGCCATTAGCGCGGCAATCTGCACCGGGCCGCATGCCCATGAAGATCGCAGCAAACGCTACACGGCGGCGGTGTGGTGCGGGATTTTCTACGGGATCGCCGGAGTGTTCGGCGCGACATTGGCGGCGCTGTTTGCCGCGTTGCCCAAGGAGCTGGTGCTGTCGATTGCCGCACTGGCGCTGTTCGGCTCGATCATCAATGGCCTGAGCATTGCCATGAGTGAAGTGAAGGAACGTGAAGCGGCGCTGATCACCTTCATGGTCACGGCATCGGGGCTGACGCTGTTTTCCATCGGATCGGCGTTCTGGGGAATTGTGGCAGGGGTGGTGACTTTGCTGATTTTGAACTGGCGTAAAAGCTGAAAGATCGCAGCCTCGTTGCACTCGACAGCTCCTACAGAGTTCGCATTCCTTTGTAGGAGCTGTCGAGTGCAACGAGGCTGCGATCCTTTGATCAAAAAAAACGGCGACTCAAAGGTCGCCGTTCTTCAGAACATCAAGCTACCGGATTGATCGGCTTTTCCGGGTACCAGACGTCCAGCAGCGGGCTGACTTCAACGCTGGTCAGCTCGGTGCGGCCTTTGAGCCAGGCTTCAACGGCGGCGCGTTGTTCAGCGCTGACCGAGCCACGCTTCTGCAGGCAAACCAGACCGTAGTCGTCGCCGCCAACATAACCCAGACCGTTGGCTTCCATGGCTTCTTTAAGGAACGCATCGAGGAAAGCATCAATGGCTTCATCAGCCAAATCTTCTTTGAAATCCAGGTTCAGCTCGAAACCCAGCTCTTGAAATTCATCGACGCACAGTTTTTTGCGCAGACGCTGGGAACGGTTAGTCGCCATTGGAACAATCCTCTTAAGTAATAACGGCCGGCACTTTAGCAGTTTAAGCCGCCAATTGCCCGTCTCTGAACGGCCGCAGCCTACCGCCGGTAAAAAAATAGCGGATTAGAAGGCCAAGGCACGGCACAAGCCAGGACACCTTGGGGCATAATGCCGACACTTTCATGACCGCGGAGGGCTTTCATGTTCATGCCCTCGTCTTTTCCCCCTCGGCTGTAGGGTTTTATTTCACATGATCAAATCGTTGCGTCCATTGCTGCTCGCCAGCCTTCTTTTGCCGCTGGCCCTCCCCGCTTCCGCTGAATCGATCAACACCGCTCTGTCGCCCAACGTTGAAAAAGCCCTCAAGGCCAGCAAGTTGCAAGACAACGCCCTGTCGCTGGTGATGATTCCGCTCACCGGCCCCGGCACTGCGACCATTTTCAACGCCGATGTGTCGGTCAACCCGGCGTCGACCATGAAACTGGTCACCACCTATGCGGCACTGGAAATGCTCGGCCCGAATCACCAGTGGAAAACCGAGTTCTACACCGACGGCACCCTCAGCGGCGGCATCCTCAACGGCAACCTCTACCTCAAGGGTGGCGGTGATCCGAAGCTGAACATGGAAAAACTCTGGCTGCTGATGCGCGATCTGCGCGCCAACGGCGTGACCCAGGTCACCGGCGACCTGGTGCTGGACAAGAACTTCTTCGTGCAACCGCAACTGCCCGAGTTCAACGACGACGGCAACGACGAGAACAAGCCGTTCCTGGTCAAACCCGATGCGCTGCTGGTCAACCTCAAGGCCCTGCGATTCGTTGCACGTAACGATTCGGGCAAGGTGCTGGTCTCCGTTGAGCCTCCGATCGCCAGCATCCGCATCGACAATCAGGTCAAGGCCCTCAACTCCAAGCAATGCACCGGCGGCGTGCGCTACAACCCGGTGCCTCAGGCCGATGGCAGCGTGACCGTGACGGTCGGCGGTCAGCTGGGTGAAGGCTGCAGCTCGCAGACTTACCTGTCACTGCTCGACCACGCGACCTACACCGCTGGCGCCGTGCGCGCGATCTGGAAAGAGTTGGGTGGCAGCATTCAGGGCAAGGATGTGCTGGCGCCGACGCCGAAAGATGCCAAGGTGCTGGCGCGGGCATTCTCGCCGGACCTCGCGGAAATCATCCGCGACATCAACAAGTACAGTAACAACACCATGGCCCAGCAGCTGTTCCTGAGCCTGGGGCAGAAATTCCGCACCGACGCCGATGGCGATGACGCCAAGGCTGCCCAGCGCGTAGTGCGCCAGTGGCTGGCGAAGAAAGGCATCACCGCGCCGCACCTGGTGATGGAGAACGGCTCCGGCCTGTCCCGCGCCGAACGCGTCAGCGCCCGGGAAATGGCTTCGATGCTGCAAGCCGCGTGGCACAGCCCTTACGCTGCCGAGTACATCAGCTCGATGCCGATTGCCGGCACCGACGGCACCATGCGCAAACGCCTGAAGACCACCGCGATGCGCGGTGAAGCCCACGTCAAGACCGGCACCCTGAACACCGTGCGCGCCATCGCCGGTTTCAGCCGCGACGTCAACGGCAATACCTGGGCGGTGGTGGCGATCCTCAACGACAAGGCCCCGTTCGGTGCATCGTCGGTTCTGGATCAGGTGCTGCTGGACCTGTATCGCCAGCCGAAATTGCCGCAGACGGCATCCGTGTTGTAAGCCCCAAAAGTCAAAAGATCGCAGCCTTCGGCAGCTCCTACAGGTTTACACAGCCCTGTAGGAGCTGCCGTTTTTAATTCGTCTCGCCCTGCACCCGATCCCTGCCTTCCTGCTTCGCCGCATACACCCCCGAGTCCGCTCTCAGCAGCAGCGCATCCGCGCCCTCGCCGACCCGCCAACTGGCAATCCCGAAACTCGCGGTGACGACACCGACCTCATCGATCGGTGAGCTGCGCAAGCCTTGCCACAACTCCAGCGCCAGCACATAAGCCTGTTCGCCGTCGATGTCCGGGCACAACACCATGAATTCCTCACCGCCAAGGCGACAGAACACGTCCGTGCGCCGCAACCGATGGCCGATGCGCTCGCACACCACTTGCAGCACCCGATCGCCGACGGCGTGGCCGTGCTGATCATTGATGCGCTTGAAATGGTCGATGTCGAGCATGATCACTGACAGTTCACCGCCGCCACGCTCCACCCGGGCCATCTCGGTGGTCAGGCGCTCCTGGAAATAGCGGCGGTTATGGATGCCGGTCAGCGAATCGGTGACCGACAGCGCACGCAGTTCTTCTTCCACCCGCTTCATGTCGGTAATGTCCGAAATGTAGCCATGCCACAGCACACCACCGCCCGGCAGTTCTTCCGGCGTCGCCTCGCCACGGACCCAGCGCAGGCCACGTTGCGGCAACTGCACGCGGTACTCTTCGCGCCAATGGCCGAGGGTATCCGCCGAATCACGGATCGAAGCGCGTACGCGCGTGGTGTCCTGGGGATGAATCCGCGTGAAGATCGCCTCGGCGTTGAGCAGAAGCACGTCGGGTTCGAGTTCGTAGATCTCGCGAATGCCGTCGCTGGCATAGATGACGCTGAAGCGCCCGTCGAATTCCATCTTGAATTGATAGATGCCGCCGGGCACATGGGCACTGAGTTTCTTCAACAACAGATCCCGCGCGGCCAAGGCTTCATGCACGCGTTTGCGCTCGGTGATGTCGATGCACACCGCCAGATGCCCGACCCACAGGCCTTGCTCGTCGAGTACCGGCGTGGCCAGCATGTTGACGCTCAAATGGCTGCCATCGCCCCGCACCAGCGTCCACTCCCGCGCCTCATGACCGCCACCCACGCTACCTTCGACCAACATCGCGTGACAGGTCGGGACCGGTTTGCCGAAACGCGCGCTCAACTCGACGGAACGCGCGGCAAGCTCCCGGGGCAGGTGCAGATTCTCCAGGGTCATGTGCCCCACTACTTCGGCGTTGGTATATCCGAGCATCTGCTCGGCGCCGGCATTGAAGGTGCTGATCACCCCTCGCAGATCCGTGGCGATGATCGCCACTTGGGTCGCGGCATTCAGCACGCCGCGCAACTGGCCGTGGGTGCCGCGCAATTCCAGTTCGCGGGCGCGCAGTTCTTCGGTCCGTTGCTCCACCATTTTCAACGCCCGTTGCCGCTGACTGACCAGCACGTAGAGCAAGGCACTGAGCAGCACACTGAGCAAACCGCCGAGCACCACCAATGTGGTTACCGAGGAATGGTTGGCCTGCAGGAAAGCTTCGCTGGGCTGGATGTCGACTTGATACTCGTGATCCGCGAGGCGCAACAGCCGGGTCGCGGACAATTCGCTGACGGCTGGCGGATTCGGCGATTCAAACAGGACTTCATGCTGGTCATCGATGGACAGGTCGAGGATACGCACCGAGAGATAATCCCGGCCCGCCTCCGGCAGACCGTCAGCCAGCAGCTGACGCATGCTGATCACGGCCATGACGTAGCCGAACGGTTTGCTCGTCGACGCGTCCGGTTGATTGCGCAGCATCACCGGCGCGACCAGCAGCACACCACGCGCATACGCCGGTTCAATGCTGACCAGGTGCATCGGTTGCGAGACCGCCATGCGACCATGCTGGTCGGCCCGTTCCAGGGTCGCGCGCCGCAACGGTTGCGCCAGCAAATCGTAGCCCAGCGGCGAGCCGAGTTTGCTTTGCGTCTGGCTGTACAGCACCACCACGTACTCATCCCGTTCTGCGGCCAATTGCAGCTGGCCGTCAGCGTTGAGTTCGCGCAGGGTAAAGTCACTCAAGCCCTCATCCCGCGCGCGGCGCTCGAAGGCTGCGCGTTCGTCGCGACTCACCCGTTCGGCAAACGAATACGCCTGGGTGCGATGCAAAAGAGGTTGGGTGTAACCGTTGAATTCCTCTCGGGAAACCGAATCGGAATTGGCAAAGAACCGGCGCAGGCCATCGAGGCGCTGCTCCTGATCTTCGAAACGTTCTTCGATACGGCTGTAACGTTCACTGGCCAGCAGTTGGAAACGTTGCCGCAATTGATGGTGAAACAGATTGAGCGTCGACCACGCCAGCAATCCCGTGAGAATCCCGCCGACGAGCAAAACCAGGAGCGCGACCAGCCAGGCCGAGACATCTTCGCTGATAAAACCCAGGATCTTTGGGCGCACGGCGTGCAACGACATAAAACCCAACTCAAAACGCCAGGTGCGGGAAAGCCCTTTGGCCCTGAGTTGAGTTATAGCTATTAGCCACTAATTTGACCAGCCCTGAAAGAATCCCAGAGCCTTTGAAAATCAAGGCTCTGTGGATCCAAGGAGGTCAGGTGTCAACGAGCCGTGATTTTCCAGGCGCGGTGGATCTTGGGATTACGCGCAAAATCCGGATCGATGGTCTGTGCGCTGATCTCTTCGACCGCATAACGCTCGCTGAGATTTGGCTCCAGATCGAACTTGCGGAAGTTGTTGGAGAAGTACAAAACCCCACCCGCTGCCAGGCGTGCCATGGCCAGGTCGATCAATTGCACCTGATCCCGCTGCACGTCGAACACCCCTTCCATGCGCTTGGAGTTGGAGAAGGTCGGCGGGTCGATGAAGATCAGGTCGTATTCGTCGCGGCTGGCTTCGAGCCAGGCCATCACGTCGCCCTGTTCCAGACGGTTCTTGTCGGAGAAACCGTTCAGCGACAGATTGCGCCGCGCCCAGTCCAGATAAGTTTTCGACAAGTCGACGCTGGTGGTGCTGCGCGCGCCGCCCTTGGCCGCGTGCACACTGGCGGTGGCGGTGTAGCAGAACAGGTTGAGAAAGCGCTTGCCGGCCGCCTCTTTCTGAATCCGCATGCGCATTGGCCGGTGGTCGAGGAACAGACCGGTGTCGAGGTAGTCGGTGAGGTTCACCAGCAGCTTGATCCCGCCTTCATTGACCTCAACGAACTTGCCCTGCGCAGCCTGACGCTCGTACTGCTTGGTGCCGCTCTGACGCTCGCGGCGCTTGACCACCACGCGGCTCTTGTCGATGTTCAACGCCTGCGGGATTGCCGCCAGCGCATCGAACATGCGCGCCGAGGCTTTTTCCGGATCGATGGATTTCGGCGCGGCGTATTCCTGGACGTGTACCCAATCGTGATACAAGTCGATGGCCATGGAGTATTCCGGCATGTCGGCATCGTAGACGCGGTAGCAATCGATGCCTTCACGCTTGACCCACTTGCCCATCGCCTTGAGATTCTTTTGCAGGCGGTTGGCAAACATCTGCCCGCCTTCGCTCAGGCGCGGCTGCTCGATCACCGGGGCCGGTGCGGGAGCCGGTTTGATCGGGTTGCCATTCTTGTTGTACTGGCGTTCTTGCGGTTCGCTCGGCGCCTCATCGTATGCCGCCTGCTCACGCTCGGCCTGACGCTGTTCCGGGGTACGACGTTCGCCAGTGACGAATTGATCCGGCAGCACCTTGATCAGCAGCAGCTTGCACGGCAGCGCGCCGTTCCAGAACGAATACTGTTTGTGGCTGCGGATGCCCATGCGCTTGCCCAGGTCCGGCGCGCCGGTGAACACCGCCGCTTCCCAGTTCAGGCAGGCCTGACGCAGACGCTCGCCGAGGTTCTGGTAGAGATAGAGCAGGCTCGCCTCGTCACCCAGACGCTCGCCGTACGGAGGGTTGCAGATCACCAGGCCTTTCTGGTTCTGGTCCGGACGCGGCTCGAACGTCGCGACTTCGCCCTGATAGATCTTGATCCACTCGCTCAGGCCGGCACGCTCGACGTTGTTGCGGCCCGGTTGAATCAGGCGCGGATCGGCTTCGTAACCGCGAATCCACAGCGGCGGCTTGGCCAGACCGGCAGCGGCACGCTCGGACGCTTCTTCGTGAAGCTTTTTCCACAGTGCCGGGACGTGACCAAGCCAGGCGGTGAAGCCCCACTGCTCACGACGCAGGTTCGGCGCCATATCGGCGGCGATCATCGCTGCTTCGACGAGGAACGTACCGACACCGCACATTGGGTCAGCCAGTGCGCCGCCTTCGGCTGCAATGCGCGGCCAGCCGGAACGGATCAGGATGGCGGCCGCAAGGTTTTCCTTCAGCGGCGCCGCACCTTGCTGCAGGCGATAGCCGCGCTGGTGCAGGCTGTGGCCGGACAGGTCAAGGGAGAGAATTGCTTCGCCACGGTCCAGACGCAGGTGAATGCGCAGGTCCGGGTTGAGCTTGTCGATAGACGGACGGTCACCCTGCGGGGTACGCAGTTTGTCGACGATGGCATCCTTGACCTTCAAGGCGCCGAAGTGGGTGTTGTCGATGCCGGAGCCGTGACCGCTGAATTCAACGGCCAGGGTGCCGTCGTTGAGCATGTGGTCTTGCCACTCGATGTCGAGTACGCCGTGATAGAGGTCTTCAGCGTCTTTCATCGGGAAACGCTTGAGCACCAGCAGTACCCGGTTGGCCAGACGCGACCACAGGCACAGGCGATAAGCGGTTTCCATGGTGGCCATGCCGCGCACGGCTGAGGTGTGCTCACGTGCTTCCTCAAGGCCAAGCCCGACGGCTTCCTCGATGAGCAGGCCTTCAAGGCCTTTTGGGCAAGTGAGGAAGAGTTCGAAACGGTCGGACATGAGGATTTCAGAGCCTTTGGCTGAGTGGACCGGCAACGCATTGCCGGCCCGGTTTTCAATCAGGCGCTTTTCTCGAAGAGCGCCCGCGTGGCACGAAGGTGTGCCGTTCCACCCCTGCTGCCCGGGTTAAGTGAGCTTAGATGCAAGGACAGATAAAAAAGTTGATGCAACAAAATGACATAAGTCGACCCTTCGTCGA
Organism: Pseudomonas sp. NFX98; assembly: GCF_047784845.1. Taxonomy (NCBI): domain Bacteria; kingdom Pseudomonadati; phylum Pseudomonadota; class Gammaproteobacteria; order Pseudomonadales; family Pseudomonadaceae; genus Pseudomonas; species Pseudomonas sp. NFX98. The sequence continues at coordinate 39,529 of NZ_JBLNNF010000013.1, read as the reverse complement.
ATAGTCCTTCCCGGTAACGGGAGGCATTCTCGCCAAAGGATTAAGCCGATCATCCAACGCAGGGCCGATCATACCGGGGTTTGCCTAAAAAATACGCAGCGAACATCCAGTTACTTATGGCCTTAGCACATGAACAGTTACTTCTTTATGACAAAACGATCATTCCCTCGATGTGACGCATTGGTTAGAACTCAACACAGGTTGGCGCCGCAATGACGCCAACACCTTGGCTCGTCACGCCGGCAACGAGCCCCCAACGGCAGAGTTTTTCTGCCTGACCTCGATTGAGGTCGACGCGATAAATACAGTCAACAAGTGAGGGCAACACCCTATGAGAAGACTTAAGCGTGATCCGTTGGAAAGAGCATTTTTGCGCGGATATCAATATGGCGTTGGTGGCAAATCCCGTGAGCTTTGCCCATTTACTCTACCGTCGGTACGTCAAGCCTGGATTAACGGCTGGCGAGAAGGACGCGGCGACAACTGGGACGGTATGACCGGCACTGCGGGAATCCACAGACTCAACGAACTTCACGCCGTCGGCTAACACAGGGCACAACACTCCGACACGACAATCTGATTTGTACTGAATTAACCACGCACGTCCCATCCGGACGGCGGGCTCCGGCCCAGGGGCTCCTATAAAGGAGCCCTTTTTTATGTCTGCAAAAAACACTATTACCCTGTAGGAGCTGCCGAAGGCTGCGATCTTTTGATTTTGCTTTTGTAAAAGACAAGATCAAAAGATCGCAGCCTTCGGCAGCTCCTACAAAGGATCAGCGCAGGGCTGCGATCGCGTCTACCGACTCACGGATCAACGCCGGGCCTTTGTAGATGAAGCCCGAGTAGATCTGCACCAGGCTCGCACCCGCGGTAATCTTCTCTGCCGCATGCTTGCCTTCAGTGATGCCACCCGCCGCGATGATCGGCAAGCGACCGCCCAGCTCCGACGCCAGCACTTTCACGGTATTGGTGCTCTTGTCGCGAACCGGTGCGCCGGACAGACCGCCCGCCTCGTCACCATGTTCCATGCCTTCGACGCCCACGCGGCTCAGGGTGGTGTTGGTGGCGATGACCGCGTCCATGCCGGTTTCGATCAATGCTTGCGCAACCTGCGCGGTTTCTTCGTCGGTCATGTCCGGAGCGATCTTGATCGCCAGCGGCACGTGTTTGCCGTGACGCAGCGCCAGTTCCGCACGGCGTGTAGCCAGGTCGGCCAGCAATTGCTTGAGCGAATCGCCAAATTGCAGGCTGCGCAGGCCCGGCGTGTTCGGCGAGCTGACGTTGACCGTCACATAGCTGGCATGGGCATAAACCTTGTCCAGGCAGATCAGGTAATCGTCGACCGCACGCTCAACCGGCGTATCGAAATTCTTGCCGATGTTGATGCCCAGCACGCCCTTGTACTTGGCCGCTGCGACGCGGGCCAGCAGGTGATCGACGCCGAGGTTGTTGAAACCCATGCGATTGATGATCGCCTCGGCTTCCGGCAGACGGAACAGGCGCGGCTTCGGATTGCCCGGCTGCGGACGCGGAGTGATGGTGCCGATTTCGACAAAACCGAAACCCAGCTGCGCAAAGCCGTCGATGGCCGCACCGTTCTTGTCCAGGCCCGCCGCCAGACCCACCGGGTTCGGGAAGTCCAGGCCCATGACATTCACCGGTACTTTCGCCGGCGCCTTGCACAGCAAGCCGTTGAGCCCCAGGCGTCCGCCTGCGCCGATCAGGTCGAGGGACAGATCGTGGGAGGTTTCCGGGGAAAGTTTGAACAACAGCTGACGGGCCAGGGTGTACATGGGCGGATTTGACTCGATTGGCGGCGAAATGAGGCGGCGATTATAGCCGGGCATGGGGGGCGCTAGCGAGGCGCAACGATAAAAACAGCGGGCGATGGCATATGCCTTGCAGCCGTTCGGTCATCAGCACACAGGCCAACGGCGGAATGTGTGCAAGGACAATGGCGTCGTCACCCGGCCTTGCTTGTAGAAAGGTCTGGGACGACGTTTTTTTTGAAGGTGCGAAATCGATGAACGAACCATCAGCCGGCCCTCTGGCCTGGGTCAATGGCAGCGATGCCCCGGAAAAGACCGAAATCAACCTCGGCTTCATGGCCTTGAGCGACTGCGCCTCGGTGGTGGTGGCTGCTACCCAGGGTTTCGCCCAGCCCTACGGCCTGACCCTGAATCTCAAGCGTCAATCATCCTGGGCCAATCTGCGGGACAAACTGGTCAGCGGTGAACTCGATGCCGCCCATAGCCTGTACGGCTTGATCTACGCCGTGCACCTGGGCATCGGCGGCGTGGCTGCGACCGACATGGCGGTTCTCATGGGCCTGAACCAGAACGGCCAGAGCATCAACCTCTCCCATGGCTTGCAGGGCCTTGGCGTGACCGGTCCTGAAGCACTTCACCGGCACGTGCACCAAAGTCGCCCAAAACTGACCTTCGCCCAGACTTTTCCTACCGGCACCCACGCCATGTGGCTGTATTACTGGCTCGCAAGCCAGGGCATTCATCCGCTACTGGATGTCGACAGTGTGGTGGTGCCGCCGCCGCAAATGGTCGCGCACCTGCAAGCGGGGCGCATCGACGGCTTCTGCGTTGGCGAACCGTGGTCTGCCAGCGCGGTTCAACAGGATCTCGGATTTACCCTGGCCACCACTCAAACGATCTGGCCCGATCATCCGGAAAAAGTCCTCGGCTGCACCCGCGCCTTCGTCGAGCAGTATCCCAACACCGCCCGAGCGTTGGTGATGGCGATCCTCGAAGCCAGCCGCTTCATCGAAGACAACACCGAGAATCGTCGCAGCACCGCGCAATTGCTCAGTGCACCGCAGTACCTCGACGCACCGCTCGAATGCATCGAACCGCGCCTGCTGGGCGACTACGCCGACGGCCTGGGTAATCGCTGGCAAGACCCGCACGCCTTGCGCTTCCATGGCGCTGGCGAAGTCAATCTGCCGTACCTGTCCGATGGCATGTGGTTTATGACCCAGTTCCGTCGCTGGGGCTTGTTGCGCGACGACCCGGATTACCTCGCCGTTGCCCGCCAGGTCCAGCAACTAGACTTGTACCGTGAGGCCGCCAGTGCAGTCGGCGTCGCATCACTGGGCAAAGAGATGCGCAGCAGCCAGTTGATCGACGGCAAAGTCTGGGACGGTTCCGATCCGGTCGGCTATGCCCGCAGCTTCAAGCTGCACGCCATGAGCGACAGCTCGCCCCGCCTCGCCAGCCGCTGACAGGAGACTGCGAACATGTTGCGTATCCTGCTGATCAACGACACCGCGAAAAAAGTCGGACGCCTGAAAGCGGCCCTCACCGAGGCCGGATTCGAAGTGATCGACGAGTCCGGGTTGACCATCGACCTGCCCGAACGCGTCGAAACGGTGCGTCCGGATGTGATTTTGATCGATACCGAGTCACCGAGCCGCGATGTCATGGAGCAAGTGGTGCTGGTCAGCCGCGACCAGCCGCGACCCATCGTCATGTTTACCGACGAACACGACCCCGATGTGATGCGCCAGGCGATCAAGTCCGGGGTCAGCGCCTACATCGTCGAAGGTATTCATGCCCAACGCTTGCAGCCGATTCTCGACGTGGCTATGGCGCGCTTCGAAAGCGACCAGGCCCTGCGCGCCCAACTGCACGCCCGCGACCAGCAACTGGCCGAGCGCAAGCGCATCGAGCTGGCCAAAGGACTGCTAATGAAGATGAAGGATTGCAACGAGGAAGAGGCCTACACCCTGATGCGCCGCCAGGCCATGAGCCGCCAGCAGAAGTTGATTCAGGTGGCGGAGCAGATTATTGCGATGAGTGAATTATTGGGTTGAGCATCAAAAGATCGCAGCCTTCGGCAGCTCCTACAGGGTGTACGCATTCCGACTGTAGGAGCTGCCGAAGGCTGCGATCTTTTCCCTACACCACAAAAATCGGCATGTGGCACAGATCTGGCTAAGTAATCACCACAGGTAACCAACGGCGGTTGCCCAATCTACGACAAAGACGTCGCTCACCTCATTTGCCTCCCGGCGAATCAGGTGGCGGCGTTTTTTTGTTTTGGCTCCCGTTCGAGACTCCTATTCAGTTTGAGGTGCGCGATGAATTCAAGCTTCTGGAAATCCGGCCATACCCCGACCCTGTTCGCAGCCTTCCTCTACTTCGACCTGAGTTTCATGGTCTGGTACCTGCTCGGCCCTTTGGCGGTGCAGATCGCCGGCGACCTGCATCTGACCACCCAACAACGTGGACTGGTGGTGGCAACGCCGATCCTGGCCGGGGCGATCCTGCGCTTTGTGATGGGCATGCTGGCTGATCGCCTGTCACCGAAAACCGCCGGCCTGATCGGTCAGGTGATCGTCATCTGCGCGCTGTTCGGCGCCTGGAAACTCGGTATCCACAGTTATGAGCAAGCGCTGCTGTTGGGACTGTTCCTCGGCATGGCTGGCGCGTCATTCGCCGTTGCCCTGCCGCTAGCCTCGCAGTGGTATCCGCCGCAGCACCAAGGCAAGGCGATGGGCATTGCCGGCGCGGGCAACTCAGGCACCGTGCTGGCCGCACTGATTGCGCCGGTGCTGGCCGCCGCGTTTGGCTGGAGCAACGTGTTCGGCTTCGCGCTGATCCCGCTGATCCTGACCCTGATTGTCTTCGCCTGGCTGGCCAAAAATGCCCCTGAGCGGCCGAAAGCCAAGTCGGTGGCTGATTACTTCAAGGCGCTGGGCGACCGTGACAGCTGGTGGTTCATGTTTTTCTACAGCGTGACCTTCGGTGGTTTCATCGGCCTGGCCAGCGCCCTGCCCGGCTACTTCAACGACCAATACGGCCTGAGCCCGGTGACCGCCGGTTACTACACCGCTGCCTGCGTGTTCGGTGGCAGCCTGATGCGCCCATTGGGCGGTGCCCTGGCCGACCGTTTCGGTGGTATTCGAACTCTTTTGGGGATGTACACGGTCGCCGCGATTTGCATTGCAGCCGTCGGTTTCAACCTGCCAAGTTCCTACGCAGCCCTGGCGCTTTTCGTCTGCACCATGCTCGGTTTGGGTGCAGGCAACGGTGCGGTTTTCCAACTGGTCCCGCAGCGTTTTCGCCGTGAGATCGGCGTGATGACCGGCCTGATCGGCATGGCCGGCGGCATCGGTGGCTTTGCCCTCGCGGCTGGCATGGGTGCGATCAAGCAAAGCACCGGCAGCTACCAGATGGCCTTGTGGTTGTTCGCCAGCCTCGCGGTGCTCGCGTGGTTCGGTCTGCACGGTGTGAAACGCCGCTGGAGAACCACCTGGGGTTCGGCTGCCGTGACGGCTGCGCGGGTCTGAGGTCTTAATGAGCCTGCAACTGAGTTTCGCCGAAGCCAGCGCCACCGGCCCACGGGCCGAGAATCAGGACGCCCTGCGCCTGGTGACGCCGGCCCCGGCGCTGGCAGCCAGCAAGGGTTATCTGTTCGCCATCGCCGACGGCGTCAGCCAGTGCGCCGATGGTGGCCTGGCCGCGCGTTCGACGTTGCAGGCCCTGGCACTGGATTACTACGCCACCCCGGAAACCTGGGGCGTCGCACAAGCCCTTGATCGCCTGCTGCTGGCGCAGAACCGCTGGTTGCAGGCCAACGGTGGCGGACAACCGCTATTGACCACTGTGAGCGCTCTGGTGCTGCGTGGCAGGCGTTTTACCCTGGCTCACGTCGGCGATTGCCGGGTGTATCGCTGGCACGGGGATAATTTGCAGCGAGTCAGCGAGGATCACGTCTGGGATCAGCCCGGCATGCAGCATGTGCTCAAGCGGGCGCTAGGCCTGGATCAGCATCTGGTGCTGGATTTTCTCGACGGTGAACTGCGTCTCGATGAGAGCTTCGTCCTGCTCAGCGACGGGATCTGGGCGGTTCTGGGCGACACCGCGATTGCCGCGATCCTGCGTGATCAACCGGATCTGCACAGTGCCGCGCAAACGCTGGTCAGCGCCGCGCACTTGGCCGGCAGCCAGGATAACGCCAGCGCCTTACTGGTGCGGGTCGATGCCCTCGGTGAAACCAGCATTGGCGATGCTTTGATTCACTTGCAGCAATGGCCGCTGCCGCCGGCACTGAAACCGGGACAGGATTTCGAGGGCTGGCACGTCGAAGCAATCCTCGGTCAGAGCCAGCAATCATTGCTCTATCGGGTGCGTGACACCCAGCAGCAACCCTGGTTGCTGAAAACCTTGCCCGGCCGCCTGCATGACGATCATCAGGCGGGGCAAGCCTTGCTGTCGGAGGAATGGTTTCTCAAGCGCGTGGCCGGGCGGCATTTTCCTGAAGTTCATGCCGCCAGTCAGCGCCAGCATTTGTACTATGTGATGCGCGAATATCCCGGAGCGACCCTGGCGCAACTGCATGAACAGGTCGGGCCAATGCCGCTGGCGCAATGGCAGGACCTCGCCGAACGCTTGCTTCGAGCGGTCGGCATGCTGCATCGGCGGCAGATTCTGCACCGCGACATCAAACCGGAGAACCTGCTGCTGGGGGACGATGGTGAGTTGCGCCTGCTGGATTTCGGACTTGCTTACTGCCCCGGATTGTCCGAAGACCAGCCTTCTACCCTGCCCGGAACGCCAAGTTTCATTGCACCAGAAGCGTTTCGCGGTGAAGCGCCGACCCCGCAACAGGATCTCTATGCAGTCGGCGTGACCTTGTATTACCTGCTGACCGGGCATTTCCCCTACGGCGAAATCGAAGCGTTTCAACGCCCACGATTCGGCGTACCGGTCAGCGCCAGTCGCTATCGGCCCGACTTGCCGGAGTGGCTCACACAAAGTCTGGAACGCGCGGTTGCCGCGGATCCAACGCTGCGTTTTGAAACGGCGGAAGAATGGCTGCTGCTGATCGAACAGGGCGAGCGGCACAGCTTGACCGTGCGCCCACGACCGCTGCTGGAGCGCGAACCGTTGAAGGTATGGCGAACGCTGGCGCTGCTGTCATTGGTGGCAAATCTGGCGCTGTTGTTTGCGGTATTTCATGGCTGATGTCGGCCCAAATGAGGAAAACACGATGAACGCAAAAGTCTGGCTGGTGGGCGCGGGCCCTGGTGATCCGGAATTGCTGACCCTCAAAGCTGTGCGGGCGTTGAGCGAGGCGGATGTGGTGCTGATCGATGATCTGGTGAATGCCGCCATCCTCGAACATTGCAACCAGGCGCGGATCATTCCCGTGGGCAAACGCGGAGGCTGCCGGTCTACCCCGCAAGCGTTCATTCATCGTCTGATGCTGCGTTATGCGCGCCAGGGCAAATGCGTGGTGCGACTCAAGGGCGGCGACCCGTGCATTTTCGGACGTGGCGGTGAAGAGGCGCAGTGGCTGCGCGAACGTGGGGTTGAGGTGGAACTGGTTAATGGCATCACGGCCGGGCTCGCCGGTGCGACGCAATGCGATATACCGTTGACCCTGCGCGGTGTGGCGCGCGGCGTGACACTGGTCACCGCCCATACCCAGGACGACAGCAGCCTTAACTGGCAAGCACTGGCCCAAAGCGGCACGACTTTAGTGATCTACATGGGTGTGGCCAAGCTCAGCGAAATTCGTGAGCAGTTGCTGGCCGGCGGGATGACGGCAGACATGCCGGTGGCGATGATCGAAAACGCTTCGCTGCCGCATCAGCGGGAATGCCGAAGCGATCTGGCAGCAATGGAAAAAGATGCCCATGACTTCGAGCTGAAAAGCCCGGCTATTTTGGTTATTGGAGCGGTTGCGGCCTGCGAAGAAGAGCAGAAGATCGCAGCCTTCGGCAACTCCTACAGGTTGCAAGCGGTATCTGTGTAGGAGCTGCCGCAGGCTGCGATCTTTCGATATCACCGCATAAACCGGGTAGGAACACCAAATCGCAGACAAAGAAAAGCCCGGCCTAAGCCGGGCTTTTCTCAGAGCTGCGGGCTAATTACTTAGCTTGAGCTTCAACCTGCGCTTCTACGCGACGGTTTACAGCGCGGCCAGCGTCAGTTTTGTTGTCGGCAACTGGGCGGGATTCGCCGTAGCCAACAGACTGAACGCGGGACGATTCAACACCGTACTGGTTGGTCAGAACTTGCTTAACGGCGTTTGCACGACGCTCGGACAGTTTCTGGTTGTAAGCGTCAGGACCGACGGAGTCAGTGTGACCTTCAACAGTAGTGGTGGTGGATGGGTACTGCTTCATGAAGTCAGCCAGGTTCTTGATGTCGCCGTAGCTGTTTGGCTTGACTACCGACTTGTCGAAGTCGAATTTCACGTCCAGCTCAACACGTACAACTTCAGCAACTGCTGGGCAGCCATCAGCATCAACAGTTACGTTGGCTGGGGTGTCAGGGCACTTGTCAACGTTGTCGCAAACGCCATCGTTGTCGCTGTCGGAGCAAACTTCAGCTGGTGCTGGAACTGGAGCAGCAGCAGGCTTGGAGCCACCACCGAAGTTCACACCGATACCGACGCTAGGAGCCCACTCGGTGTTGCCCTGGTCGATGTTGTACTGAGCTTCAACGCCGGCACGGGCGTAGAAGTTGTCGGTGAAGTACAGCTTGGCGCCGCCACCAACGTTGGCGAAGGTGGAACGGTCACGACCGTTCGAACCGTTCTGGTCGATGCTCTGGTCGGAGAAGCCGGCCGAGACGTAAGGACGCAGCATGTCGCCCGGGTTGTTGAAGTGGTACAGAGCGTCCAGAGCGGTATCCGCGCCCTTGATGTTCTGACCGGAGTCGGAACGTACGTTGTGCACTTCGTCGTAAGCCAGACGCAGTTCAACGTCGTCGGTCAGGAAGTAACCAACAGAACCACCGAACAGGTTGCCGTCGTTTTTGAAGTTACGAGTGCTGTCGTAGTACTCTTTCTTTGCGAAGCCTTCGATTTCAACTGCGCCTTGGCCCTGTGCCAGAGCGCCGAACGAAGTGGCGGCAATAAGAGAACCAATGGCCAAGCCCAAGGTGTTTTTCAGTTTCATCCGTTAAATCCCCATCTGGTGATTGTGAAGCAGTCCCGCAAACCGGGGGACAACTCGGCGGCAAGTCTAACAGAACTTGCCTACACGTAAGAGATATTTGCGCTGAACTAAGTTTCAGCAATGCCTGCAAATTTCTCACGCAATTTATCTAGAGCGCGTTTGTACCGCATTTTTGTTGCACTCAAACCCATGTGCATGATGTCTGCGATCTCCTGAAACTCCAGCTCTGCGACAAATCGTAGCACCAGAATTTCACGGTCAATCGGGTTCACATACACCAGCCAGCGATCAAGTCCGCCCTTCTCCTCGGGTTTCGGCGTCTTTTCTTCGGACGCTTCCTCAAGGGGGTCAAGACTCAATGCGTCCATCAAGCGACGCTTTCGCCGTTCCTTCCGATACTGCGTAATACACTCGTTGTACGTGATGCTATATAGCCATGTCTTGAACTTCGATTTGCCCTCGAAGTTCTTCAGGCCATACAGCACCTTCAACATGACTTCCTGACAGACATCATCTGCATCGCGATCGTTCCCGAGATATCGTGCACAGACGTTAAATAATGTTCGTTGGTAACGCCGCATCAGTTCTTCATAGGCGCGCGTTACGTGAAACAGCTCGGTATGCGAGCGCGCGACCAACTCCTCATCAGAGAGCTCGCGGGGGTCGTAGCGCATGGATAACGATTGGGCTTTATTCAAAACAAGTCGGGCCGACAGTCAGGTCAATGTCCGCCGCAGCCAGCATCAGGCGGCATTTTGCGGCGGCATACATTAGCAGGGTTTGCCGGGTTAGCGGCTACTCACATGCTGCTCAAGGAGGATCCGATTGGAAAGAGAGACTAGCTCACCCTCATCGGTCAGCAATGTGGTTTTAACCGTGCCGATCTCTTCGATCTGGCCTTCGACCTCTCCAACACGCACTTGTTGCCCAACCTGATACAACTCACGCACATAGATTCCCGCAAGAATCTGACCGGCAATTTCCCGGCTTCCCAAACCCATGGCCAGCGCAACCGCCAGACCAACGGTAATCAAAACGATCACAATCACATGGTTGAGCAGGTCAGTCTTGACCTCCAACTGGCTGATCGCAACCGAAATACTGATGATGATCACCAAGCCCTGGGCAATTCGCCCAAGCCCTGAAGCGTAGTCCAGACCTACGCCTTCTGCCGCACCGCGCACCAGGCCATTGGCCAATTGCGCCAGCAAGACACCGACCAGCAACACCAGCGCCGCGCCGAATACCTTCGGCAAATACAACGCAAGCATATCCAGCGTAGCTGAAACTCGCTCAAGTCCAAGGGATTCTGCGGCAGAAACCAGAAAAATCAGCAGAACGAACCAATAGACGATTTTGCCGATCAGCGTGGAAATCGGCACTTGCAGGCCGGCGCGGGACAACAACTTGGTCAGGCCGGTGCCGCCCATCAGGCGATCGAGGCCCAGTTTGGCGAGCAATTTGGAAAGCAGCGTGTCCAGCAACTTGGCTACGACAAAACCCAACAGCAGCACAACCAGTGCGCCGAACAGGTTTGGAATGAAGTTCGCAACTTTGGTCCATAACGCAGTCATTGCAGTGACGAGGCTCTGTGTCCAGAGATCAAGTTCCATATTCAATCAGCCTTATCAGCAGTGCGAGCGGTAGGTTTACGAAGACGGGACACCGGCGCAACGTGGGCCGATCCGTTATTCAGGGCGATCATCAGCGCGGGCAGCCAGCGGCCCAGCAGACTGAACAGATCGCCGGCGCCGACCTGGCGGTTGGCGGTTTTCAGTACACGGCCAAGGCACGCATCGTCGTCCCGGGTGGACGGTGATGCCTTGAGCATGTCGCGCAAAGACTGTTCAAACGGATCGTGCATACGCACCTCTCGTGATGTCTGTGAAAGACGCGGTCAAATTTGGTCGGGTCACATGCTTTACCGTTACACCCAGCGCAAACGTCGGAACAACCACCACTGCCCGAGCGCCACCGAGAGCATCAGCAGGCAGGCGACGAGGAAGCCGTAAGGGCTTTCGGAAAACGGAATTCCCCCGACGTTGATCCCCAAAAGACCGGTCAAAAAACTCATCGGCAAAAAGATCCCGGTAATGATCCCGAAGCGATACATCGTGCGGTTCATGCGCACGCTCAATCGCCGGTCTTCAGTCTCCAGGACAAGCCCCACGCGCTCTCGGGTCAATTCGAGCTCTTCGAGATAGCGGGTCAGGCTGTTGTTCAATTCGTTCCAGTAATCACCATCGTCTTCGACGAACCAGGGCAATTTGATCCGCGTCAGCTGACCAAAAATATCCCGCTGCGGAGCGAGGAACCGCTTCAACGCAGCAGCCCGGCGACGGATTTGCAAAACAGCACCGTGTTCCGGTGTATACCGTTCGTCGGCATCCAGCTTTTCTTCTTCCTCATCGACCACTTCCGAGAGGCAACTGACCAGATCCTGGACCTTGTTGGTGAGGTACTGCGCCATATAAAGAATGAGCTCGGAGGCGGTTTTCGGTCCCTTGCCCTCCTCCAGTTGCACCAGCAGCTCTTCGGTGGCGCGCAACGGGCGCAAACGCAGGGAAATCACCCGCTGGGCGGAACCGAAGATCCGTACCGACACCATGTCTTCAGGTTCGGCACCCGGATTAAGGTTTACCCCACGCAAAAATAGCAGCAGTTCGCTGTCGGAAAGCTGTAAAAGCCGCGGACGGGTGTTTTCTTCCAGCAAAAGGTCACAGCTGAACTCACTCAGGCCACTGGATTTGCGCAGCCAGGTCTGGGTTTGCGGGTGACTGCGATCCCAGTGCAGCCACAGGCTTTCATGGGCCTGCAGCTGCAAGTCATCGAGTTCTGTCCGGGCTATCGAACGCGCGCCGCCTTTTCCATCCAGCACCAAGGCATGTACCAGCCCCCATTGCGCGTTTTCTTCCTCGAACATCCGCATTCCTTGGATCAAATCTTACTCAGGCATTTTCAGCGGGCTCGGCGAGATGATCACGCCGTTGTTGTCCGCGTAGATGTAGTGGCCAGGATGGAAGGTCACGCCGGCGAATGTCACGGCAACGTTGAGGTCGCCGATACCGCGCTTGTCGGTTTTCATCGGGTGGCTGGCCAGGGCCTGAACCCCCAGATCGGTTTGCGCGATGACGTCGACGTCACGGATGCAACCGTAGATCACCAGCCCTTCCCAACCGTTTTTCGAGGCTTTCTCGGCCAGCATGTCGCCGAGCAACGCGCGACGCAGGGAACCGCCACCGTCGACCACCAGGACCTTGCCATCACCCTTCAGCTCGACTTGCTCCTTGACCAGCGAGTTGTCTTCGAAGCACTTGATGGTCACGATTTCGCCGCCGAAGGAATCACGGCCGCCGAAATTGCTGAACATCGGTTCCAGCACCTGCACCAGCTCCGGATAGGCGTCGCACAGGTCAGGCGTGAGGTAATGGTTCATCGAAAAACTCCTGTAAAGAGGAAGACGGCACGAACATCATTGATGAATCAATCATCGAAAATGACCAGAACAGCTCAATCCGTCATATCTTAGCCGCAAGCCGATCAGAGCGAAATGCCCCTGATAGAGCGTCCAGCTTAGTTTGCCGTGGCCAGGTTCGCTTGCTCACCCAACAGAGGTGTTTGCTGATCCGCCAGCCAACGGGCCACCATCGGCCAGACCTCCGCCTGTGCGGCTTTGCTGACCAGCATTTCTACATGACCGAAATTGTCGCCAAAGCCCTGCTCGCGCCCCAGGTTGATGAATTGCTTGTGCTCGGAACCGATCTGCTCGAACAGCTTGCGACAAGCCCAGGCCGGGTCCTGATGATCGCTGACGGCACTCACGGCCAGCACCGGCACCTGAACGTTAGCCAAGCCGGCCCACCAGTCCTTGTCGGCATCGCCGAAGCGCCCGAACAAACCGTACCAACGCATGCTTTCCAGGGCCAGGCCAATCGGCTCGTCCTCCGGGCCGCGCTTGAGTCGGGAACCGGACAGCTGGGCAAAGCGCTTGAGGATGAAGCGACCGCTCCACTCCACCGGCGGGATTTTCAGCGGCCAGTAGGTGCGGCTGACTTGCGTACCGAAAAACGCCGCAGACGCGACCACAGGCTCGCCGATGTACTCACCGCCCAGCGCGGCTGCCAAGGTTATGCCGCCGAGTGAATGGCCGATCCAGTGCGGGACCTGGCCGCTCTGCTCGCGCACGAAGGCGCCAATGGCCGGCAGATCGTAACGCGCGTAGTCGGCAACGCGGTTCTTGCGGTAGTTCTGGTTGCGTTGGGACAAGCCGTGACCGCGCATTTCCGGAATCCACACATCGAATCCCAGACGCGTCAGATGAGCTCCAAGGCCCAGGCCTTTAGGGGAAAACCAGAAGCGTCGATTGGAAAAGCTGCCGTGCAGCAGGATCACCGGCACGCCGCGCACGGCAGGCTCATCGGCCAAGCCCAGGCGGGTGACCGCCAGCTCGACACTCGGATCCGGGCTGTTGGCCGGTTTCAAACGATAAACATCTTCGCTCAGATCACCGCGCCGCTCGGCGCTGATCAGAGCGACAGGAAATAGGTTGCTGCTGCTTTGCATAATCTCTTGCACAAAAAAGGGCGGCATCCAGATGGAGCCCGCCCTACTTCAATCTCAAAAAACGACCACCCCTGTAGGAGCAAGGCATGCCCGCGATGGCGTCTTCAAAATCGCCATCGCCAGCAAGCTGTGCTCCTACAGGGAGCGAGCCGTTCTCACACTGTCAGGCCGAAGCTTGACCTTCCGCCAGGAAGAACCAGGTTTCCAGCACGGAGTCCGGGTTCAACGAAACGCTTTCGATGCCTTGTTCCATCAGCCACTTGGCCAGGTCCGGGTGGTCCGAAGGGCCCTGACCGCAGATGCCGATGTACTTGCCAGCCTTGTTACAGGCGGCAATGGCATTGGCCAACAGTTTCTTGACGGCCGGATTACGCTCGTCGAACAGGTGCGCGATGATACCGGAGTCACGGTCCAGGCCAAGCGTCAGCTGGGTCAGGTCGTTGGAACCGATGGAGAAACCGTCGAAGAATTCGAGGAACTCTTCCGCCAGAATGGCGTTGGACGGCAGCTCGCACATCATGATCACACGCAGGCCGTTCTGGCCACGGGCCAGGCCGTTTTCGGCCAGCAGATCCACCACCTGGCTCGCTTCGCCCAGAGTACGGACGAACGGCACCATGATTTCGACGTTGGTCAGGCCCATCTCGTTGCGCACGCGCTTGAGGGCGCGGCATTCGAGTTCGAAGCAATCACGGAACGATTCGCTGATGTAACGCGAAGCGCCACGGAAGCCCAGCATCGGGTTCTCTTCTTCCGGCTCGTAGAGCTTGCCGCCGATCAGGTTGGCGTATTCGTTGGACTTGAAGTCCGACAGACGCACGATGACCTTTTTCGGCCAGAACGCTGCAGCCAGGGTGCTGATGCCTTCAACCAGTTTCTCGACGTAGAAGCCGACCGGATCGTTGTAACCGGCAATGCGCTTGTCGACGCTTTCCTTGATGTCCAGCGGCAGACCGTCGTAGTTCAGCAGTGCCTTGGGGTGCACGCCGATCATGCGGTTGATGATGAACTCCAGGCGGGCCAGGCCCACACCGGCGTTCGGCAGCTGTGCGAAGTCGAAGGCGCGGTCCGGGTTGCCGACGTTCATCATGATCTTGAACGGCAGGTCCGGCATGGCGTCCACGGAGTTCTTCTTGATGTCGAAGCCCAGCTCGCCTTCGAAGATGAAACCGGTGTCGCCTTCAGCACAGGAAACGGTCACGCCCTGGCCGTCTTTCAACAGCTGGGTGGCGTTGCCGCAACCGACCACGGCCGGGATACCCAGCTCACGGGCGATGATCGCCGCGTGGCAGGTACGACCGCCACGGTTGGTGACGATGGCGCTGGCGCGCTTCATGACCGGTTCCCAGTCCGGGTCGGTCATGTCGGACACCAGAACGTCGCCTGGCTGGACTTTGTCCATCTCGGACACGTCCTTGATGATGCGGACCTTGCCGGCGCCGATGCGCTGGCCGATGGCGCGACCTTCGACCAGCACGGTGCCGGTTTCTTTCAACAGGTAACGTTCCATGACGTTGGCCTGGGTGCGGCTCTTCACGGTTTCCGGACGGGCCTGCACGATGTACAGCTTGCCGTCGTCACCGTCCTTGGCCCATTCGATGTCCATCGGGCACTGGTAGTGCTTCTCGATGATCATCGCTTGTTTGGCCAGTTCGCTGACTTCGGCGTCGCTCAGGCAGAAATGTGCGCGATCAGCCTTGTCGACATCGACGGTCTTGACCGAACGACCGGCCTTGGCCTCGTCGCCGTAGATCATCTTGATGGCTTTGCTGCCCAGGTTGCGGCGCAGGATCGCAGGGCGACCGGCTTCCAGCGTACCTTTGTGGACATAGAATTCATCCGGGTTCACCGCGCCTTGCACGACGGTTTCACCCAGGCCGTAGGCGCCGGTGATGAACACGACGTCACGGAAGCCCGATTCGGTATCGAGGGTGAACATCACGCCGGCAGTGCCGGTTTCGGAGCGGACCATGCGCTGTACGCCGGCCGACAGGGCTACCAACTTGTGGTCGAAGCCCTGGTGCACGCGATAGGAAATCGCGCGATCGTTGAAAAGGGAGGCAAACACTTCCTTGGCGGCGCGAATGACGTTTTCGACACCACGGATGTTGAGGAAGGTTTCCTGCTGACCGGCGAAAGAAGCGTCCGGCAGGTCTTCTGCGGTAGCGGAAGAACGCACGGCCACGGCCACGTCAGGGTTGCCGGCCGACAGCGCGGCGAACGCGGTGCGGATCTCGGCATTCAGTTTTTCAGGGAACTCGGCTTCCATGATCCATTGACGGATCTGGGCACCGGTCTTGGCCAGGGCGTTGACATCGTCGACGTCCAGGGCGTCGAGGGCCGCATGGATCTGATCGTTCAGGCCGCTCAGTTCCAGGAAATCACGATACGCCTGAGCGGTCGTGGCGAAGCCACCGGGCACCGATACACCGGCACCTGCAAGGTTGCTGATCATCTCGCCCAGGGATGCGTTCTTGCCCCCCACGTGCTCAACGTCGTCTTTGCCGAGCTTGTCGAGGGAAACTACGTACTCTACCAAGGTGATCTCTCCACTAACTGTGTTGGAAAAGCTCAGAAGCCGGCTGCTTGAATGGGCATTTGCCGGCTATATGGCCTGGACCTGGAAAATAAGTGAGAATGCGGGCCAATGGCGGCCGGCAAATCGCGCCTATCATATCCAAGATTCGTCACTAGCTTAAGGCCCAAGGTGCAAATGAAACGATCTGCTTTCTTTATCTCCGATGGCACGGGCATTACCGCCGAAACCCTCGGCCAGAGCCTCCTGGCGCAGTTCGAAAACATTACCTTCAGCAAAGTCACGCGGCCGTACATCGACAACGTGGACAAAGCGCGGGCCATGGTACAACAAATCAACAAAGCCGCCGAAGCCGACGGCTTCCGTCCGATTATCTTCGACACCATCGTCAATCAGGACATTCGTGAGATTCTCGCTACCTCGAATGGTTTCATGATCGACATTTTCTCGACGTTCCTGGCACCCCTTGAGCAGGAACTGACCGAGCATTCTTCCTATACCGTGGGCAAGTCCCACTCCATCGGTGCCAACACCAATTACATGGAGCGTATCGAGGCGGTCAACTTCGCCCTCGACAACGACGACGGCGCCCGCACGCACTATTACGACAAGGCCGACCTGATACTAGTAGGCGTGTCGCGATGTGGTAAGACGCCGACGTGCCTGTACATGGCGATGCAATTCGGCATCCGCGCGGCCAACTACCCGCTGACCGAAGACGACATGGAGCGCCTGCAACTGCCCGCTGCCCTGCGCGCCCACCAGCACAAGCTGTTCGGCCTGACCATCGACCCCGACCGCCTCACCGCGATCCGCAACGAGCGCAAGCCCAACAGCCGCTATTCGAGCTACGCCCAATGCGAGTTCGAAGTACGCGAGGTGGAAAACCTGTTCCGCCGCGAGAACATTCCGAACATCAACTCGACGCATTTTTCCGTGGAAGAAATCTCCGCGAAAATCCTTGTGGAGAAAGGTGTGGAGCGGCGGTTCAAGTAATTCCGGTCACGCTTCTGTAGGAGCTGCCGCAGGCTGCGATCTTTTGATCTTGTTTATAGAAATCAAAGTCAAAAGATCGCAGCCTGCGGCAGCTCCTACAAGATTCTTTCTACATCACGAACAAATCCACAAACCGGTTCACCGCTGTCGCTTCAAGCTTCTGCTGATCCTTGCACAACGCAAAAATCTCCTCGCTGCGCTGCACGGTGAATCGTGTCAGCAAGTTCGCCTTGAACTTGTCTTCCAGCAACGGAATGCCTTCGACCCGACGCCGACGATGGCCAATCGGGTACTCCACCACCACGTTCTCGGTGCTGGACCCATCCTTGAAAAATACCTGAACCGCATTGGCGATCGAGCGTTTATCCGCCTCCAGATATTCACGGGTGTAGCGCGGCTCTTCGACGATGACCATTTTGTCGCGCAGCACATCGATGATTGGATGCGCCTTGTGGAAATCGTCCTCGTAGTACTCGGCCACCAGATTGCCGAAGGCCAGCGGTACAGCGGTCATGTACTGGATGCAGTGATCGCGATCAGCGGCATTGGCCAGCGGGCCGACCTTGGAAATAATGCGGATCGCCGACTCATGCGTGGTGATGACGATTTTGTCGATTTCATGCAAACGATTACGCACCTGCGGGTGCAACGTCACCGCCGCCTCACACGCCGTTTGTGCGTGGAACTCGGCCGGAAAACTGATCTTGAACAGCACGTTTTCCATCACATAACTGCCGTACGGCCGCGAGAAGCTGAACTCCCGCTTGTCTTCAGGCTTGAGCGCCAGATCATTGTTGGTATGGCTGAACAATACGTCGTAGAACCCCCACTGTTTGGCACTCAGAACACCGGGAATACCCATCTCGCCGCGCATCGCAATATCCGCCAGACGCACACCACGACTCGACGCATCGCCTGCCGCCCACGACTTGCGCGAGCCGGCATTCGGCGCATGCCGATAGGTGCGCAACGCCTGACCGTCAGCAAACGCATGGGACAACGCCGACAACAACTGCTCGCGGTTGGCACCCATCAGTTTGGCAGTGACCGCGGTCGAAGCGACTTTCACCAGGATGACGTGATCGAGGCCGACGCGGTTGAACGAGTTTTCCAGTGCGATCACGCCTTGAATCTCATGGGCCATGATCATCGCTTCAAG
Organism: Pseudomonas sp. NFX98; assembly: GCF_047784845.1. Lineage (NCBI taxonomy): Bacteria > Pseudomonadati > Pseudomonadota > Gammaproteobacteria > Pseudomonadales > Pseudomonadaceae > Pseudomonas > Pseudomonas sp. NFX98. The sequence goes on along the minus strand of NZ_JBLNNF010000013.1, from coordinate 21,346 downwards.
AACTATACGAACAGTCAGCGGCGCTTCGCCATTGGCCAGGCGTTTTTGTGAAAAATGGTCAGCCACCGCGAGAATGCCGCCGAGGTTGTCCGACGGATGCCCCCACTCGGCGGCGAGCCAGGTGTCGTTGTAGTCGAGCCAGCGCACGATGCAACCGATGTCCCACGCCGCCTTCACCGGATCGAGTCGGTAACTGGTCCCCGGCACGCGCGCACCGAATGGCACGACAGTGCCTTCGACCACAGGTCCAAGATGCTTTGTGCACTCGGGAAAACGCAGGGCCAGCAGGCCGCAACCCAAGGTATCGATCAGGCAATTGCGCGCGGTATCCAGCGCCTCTTTGGACTCGATCCTGTAGTTGAGAACGTAATCGGCAATGTCCTGCAGGACCTTGTCGTAGTCGGGGCGGTTGTTCAGGTCGACGTTGGCACTCATGTTCGATTCACTCTATGAAGTGGGTCGTTGATGGGACCTCGGTTCAGGGACAAATCTCGGTTGGTTACTTCATTCTTTTTTTGCAATCAGATCAACTGTAGGAGCTGCCGAAGGCTGCGATCTTTTGACTTTGTTTTTAGAATCAAGATCAAAAGATCGCAGCCTTCGGCAGCTCCTACAGGAGGTTGTGTTGGTTAGAACGAATCACCCGGCACTCGCACAAACCCTTCCATCAACACCCGCGCACTGCGGCTCATGATCGCCTTGTTCACAGTCCATTCGCCGTTCACCAGGCTGGCCTCGGCGCCAACGCGCAAGGTGCCGGACGGATGGCCGAAGCGCACCGCGTTGCGTTCAGTGCCACCCGCCGCGAGGTTGACCAGCGTGCCGGTGATCGCTGCCGCCGTGCCGATGGCGACTGCCGCCGTGCCCATCATCGCGTGGTGCAGCTTGCCCATGGACAGCGCACGCACCAACAGGTCGACATCGCCTGCCGCAATGGCTTTGCCGCTGGACGAAACGTAGTCCGCCGGCTGGGCCACGAACGCCACTTTCGGCGTGTGTTGGCGCTTGGCTGCTTCGTCGACGTTGGAAATCAGGCCCATGCGCAGTGCGCCGTAAGCGCGGATGGTTTCGAACATCAGCAAGGCTTTCGGGTCGCCGTTGATCGCGCCTTGCAGCTCGGTGCCCTTGTAGCCGATGTCTTCGGCATTGACGAAAATCGTCGGGATGCCAGCGTTGATCATGGTCGCCTTGAAGGTGCCCACACCGGGTACTTCTAGATCATCCACGAGGTTGCCGGTAGGGAACATCGAACCGCCACCGCCCTCTTCGTCCGCCGCCGGATCGAGGAACTCGATCTGCACTTCAGCCGCCGGGAAGGTCACGCCATCGAGTTCGAAGTCGCCGGTTTCCTGCACTTCACCGTTGGTGATCGGCACGTGGGCGATGATGGTCTTGCCGATGTTGGCCTGCCACACGCGAACCACCGCCACACCGTTGTGCGGAATGCGGCTGGCATCGACCAGACCATTGCTGACGGCGAACGAACCGACGGCCGCCGACAGGTTGCCGCAGTTGCCGCTCCAGTCCACGAATGGCTTGTCGATGGACACCTGACCGAACAGGTAATCGACGTCGTGATCGGCTTTGATGCTTTTCGACAGGATCACGGTTTTGCTGGTGCTGGACGTCGCGCCGCCCATGCCGTCGATCTGCTTGTCGTACGGGTCGGGGCTACCGATCACGCGCAGCAGCAAAGCGTCGCGGGCCGGGCCGGGAACCTGTGCCGCTTCAGGCAAATCTTTCAGGCTGAAAAACACGCCTTTGCTGGTGCCGCCGCGCATGTAGGTTGCGGGAATCTTGATCTGAGCTGCGTGAGCCATGTGCTCTTACTCCTAACCTTGAAAACAGACACGGGACTTAAAGTCCCGTGTTTGCACAGCAGTATTAAACGGCAACCGCCGATTCTTCGAGGAAGTCCTGGGCGAAGCGTTGCAGCACGCCGCCAGCCTCGTAGATCGACACTTCTTCGGCGGTGTCGAGGCGGCAGGTCACCGGCACGTCGACGCGCTCGCCGTTCTTGCGATGGATCACCAGTGTCAGATCGGCACGCGGGGTGCGCTCACCGATGACGTCGTAGGTTTCGCTGCCATCAATCGCCAGGGTGTGGCGGTTGGTGCCCGGCTTGAACTCCAGCGGCAACACGCCCATGCCCACCAGGTTGGTGCGGTGAATGCGCTCGAAACCTTCGGCGGCAATCGCTTCCACACCGGCCAGACGCACGCCTTTCGCCGCCCAGTCGCGGGACGAACCCTGACCGTAGTCTGCACCGGCGATGATGATCAGCGGCTGCTTGCGATCCATGTAGGTTTCAATGGCTTCCCACATGCGCATGACCTGACCTTCCGGCTCTACGCGAGCCAGCGAACCCTGCTTGACCTTGCCGTTTTCCTGAACCATTTCGTTGAACAGTTTCGGGTTGGCGAAGGTTGCGCGCTGCGCAGTCAGGTGGTCACCGCGGTGAGTCGCGTAAGAGTTGAAATCCTCTTCCGGCAAGCCCATTTTCGCCAGGTATTCGCCAGCGGCGCTGTCGAGCATGATCGCGTTGGACGGCGACAGGTGATCGGTGGTGATGTTGTCCGGCAGCACCGCCAGCGGGCGCATGCCCTTGAGCGGACGTGCACCGGCCAGTGCGCCTTCCCAGTACGGCGGACGGCGGATGTAGGTGCTCATCTCACGCCAGTCGTACAGTGGCGTAACTTTCGGGCCGGTGTCTTCGTGGATGGCGAACATCGGGATATAGACCTGACGGAACTGCTCAGGCTTCACCGAGGCCTTCACCACGGCGTCGATTTCTTCGTCGCTCGGCCAGATGTCTTTCAGACGAATTTCCTTGCCATCGACCACGCCCAGCACATCTTTTTCGATGTCGAAACGGATGGTCCCGGCAATGGCGTAAGCGACCACCAGTGGCGGCGATGCAAGGAACGCTTGCTTGGCGTACGGGTGAATCCGGCCGTCGAAGTTACGGTTGCCGGAGAGTACGGCAGTGGCGTACAGGTCACGGTCGATGATCTCTTGCTGGATCACCGGGTCCAGTGCGCCGGACATGCCGTTGCACGTGGTGCAGGCGAAGGCGACGACGCCGAAGCCGAGCTTGTCCAGTTCATCGGTCAAACCAGCTTCATCGAGGTACAGCGCGACGGTTTTCGAACCCGGTGCCAGGGACGACTTGACCCATGGCTTGCGGGTCAGGCCGAGCTTGTTGGCGTTGCGTGCCAGCAGGCCGGCGGCAATCACGTTGCGCGGGTTGCTGGTGTTGGTGCAGCTGGTAATGGCGGCAATGATGACCGCGCCGTCCGGCATTTGACCCGGCACATCGTCCCACTGACCGGCGATGCCTTTGGCGGCCAGATCCGACACCGCGACGCGGGCGTGCGGGTTACTCGGGCCGGCCATGTTGCGCACCACCGAGGACAAGTCGAAGGTCAGGCCGCGCTCGTATTGCGCGCCTTTCAGGCTGTCAGCCCACAGGCCTGTGGTCTTGGCGTAGTTCTCGACCAGTTGCACCTGCTCGTCTTCACGACCGGTCAGCTTGAGATAGTCGATGGTTTGCTGGTCGATGTAGAACATCGCCGCGGTGGCGCCGTATTCCGGGGCCATGTTGGAGATGGTCGCGCGGTCGCCGAGGGTCAGCTTTGATGCGCCTTCGCCGAAGAATTCCAGCCATGCGCCAACCACTTTTTGCTTGCGCAGGAACTCGGTCAACGCCAGCACCATGTCGGTGGCGGTTATGCCCGGTTGCAGCTTGCCGGTCAGTTCGACGCCGACGCTTTCCGGCAGACGCATCCACGATGCGCGACCGAGCATCACGCTCTCGGCTTCCAGACCACCGACACCGATGGCAATCACGCCCAGCGCATCGACGTGCGGGGTATGGCTGTCGGTACCGACGCAGGTGTCAGGGAACGCCACGCCGTCACGCACCTGGATCACCGGAGACATTTTCTCCAGGTTGATCTGGTGCATGATGCCGTTGCCCGGCGGAATCACGTCGACGTTCTTGAACGCCTTCTTGGTCCAGTTGATGAAGTGGAAACGGTCTTCGTTGCGACGATCTTCGATGGCGCGGTTCTTCTCGAACGCTTCCGGATCGAAGCCACCGCGCTCGACGGCCAGGGAGTGGTCGACGATCAGTTGCGTCGGCACCACCGGGTTGACTTGCGCAGGGTCACCGCCTTGCAGGGCGATGGCGTCACGCAGGCCGGCGAGGTCGACCAGTGCGGTCTGGCCGAGAATGTCGTGGCACACCACGCGGGCCGGGAACCAAGGGAAATCGAGGTCGCGTTTGCGCTCGATGAATTGCTTCAGGGATTCGGTAAGCGTGGCCGGGTCGCAGCGACGCACAAGGTTTTCCGCCAGTACGCGAGAGGTGTACGGCAGGGTGTCGTAGGCGCCGGGCTGAATGGCTTCGACTGCCGCACGGACGTCGAAGTAATCCAGTTGGCTGCCGGGCAGCGATTTGCGGAATTCAGTGTTCATCGGTCAGGACTCGGGTCACGGTAGTTTCAAAAGGTGGGGCCTGGTATTGCATTGAAACCGATCCCCTGTAGGAGCCGAGCTTGCTCGCGATAGCGGTGTATCAGTCGACATCAATGTTGAATGTCAGTCCGTCATCGCGAGCAAGCTCGGCTCCTACAGGTTCGCGGTTAACCGGCCCTCACCATTCAGCGTTGTTCGATTGGCACGAACTTGCGCTGTTCAACGCCGGTGTATTCGGCGCTTGGACGGATGATGCGGTTATTCGCGCGTTGTTCGTACACGTGGGCGGCCCAGCCGGTCAGGCGCGAGCAGACGAAAATCGGTGTGAACAGCTTGGTCGGAATGCCCATGAAGTGGTACGCCGAGGCATGGTAGAAGTCGGCGTTCGGGAACAATTTCTTTTGTTCCCACATGGTCTTGTCGATGGCTTCGGAAACCGGGAACAACACTTTGTCGCCCACTTCGTCGGCGAGTTTTTTCGACCAGCCCTTGATCACCTCGTTGCGCGGATCGTTGTCCTTGTAGATCGCGTGGCCGAAGCCCATGATCTTGTCCTTGCGCTCCAGCATGCCCAAGGTGCCTTTGATCGCGTCTTCCGGCGACGAGAAGCGCTCGATCATTTCCATCGCCGCTTCGTTGGCGCCGCCGTGCAGCGGACCGCGCAGCGAACCGATGGCTGCGGTGATGCACGAATACAGGTCGGACAGGGTCGACGCGCAAACACGTGCAGTGAAGGTCGAAGCGTTGAACTCGTGCTCTGCGTAGAGGATCAGCGAAACGTTCATCACCTTGACGTGCAACTCGCTCGGCTTCTTGCCGTGCAGCAGGTGCAGGAAGTGGCCGCCGATGGACTGCTCGTCGCTCACGCAATCGATGCGCTTGCCTTCGTGGCTGAAGCGATACCAGTAGGTCATGATCGCCGGGAATGCAGCCAGCAGGCGGTCAGTCTTGTCGTGTTGCTCGGAGAAGTTGTTCTCCGGTTCCAGGTTGCCCAGGAACGAGCAGCCAGTACGCATCACGTCCATCGGGTGGGCGTCGGCGGGGATGCGTTCCAGCACTTCTTTCAGCGCTTGCGGCAGGTCACGCAGCTTGCTCAGCTTGGTGATGTAGGCGCTCAGTTGCGCCTTGCTCGGCAGTTCGCCGTACAGCAGCAGGTAAGCGACTTCTTCGAACTGTGCGTCAGCCGCCAGTTCACGAACGTCATAACCACGATAGGTCAGACCGGCACCCGACTGGCCCACGGTGGACAGTGCGGTTTGCCCGGCTACCTGGCCACGGAGCCCGGCGCCACTGAGTACTTTTGCTTCGGCCATTTCTGCCTCCAATTTTCTTGAATTTGTTAGGGAATCGGCAAATTGTGCTTCATCAGGTTATTCGGGTGGTTCTCGAAAGATCGCAGCCTCGTTGCACTCGACAGCTCCTACAGGGGAGCGCGATTCATGTAGGAGCTGCCGGAGGCTGCGATCTTTTGATCTTCATTTTTTCGCCGCAAACAACGCATCGAGCTTCTGCTCGAAGGTGTGGTAGTCGATGCGATCGTAAAGCTCCATGCGAGTCTGCATGGTGTCGATGACGTTCTGTTGCGTGCCGTCGCGGCGGATCGCGGTGTAGACGTTTTCCGCAGCTTTGTTCATGGCACGGAAGGCGGACAGCGGATACAGCACCAGCGACACGTCGGCAGCGGCGAGTTGCTCGGTGGTGTACAGCGGGGTCGCGCCGAATTCGGTGATGTTGGCCAGGATCGGCGCTTTCACGCGGTTGGCGAACAGCTTGTACATATCCAGTTCGGTGATGGCTTCCGGGAACACCATGTCGGCGCCAGCCTCGATGCACGCGGCGGCGCGATCCAGGGCAGACTCCAGACCTTCCACCGCCAGGGCGTCGGTGCGGGCCATGATCACGAAGCTGTCGTCAGTACGCGCATCAACGGCTGCCTTGATGCGGTCGACCATTTCCTGCTGCGAAACGATTTCTTTATTAGGACGGTGGCCGCAACGCTTGGCGCCGACCTGGTCTTCGATGTGAATCGCCGCCGCGCCGAACTTGATCATCGACTTGACGGTGCGCGCCACGTTGAACGCCGAGGAACCGAAACCGGTGTCTACATCCACCAGCAACGGCAGGTCGCAGACGTCGGTGATGCGGCGCACGTCGGTCAGCACGTCATCCAGGCCGGTGATGCCCAGGTCCGGCACGCCGAGGGAGCCGGCAGCCACACCGCCACCCGACAGGTAGATCGCCTTGAAACCGGCGCGCTTGGCCAGCAGCGCGTGGTTGGCGTTGATCGCGCCGACCACTTGCAATGGATGCTCGCTGGCGACCGCATCGCGGAAACGCTGGCCTGGAGTGCTCTTGTTCAAACTCATGACTCACCTCGTTTGGCTGTCGGGTTGGCGCCGTCCTGGTAGTGACGGGCGATGTTGCGTTTGGAGGCGCCGATGTGACGGCGCATCAACAACTCGGCCAGTTCACCGTCACGGTCGGCGATGGCATCGAGAATTCGGTGGTGTTCGGCAAAGGCCTGGTGCGGGCGATTGGGCGTGGTGGAAAACTGGATGCGGTACATGCGCACCAGTTGATAGAGCTCGCCGCAGAGCATTTGCGTCAGGGTGCGGTTGCCGCTGCCCTGGATGATTCGGTAGTGAAAGTCGAAATCGCCTTCCTGCTGGTAGTAGCCGCGACCGGCCTGGAAAGCCTCATCGCGCTCGTGGGTTTCCAGCACTTGGCGTAATTCGTTGATTTCTTCGACGGTCATGCGCTCGGCGGCCAGACGACAGGCCATGCCTTCGAGGGATTCGCGAATCTCATAGAGCTCCAGCAGCTCGGCGTGATTGAGCGAAACCACCCGCGCCCCGACGTGCGGCACGCGCACCAGCAGGCGCTGACCTTCCAGGCGATGGATAGCTTCGCGCAGCGGCCCACGACTGATGCCATAGGTGCGCGCCAGTTCCGGTTCGGAGATTTTGCTGCCCGGAGCGATCTCGCCTTTGACGATGGCCGCTTGAATACGGCGGAAGACATTCTCGGAAAGCGTCTCCGTATCATCTTGGGTAGAAACCGGGGGATCGAGTTGATCCAGCATATTGTCGACACCTTGAAAGCCAATGCCGCAAAAACTAGCGAATACGCCCGCCTTAGTCAAAGGATAATTGGATATTGTTGACAATCGGCTAATAACCGACCGCACCATAACGAAGCAGTCCGTCTGCTTATAGCCAGCCGCCAGCGCTGGCGCCACAAACCCACCGTGCTAGAATGCCGCCCGCATTTGTTTGTCACATCTGCACTGTCTGTCATAAATAGCTGATAGGCATACGAGGAGCTTGCGCAGCGATGCCAGGGTCTTGAATCAAAGTACGGACCGCTGCGCACCAGGATTTATGAGACTCAAGCCCTTCCCCGCATTCCTTTATTTTCTTTTCTTGCCTGGCGCAGCGATGGCGGGGGAAAAGACTGTGTATGGCCTCAACGAATACGCGTCGCTGGGCGGCATCGACCTGGAAGTGGCCGCCAAACTCGATACCGGGGCGAAAACCGCTTCCCTGAGCGCCCGCGACATCAAGCGTTTCAAACGCAATGGCGAATCCTGGGTGCGTTTCTATCTGGCCATCGACGCCGCGCATTCACACCCGATCGAACGCCCGCTGGCCCGCGTCAGCAAGATCAAGCGCCGGGCCGGCGACTACGATCCGGAAGAAGGCAAGAAGTACACCGCCCGTCCGGTGATCGAGCTGGATATCTGCATGGGCTCGGCTTTGCGCAGCATCGAAGTGAACCTTACTGACCGAAGTGCCTTCCAATACCCGCTCTTGATCGGCTCCGAAGCGCTCAAACGCTTCGATGCGCTGGTCGACCCCAGTCTTAAATACGCTGCCGGCAAACCCGCCTGCGCTACCGACGCTCATACCGCAGAGTAATTCCAATGCGCTCTCTTACCCTTCATCTGAAAATGCTGATCGCCATCCTGGTGGTGCTGGGCATTTCAGTTACGGCCTATCAGATCTTCGTGCTGGGCATTCCCGTGACCGAAGACGCCACCGACGACTTGTGGAACATCGACGCCAAGGTCGAGTTCGTCGCCAGTGCCAAGGACCCGGTCAAGATCCAGATGTTCGTGCCGCCACTGAGCCGCGACTACGTGAGCCTCAACGAGAGCTTCATCTCCAATAACTACGGCGTGGCCGTGAACCGGGTCGACGGTAACCGCAAGGTCACCTGGTCGGCACGTCGGGCCAAGGGCAACCAGACGCTTTATTACCGCCTGGTGCTGACCAAGCGCTACACCGCTGAAAAAGCCAAGATCAAAGGCCCGACCTTCCGCGACAGCATTGCCGTGGAAGGCGCGGAGAAACTCGCCGCCGAAGCGCTGCTCGCGCCGATCCGCCAGCATTCGGCGGACGTCGAGACCTTCATCAGCGAAGCGATCAAGCGGGTCAACAACAGCAACGACGACAATGCCAAGATGCTGCTGGCCGGTGACCCGACGCCGGCGCACAAGGCGAAGATCGTCGAACTGTTGCTGTCCATCGCCCACGTGCCGGTGGAAAAAGTCCACACCATCCGTCTGGTGGCCGACCAACCGCAGACCCCGGAACTCTGGCTGCGCAGCTTCAATGGCACCGACTGGCTGTACTTCAACCCGGAAACCGGTGAACAAGGCCTGCCGACCGACCGCCTGCTGTGGTGGACCGGCGACGAAAACCTGATCACCGTCGATGGCGGCAAGAAAGCCACTGTCACTTTCAGCATGAACAACAGCGAAATGAACGCCATTCGCCTCGCCAAGCTGACCGACGAAAACACCGACGCCAATTTCCTCGAATACTCGCTGTACGGCTTGCCGCTGCAAACCCAGCAAACTTTCATGATCATGGTGATGATCCCGATCGGCGTGCTGGTGATCCTGATCCTGCGCAACCTGATCGGCCTGCAGACCCTCGGCACCTTTACCCCGGTGCTGATCGCCCTGGCCTTCCGCGAAACCCAGCTCGGCTTCGGCATCGCGCTGTTCACGATCATCACCGCACTGGGGCTGTCGCTGCGTTCCTACCTTGAACACCTGAAGCTGCAAATGCTGCCGAGACTGTCGGTGGTGCTGACGTTCGTGGTGGTGTTGATCGCGGCGATCAGCCTGTTCAGCCACAAGCTCGGCCTGGAGCGCGGCTTGTCGGTGGCACTATTCCCGATGGTGATCCTGACCATGACCATCGAACGCCTGTCGATCACCTGGGAAGAACGCGGCGCCAGCCACGCCATGAAAGTGGCGATCGGCACGCTGTTCGCCGCGTCCCTGGCGCACCTGATCATGAGCGTGCCGGAACTGGTGTACTTCGTGTTCACCTTCCCGGCGATCCTGCTGATTCTGGTGGGCTTCATGTTGGCGATGGGTCGTTATCGCGGCTACCGCCTGACCGAACTGGTGCGCTTCAAGGCCTTCCTGAAAAAGGCTGACGCTTGATGTTCGGCTTCTGGAAAACCTGGAGGGCCCTGGAAGCCCGGGGCATCATGGGCATCAATCGGCGTAACGCAGACTACGTGCTCAAGTATAACAAGCGCAGCCTGTACCCGATTGTCGATGACAAGATCATCACCAAGGAACGTGCGATCGCCGCCGGCATCCATGTGCCGGAGTTGTATGGCGTGATCTCCACCGAGAAGGAAATCGACAAGCTCGGCGAGATCATCGACGGGCGCAACGATTTCGTGATCAAGCCGGCCCAGGGCGCCGGCGGTGACGGCATCATTGTCGTCGCCGACCGCTTCGAAGGTCGCTACCGCACGGTGTCCGGCAAGATCATCCCCCATGAAGAAATCGAGCACCATATTTCCAGCATTCTCACCGGTCTGTACTCCCTCGGTGGGCACCGCGACCGGGCGCTGATCGAATACCGGGTGATACCGGACCAGATCTTCAAGAGCATCAGCTATGAAGGCGTGCCCGACATCCGCATCATCGTGCTGATGGGCTACCCGGTGATGGCCATGCTGCGCCTGCCGACCCGGCAGTCCGGCGGCAAGGCCAACCTGCACCAGGGCGCCATCGGCGTCGGCGTCGACCTCGCCACCGGCCTGACGCTGCGCGGCACCTGGTTGAACAACATCATCACCAAACACCCGGACACCACCAATGCGGTGGACGGCGTGCAACTGCCCTACTGGGACGGTTTCATGAAACTCGCCGCCGGTTGCTATGAGCTGTGCGGGCTGGGTTACATCGGCGTTGATATGGTGCTGGACCAGGAAAAAGGCCCGCTGATCCTGGAACTCAATGCCCGTCCGGGCTTGAACATCCAGATTGCCAACGATTGCGGCCTGACGTTGCGCACCCATGCCGTCGAGGCGCGACTGGAAGAACTGAAGGCTCGCGGTGTGATCGAAACCGTCGAAGAGCGCGTGGCATTTGTGCAGGAAATGTTTGGGCATATTCCGCCGGTTGAAGGTTGATCCCACACATCCCCTCTAGGAGCAACTCCCCGGGGGGACTACAATCGCCCCCCCGCCTCGATGGCTGATCTACCCCGCCCATGCTGACCTGTTCCGTACACCCGCTCCCCTATCGCGCCAACCCCGCCGAGTACTTCGCGGCCATTCGTCATGCGCCCGGCGCCGTGCTGCTCGACAGTGGCCGCCCCAGCGCCGACCGCGGTCGTTACGACTTGCTCAGCGCCTGGCCGCTGGAACAACTGACGGTATCGCCCGACGAAAGTGGCGGCGATTTCCTGCAACGCCTGCGCGACAAGCTGAAACAACTCGGTGAAGCAACGGTCGCCCATGACCTGCCGTTCGCCGGCGGTTTGATCGGTTATCTGAGCTACGACTTCGGTCGGCACCTGGAGAACCTGCCAAGCCAGGCACAGGACGATCTGCAATTGCCGGACGCACGTTTCGGCTTGTACGCCTGGGCGCTGATCAGCGATCACCAACAGGCCACCAGCCAACTGGTGTTTCACCCGACGCTGCTCGACAGCGAACGTCAGCGCCTGATTCAGCTGTTCAGTCAGCCTGTAGCTGAAACGGCCACGCCGTTCAAATTGCAAGCGCCGATGAACGCCGACCTGAGCGCTGAGCAGTATCGCCAGGCAATCGAGCGCATCCAGCAGTACATCCAGGCTGGCGATTGCTATCAGGTTAATTTCGCCCAGCGTTTCCGTGCACCCTGCCAAGGTGATCCATGGACCGCGTACTGCGCACTTCGGCTGGCGTGCCCGACACCGTTTTCCGGTTTTCAGAGCCTGCCCGATGGCGGCGCCGTTTTGAGCCTGTCGCCGGAGCGCTTCGTCAAAGTCAGCGAGCGCCATGTGGAAACCCGCCCGATCAAAGGCACGCGCCCGCGCGGTCTGTCGCCTGCCGAAGACGCAGCAAACGCCGCCGAACTCCTGGCGAGCCCCAAGGACCGCGCGGAAAACCTGATGATCGTCGACTTGCTGCGCAACGATCTCGGCCGCACCTGCCGCACCGGCTCGGTATCGGTGCCGGAATTGTTCAGCCTGGAAAGCTACCCGAACGTGCATCACCTGGTGAGCAGCGTGACCGGCGAACTGGCGGATGATCGCGATGCGCTGGACCTGATTGCCGGCAGCTTCCCTGGCGGCTCGATCACCGGCGCGCCGAAGATTCGGGCGATGCAGATCATCGACGAACTGGAACCGACGCGACGCGGGTTGTATTGCGGCTCATTGCTGTATCTGGACGTGCGCGGCGAGATGGACAGCTCCATCGCCATTCGCAGTTTGCTGGCCAAGGATGGGCAGGTGTGTTGCTGGGGCGGTGGCGGAATCGTCGCCGATTCCGAGTGGCAAGCTGAATATCAGGAATCGATCACCAAGGTGAAGGTGCTGCTCGATACCCTGCAAAACCTCTGACACCCTGCCCCTGTAGGAGCTGTCGAGTGAAACGAGGCTGCGATCCTTTGATCTTGCTCTTAACAACAGGATAAAAAGATCGCAGCCTTCGGCAGCTCCTACAGGTGAGCGGGTTTACAGGCCTAAAGTGCGGTTAGACGCCTTGATGAACTCCTGCTTCAATTCCTCAAACGTATGCACCGCCGGGAACTGCGGGAACTCGGCAATCACGTTATCCGGCGCATGGAACAGAATCCCGGCATCCGCCTCGCCCAGCATCGTGGTGTCGTTGTAGGAATCGCCCGCCGCGATCACCCGGTAATAGAGGCTCTTGAACGCCAGGACCGACTGCCGCTTGGGATCTTTCTGACGCAACTGATAGCTGGTCACCCGCCCGGTGTCGTCGGTAATCAGACGATGGCAGAGCAAGGTCGGGAAGCCCAATTGACGCATCAGCGGCTGGGAAAACTCGTAGAACGTGTCCGACAGAATCACCACCTGGAAGCGCTCGCGCAGCCAGTTGACGAACTCGACCGCGCCGTCCAGCGGCTTGAGAGTGGCGATCACTTCCTGGATGTCGGCGAGTTTCAGGCCGTGTTCGTCGAGAATCCGCAGGCGCTGCTTCATCAGCACGTCGTAGTCGGGAATGTCCCGGGTGGTGGCCCTGAGGGATTCGATCCCGGTTTTTTCGGCAAAGGCGATCCAGATTTCCGGGACCAGCACACCTTCAAGATCCAGACAGGCAATTTCCACAAGACACTCCCATTTGTATTGTTTATTAAGTCGAGCGAGGCCGAACTCTAGCGACTCCTCCCCCACCGCGCAACGCAGAGGACGCCCCGAGCGGCGCAGCTTTTTGTTACCATCGGCCCCATATAGAGCGCCCAGCGCCACCGACCTGTAGGAAGCCGCCCTGATGAGCCCAACGTTCGACGTCGTGGAACTCGCCACGACCTATGCCAACAAATCCGCCCAGGACATCCTGAAACTCGCGTTTGCCGAGTTCGGCGATGACCTGTGGATATCTTTCAGCGGCGCCGAGGATGTGGTGCTGGTGGACATGGCCTGGAAGCTGAACAAGAACGTCAAGGTGTTCAGCCTCGACACCGGCCGCTTGCATCCCGAGACCTACCGCTTCATCGATCAGGTGCGCGAGCACTACAAGATCGACATCGAACTGGTGTCGCCGGACTACACCAAACTCGAACCGTTCGTGAAGGAAAAAGGCCTGTTCAGTTTCTACAAGGACGGCCATGGCGAATGCTGCGGCATCCGCAAGATCGAACCGCTGCGCCGCAAGCTGTCCGGCGTGAAAGCCTGGGCCACCGGCCAGCGCCGTGACCAGAGCCCGGGCACCCGCAGTGCCGTCGCGGTGATGGAAATCGACACCGCGTTCTCCACCCCGGAACGCACCCTGTACAAGTTCAACCCGCTGGCGCAGATGACCAGCGAAGAGATCTGGGGCTACATCCGCATGCTGGAGCTACCGTACAACAGCCTGCATGAGCGCGGGTTCATCAGCATCGGTTGCGAACCGTGCACCCGCCCGGTGCTGCCGAACCAGCATGAGCGCGAAGGCCGATGGTGGTGGGAAGAAGCCACCCAGAAAGAATGTGGGTTGCATGCGGGGAATATCATCAGCAAATCCAAAGCGTAACCCCCTGTAGGAGCGAGCCTGCTCGCGATGACGGACTGACAATCAACATGTGTGTCGGCTGATCTACCGCTATCGCGAGCAGGCTCACTCCTACAGGGTGCGTGTGCGGCTCAAAAAATGTGTACACACGAATGTCACCATCGGTGGCATTTATGTGTGCAATTTTTTGTTTCTACGCCCCAAAAAGTTACATTCTTTCGCCTCCCAACCCTGCCAAACCTTTCCGAACCTCTTCAGAAAAATAAATACCTGTTCAACCGGTCAATTTATATTTTCTATTTTTCAGTCACTTGGCGAAAAGCCATAACAAAACGAAATGAGCAGCGCATTTCATAGATGCTTCCACTGGCATGGAACTCGCTTAAGTGCATACATGTTTTGTATACAATCATATCAAAGCATACACACACTTTAGATCCGCAAGCCTGAAGCGCCCTATCCCGTACAGGCTGCAGATGCCCCGTAACCAATGATATTCGCTACACCGCGACGAAGATTTGTCGAGCCAAGCGCTCATGCACAGTCATCGCGGTGTCGAGCATCAGGAGCCTGCCGGAATGCGTACAAGTCTCTCAAACAACAATATTGCGCTGGATCTACCCTCCTCCCACGCCACCCAAACCGCTTTTGATCCAACACTTGAATCTGTCGTGCTCAGCCCCCGCCTGCACAACAAAGACCTCGCGCCAACCAAGGCCGAAGGCCGACGCTGGGGTCGCTACAGTATCTTCGCGTTGTGGACCAACGATGTGCACAACATCGCCAACTACTCGTTCGCCATCGGTCTTTACGCTTTGGGCCTTGGCGGCTGGCAGATTCTCCTGTCCCTGGGAATCGGCGCCGCGCTGGTGTACTTCTTCATGAACCTGTCCGGCTACATGGGCCAAAAGACCGGTGTGCCGTTTCCGGTCATCAGCCGGATCAGTTTCGGCATTCATGGCGCGCAGATTCCTGCGCTGATCCGTGCCGTGATCGCCATCGCCTGGTTCGGCATTCAGACTTACCTGGCATCAGTGGTCTTCCGCGTGTTGTTGACCGCCGTCCACCCCGGATTCGCAGACTACGACCACGACTCGATTCTCGGTTTGTCGACCTTGGGCTGGGTGTGTTTCGTGGCAATCTGGTTCGTGCAATTGGCGATCCTCGCCTACGGCATGGAGATGGTGCGGCGTTATGAGGCGTTTGCCGGGCCGGTGATTTTGCTGACCGTCGCCGCCCTCGCCGCCTGGATGTACTTTCAGGCCAACGCAACCATCGCCTGGTCGATCCGTGAGCCACTGACCGGTGGCGAGATGTGGCGCAACATCTTTGCCGGCGGCGCACTGTGGCTGGCGATCTACGGCACGCTGATCCTCAACTTCTGCGACTTCGCGCGCTCGTCGCCGTGCCGCAAGACCATCAAGGTCGGAAACTTCTGGGGTCTGCCGGTCAACATTCTGGTGTTCGCCGCCATCACCGTCCTGCTGTGTGGCGCGCAATTTCAGATCAATGGGCGGATCATCGAAAGCCCGACAGAAATCATCGCCTCGATTCCCAACACGTTCTTCCTGGTCCTCGGTTGCCTGGCGTTCCTGATCGTCACCGTGGCGGTGAACATCATGGCCAACTTCGTTGCCCCGGCCTTTGTGCTCAGCAACCTGGCGCCGAAATACCTGACCTTCCGCCGCGCGGGGTTGATCAGCGCGACCATCGCCGTGCTGATCCTGCCGTGGAACCTTTACAACAGCCCATTGGTGATCGTGTACTTCCTGTCGGGTCTCGGCGCGCTGCTCGGCCCGTTGTATGGCGTGATCATGGTCGACTACTGGCTTGTACGAAAAGGTCAGGTCAACGTGCCGCAGTTGTACAGCGAAGACCCGAACGGCGCTTATTACTACAGCCGTGGAGTCAATTTGCGCGCCGTGGCGGCATTCATTCCCGCAGCCCTGATCGCCATCGTCCTGGCGCTGGTACCGGGCTTCCATTTGGTGTCGCCGTTCTCCTGGCTGATTGGCGCCGCGATTGCCGGCTTGCTCTACCTGATCATCGCCAAACGCCAACCGCACTACGCCGACGTCAGCGGCGAAGCCATCGCGGTCGACAACGTCAGCCATTAACTCCATCGCGGCCCGGCAGCGTCGGGCCGCAGAACCACCCGCTATAAGGACTTCCCATGCGAATTCTCGTGGTCAACGTCAACACCACCGAATCCATCACCCAGGCCATCGCCCGCTCGGCCCAGGCCGTGGCCGCACCCGGCACGGAAATCGTCGGCCTGACGCCCTTCTTCGGTGCCGACTCCATCGAAGGTAATTTCGAAAGCTACCTAGCCGCTATCGCAGTCATGGACCGGGTAATGTCATACGACCAACCCTTCGATGCCGTGATCCAGGCCGGCTATGGCGAACACGGCCGCGAAGGTCTACAGGAATTGCTCAACGTGCCCGTGGTGGACATCACCGACGCTGCGGCGAGCACCGCGATGTTCCTCGGTCACGCCTATTCGGTCGTCACCACGCTCGACCGCACCGTGCCGCTGATCGAAGATCGCCTGAAACTCTCCGGGCTCTGGGACCGCTGCGCTTCGGTGCGAGCCAGCGGTCTGGCGGTGCTGGAACTGGAGCACGAACCGCAACGCGCATTGGAGGCCATCGTGCATCAAGCCGAGTTGGCGGTGACCCAGGACAAAGCCGAAGTGATCTGCCTGGGCTGCGGCGGCATGGCCGGGCTGGATGAGCAGATCCGCCAACGTACCGGCGTGCCGGTGATTGATGGTGTGACGGCGGCGGTAACCATCGCCGAGTCGTTGGTGCGGTTGGGATTGTCGACCTCGAAAGTGCGGACTTATGCGACACCGCGGCCAAAGAACATCATTGGCTGGCCGCAGAAGTTTATGCGATAGACCGCGTTATCGTTCATCGCGGGCAAGCCTGGCTCCCACAGGATCTGCGTCGTTTTCATTATTGAGGCAGGCACAGAACCTGTGTGAGCGTGGCTTGCCCGCGATGGCCACGCCTCGGTTTCAGCCCTGTTCAAATTGCACTGAACCGCTGCCCCAACCCCTGCTCCGCAAACTGCTCGATAATGAAATCAACAAACGCCCGGGTCTTGCCCGGCAGCAGTTTATGTTCCGCGTAGTAGATCGAAATACTGCCGTCATCGATGTACCAGTCCGGCAGCACTCGCTGCAACGTGCCCGCCTCCAGATAATTCACCGCAAACGGCATGCTCACCAGCGCAATGCCCAGGCCTTGTGCTGCGGCGGCGCATGCCGCATCCGAATCGCTCATGGTCATTCGAGCCTTGATCATCAACGGGCGGCAGTGTTGGGGGCTGCGGCCGATCAACTGCCAGGAACGCACGCGTCCGGTTTGCGGCGACCGGATCAGGATGCCGTCGTGATGCTGAAGGTCCTCCGGTTCCGTGATCGCTTCATGTCGCGCAAGATAATCTGCTGAAGCCAACAACACCCGATGCGCCGGTGCCAGCTTGCGCGCTACCACGCCTTGGGGCAGCTCAAAGCCACCACCAATCGCTGCATCAAAACCCTGGCCGATCAGGTCGACCTGGCGATTGTCGAAATGCCAGTCCGGATTGATCGCCGGAAAGCGCCGTAGAAATTCGCCAAGCAGCGGCACGACATACAATCGCCCGAACACCGTGCCCATGCTGACTTTCAAAGTCCCCGCCGGCCGCCCTTCGGCGTTGGCCAGATGAGCAACGGCGTTCTGGATGGTCGTCAGGCTGGCACTGACCTGACTCAAGAACAGCTGACCGGCCTCGGTCAGCGTCAGGCTGCGGGTGCTGCGCTGAAACAGCCGCACACCCAGTCGTGCTTCCAGTTTGGCCACGCTTTTGCCCACCGCCGCCGGCGTCAGGCTCAAGCGCCGCGCGGCTTCGGCGAAGCTGCCGACTTCGGCACTGCGTACAAAGCATTCGATACTGCTGAAGGTTTCCATGGCGCATCACTATAAACTTCTGGTTTACACAGACTATAGCAATTACCGTCTACACAGCCTGCAATCCTGAATCGATACTAGGCTCCATCAACCGGGACATCTCGCCTCGGGACTTGGAGATCGATATGACTACTCAGAACCTCAGCGGCAAAGTGGCATTGATTCAAGGCGGTTCCCGGGGCATCGGCGCAGCCATCGTCAAACGCCTGGCCGCTGAAGGCGCGACCGTTGCCTTCACCTACGTCAGCTCCACGGCAAAGGCTGAAGAACTGCAAAACACCATCATCGCCAACGGCGGCAAGGCCCTGGCCATCAAGGCTGACAGTGCCGACGCCGAAGCCATTCGCAACGCAGTTACGGCGACGGTAGAGACCTTTGGTCGACTGGATATCCTGGTCAACAACGCTGGTGTGCTGGCCGTTGCACCGCTGGAAGATTTCAAACTCGAAGATTTCGACCAGACCCTGGCCATCAACGTGCGCAGCGTGTTCATCGCCACCCAGGCCGCGGCCAAACACATGACCGAAGGCGGCCGGATCATCAACATCGGCAGCACCAACGCCGATCGCATGCCCTTCGCCGGTGGCGGTCCGTACGCCATGAGCAAATCGGCGCTGGTCGGCCTGACCAAGGGCCTGGCCCGTGACCTCGGCCCTAAAGGCATCACCATCAACAACGTGCAACCGGGCCCGGTCGATACCGACATGAACCCGGCCGATGGCGACTTCGCCGACAGCCTGATCCCGCTGATGGCTGTAGGGCGTTATGGCAAAGCCGAAGAGATCGCCAGTTTTGTCGCCTACCTCGTCAGTCCCGAGGCCGGCTATATCACGGGTGCGAGCCTGACCATCGACGGTGGTTTTGGCGCCTGATGAGTTAAACGCAATCCAAATGTGGGAGCGGGCTTGCTCCCACATTTTTTATCGTCAAACCCACTCAAGCGCCGGCAAGCCAAACGCACTCGGCTTGAAGGCTTTCAGCGTACGAAGAATGCCATCGGCGTGTGCGTATTTTTCGTCAGCCATGGCCGCATCCGGAATCGCAATCGCCGTCATCCCCGCTGCTTTCGCCGCCGTGACACCGAACGGCGAATCCTCGAACACCAGACAATCCTGCGGTGCGACACCCAAACGCCGCGCTGCGGTCAGAAAGATGTCCGGTGCCGGTTTGGCCGCGCCGACTTCCGGGTCATCGGCGGTGACGATGAAGTCGAACATGGCGAACCAATCGCGGTGCAGCGTGGTTTTCTGGCCGAACGACTGACTCGACGAACTGGTGCCCACCGCAATGGGAATGTTGTGAGCCTTCAGATGCCGGACCAGTTCCTGTGCGCCAGGCATCGCCTGTGCTGTAGGAAAACGCTCACGCATCAACGGCTCGCGGATCAGCAGAAACTCTTCGGCTGTAATTGGCAGGTCCAGCGCCTCGACCACGTAACGTGCTAGGTCACCGGCACCGCGACCGATGATGTGTTGCTTGAGGCTCCAGTCGAAGGTCCGCCCGTAACGCCCGGCAATGATCGACGTGACCTCGGTGTAAATGCCCTCGGTATCCAGCAGCAAGCCGTCCATATCGAAAATCACGGCCTTGATCGGGCCGAACTCATCCAGCGCTGCATTCATCGCATCTGATCCGTTTTCAATGACATCCCAGGCGGCTCAGGTGCAGCCGGCTCCGTGATTGATTAAAGGGTTCAGCAGCATAGCGGGCGGCGGCGACATGGAGCAACGGGCAAAACCCGAGCCGCGCAGAAGCGATATCGATGATTTAGCGATTCGCCCTACACCAAATACCGTTTTTCCCGACTTCTTTCTCGATTGATCCATCGCAGAGTTTCGCGCTCCCTCTTCACCCGAGCGAAAGACCGCGAATGTTCGATCCCGACAAGCTGCTGGCCCTGAACAACACCATCGGCTTGCTGGTGGTGGCTGCGATGAACCCGAAGCAGCCGGACATCGAAGCGCTGCTCGGTGATTTCCGTCTCTGTCTCAACGATTACGAAGCCTGGGCTGAAAGCTTCTGGGCCGGCGGGACTCTGGATGTCGAGCAGGTGTTCAAGGTCGGCCATGAAGTTCGCCTCAGCGCATCGAAGAAATCCACCACTCCCGTCAGTTCAACGATTGCCATGTGCCCGGCCAACGGCCCGCTGACACTGGTGCACATGTTTGAAGCCGCGCGCTTCGTGCCCATCGGCAATACGCCGGTGATGCTTGAGCCGTTAATCAACGAAGGCCAGGGCGAACCGCAGTATGGCAAGCCGATTCATAAAACCATCGGCCCCAGCGGCATCCTTGAAGTCGCCGACTGCTGGCGCGGCAATCGCTATCGCATCACCTTTTTTCCCAACGTCACCCGCGATCACGTCAAGGCGCTTTACGACTCCTATCAAGGCGTCCTCGGCGAACTCGAAGGCTGGTTGCGCAATGAATGGAGTACCGAGTTTCAACCTTTGTGGGCCGGGTTTTCCGAGGCAGCCTTCATTGAACGCTACGGCATGCTGCAACGCGCTGACTGGCGTGGCTTCGAAAACTCGCTGCACGGCTTGTGGGATGACGTTAAGCAGCTCTACGCCCTGATCTCCGACCTCCAGGCCAATAGCGCAAAGCTCCTGGAGTACTTGAGCGAAGCGGAAATTGAGGCGCTGCTGAAGGCCTCGTCCGAAACCATCGCCAATGTGTTGCTGGTGCTAAGCGACGAACCATTGATGTTCATTCATCTGGCGGCTTTCACCAGTTGGCTGCGGATGCTGCCGCCGCAATACATCGCTGAAGTCGTGGCGCAAGTTCGCACAGAGCTGTTGATCAGTTTCCTGCTCGTGCGACTGACCGGTCCTACAGGCTTGAAGCTCGGCATCAGCGTCAAGGTGCTCAACAAGATCAAGTCCGAGCGTGCTCGGCGTTGGTTGGCTGCCGCGGGTTTACGGATGTCGGAGCTGGCGAGGCGCTCTGATCTGAGCATTCATGCGAGCGCACTCAAACCGTTGATGCTCAATGCCCGGAACGCACCGCTGAGGCCTGCGCCAGCGGTGCCTCTACAGATCAGTGCGGCGGGAGCAGCGGATGTCTTAGTGGACAATCCGGTCGCCATTGCTCGCAACAAATCCGAAGCCAAGACACGGCTTGGCTGGCAGGAACATCGGGATGATGTTTCGGTTCAGGCGAAAAACCCCAACGGCGACAGCGCCGATTGTGCCGCGCTGACGTGCACCAACGGCTGCCCGGTGTCGCTGGTCTCCGGCGAAGAACTGCTGACCCTGACTGACGGCGTGCTTGATGGGCTGCTGCCGTTCGAGTTCACCCGTTTGTATCGCACCAGCGCCGTGGAACTCGACGGCGGCCTCGGTTTTGGCTGGAGCCATTCGCTGGCCCAACGCCTGGAAATCGACGGCGAGACGGTGGTCTGGGTCGATGCGGAGAACCGGCGCACGCCGT